>JASMHZ010000010.1 GCA_030750465.1 Candidatus Peribacteraceae bacterium
CACCTTCCTCATTTACACTCTGCGGCCCTCCGGAGAGGATTATCCCCGCAACATCCTTAAATTCTGAAGCCGGAGTCTCTGCTTCGCGAATTTCTGAATAAACCCCAAGCCTGCGGACCCTACTTGCTATCAGATGTGCATATTGGCCGCCAAAATCGAGGATTACGATGCTTTTCATAGTCATAGAATAGCATCCCCTCTATGACAAGTCTCCCCTCTCCTGGTAGGCAAGCGGAGGGGTGAGGAGAGGGGCAGGGGGTGAGGTCAAAAGTTGTTGACAAAAATATTCCCGAGGAGGAGACTCACCCTCCTATGCCAGAGCCATCAGAAACCGATGAGCTGCCAGAATTGCCTGTTGAAGGTGATGAGTCAAAAGCAGCCGCTCAATCTGAAGTACCTGATTTCGCAGAAATATTCGGTAGTTTAGAACCTAGAAAACCAAGCGAATGGCAGAAGATATGCGCTCAGTATTGTGCAGGATCCGTAGAATATATGAAAGTTTTGATGAGAAGATTGTTGACCGCAAAAGATGAACAAAGACGGTCAGTGGTGATGGCAGATGCAAATACAGTAATTACTAAGCTAAGAGAATTACGAAGGGATATGGCTGGAATATTAAAAGAAGCTACTGAAATTAGAAGTGAAATTGATGAAACAATGAATAAAGTGGCAGAAGATTTTCAGAAGGCTGCAGGAGCAGTAACTAAAGAAACTGGAATACCAAAACTGAAAAAAGAATCGCCAGCTCTTGCTAAGGCAAAAGAGTTAATTACTTCATCGGCAAAATCCCACAGTATTTCGGATACTCTGCATGCAAAGAATAGATGGACCCGCTTGGGAGCAGTAATGTCTCAAAGAGCCAAAAAAAGAAGACAGGTTGCTACAAGGCCTGCTGCTAATCACACGCAAGAATTAGATAGTCTGGGAGAAGCATTACCAACTGGTGACGACACTGGGCAAGGGCAAGTGGTAGTTTTTGAAGACGATCTTCTTAAAGATGATCTTCCAGAAGCAAAACAAAATTTGCCAGCAGTAAAACCACCTGCAAGAACGCCTAAAGCTAAAACTGCTAAGCCTGAAGGCGAGACTCGAACACAATTTGCTTTGAGATGGACAGGAAATCTCGCAAGCGTTGGTATTGCTCCTGCAATCAGAGCTGGATTAAGAGCACGTGCACGAAAGAAAAGTCAATAAGTACAATCAGATTCCAATTATCGCTGCAAGCATCCAGATCGTATAAGCCACCGCACTATCCTCCCATGCATGAAGGAAAAGTGCGGCGATTGATATTCCAATGAATGCGAGTAGTACAGGTTTGAGCTTTTCTTTTCGACTAAGCCTTCTAATCACCATAAAGATCATGATCAGATAAAGAGCAAACCCGATTATCCCAAGCTCTGTCCCAATTTGCAGATACCAGTTTTCTGGAAGGAACGGACATTTGCATTCTCTGTCTGACGGTTGTATCTGAGTTTCCCCAACAAACACGCAAAGATCCGGCCGGTCGCTTGCCCAACTCGCATCACTCCCCTCCGGAAGATTTACGCATGCATCGCTAACTCTGTTGCTTGCAGGCCCTGCCATACCTAAACCTAATCCGAATTTATGCTTGTTCATAATCTGCCAAGCTTCGATCGGCCTTGTAAAATGTCCGCTTGATGATGTGAGCCTGAGGAGAACTCCCGGCTGAACCATTGTAAGAACAATTACACTTACGATTATGAGTCCTACAATCTGCGTCACAGATTTCTTGAAAGCCTTCTTTGATTGAGTTTGATAAAGAACAATCACAAAAATCACAAACGCCGCAATCCACGCAGAGCGCGAAAAGGTCAGTAAAATTCCTAATCCAAAAAGACCAGTGACCAGTGACCAGTGACCAGTGACGCTTCCCCGAAGCATCTTAATGACAGAGATACTGAAAGGAATCAATAACCAAAGACCCAACTGATTCGGCCCGCTCATTACAGACTGCATCCGCCTGATACCAAGAGATTCAATTTGCTGAAATGCCGCCAAAGGAGCATCAGGAAGATATAAGGAATGAAGATCGGAATATCCAAGCAACGTGAACCACGCCTGAGGCAAAAACATTGCAACAAGTCCGAATCCAGAAACTACAACCCCAACTCCAATCAATAATCTAAACACATTCTTTATAAACTTTTCTGACCACTCCACTCTTCTAAGTGCAAAGAATGCGATAAGTGGAATGAAGTCATATTTAAATCCAAATAGATATAGTTTCCAGTCACCATGAGTGAAGTTTGTGACAACTAACGAAAGAGCTATCAACAAAACAATCGACAAATCAATTTCATCAAACTTCCACTTCTTTTTTGATTTCAGCCACTCCAAAAACGCAACTAAAAGAATAACTGCAAGCAGTCCTTCTTTCCAAATAGCTAACTGACTCATCGGAGCATTCCCAGATCCCCTTATGAGCTTGGTTCCAAACGTGACTAAGAGTGCATGGAATGGGAGAAATGCTATCAGAACTAGGGCCAGAGATTGTCTTAGTCGTTGGAGCATCGAAGAAAGAAAATGGACAATTGACAATGGACAATGGACAATTCCCCTCCACAAGCCATTGTCAATTGTTAATTGTCAATTGTCAATTCGCAGTCGTTCTCCTTCATCTCTAAATACTTCTTCGCCTGAACCCAACACTTCCTCCACCGCATCCACGCATCTGGCACTGACGTTTTCTCCGTATATCTTTGGCGCGTCTTTCATATCCTGATTATCCCAGGCAAACTCGATAATCTTTTTGATGACTCCTGAATTAACCGGAGGAGCGATCAGATTTCCTCCATTCATAATGGACTCGGAGCGATCTGATCCGAACCTGAGAGTGACACATGGAACTCCAAGTACATTCATTTCCTCCTGCATTGATCCAGAGTCTGTTGCGCAGACTGATGCCTTGTTCATCGCGGCAATTACATCTGTATAAAGAGGCCAAACTTCAGAGAACACGAAGTTATCATGTTCCTGATCAAGGCGCGCCACTTCTTCCTCGAGCCCGAAGGCAGCAAACGCCCTCTTGGTTTGATTCATGTTTATAAGAAGTACATTCTTTCCTTCCTCTATAAATGACTTGAGTGCATCAAAGATTGCCATGAATCGCTTTTCGGAAACGCAGTTCTCTCTGCGGTGTATGCAGAAACGAACGAAGTTGCCTTCCGCAAGTTGAGGATATTTCTCGAAAATTTGTGAGTTTTTTGCATTTTCAACAGCTTCCAGAGTTGCATCAACGACTGAGTTTCCCACAACGAAAATTCGATCATCATTGAATCCTTCGCTAAGCATAAACTCACGATCAAGTTCGACGGGAGCTAAGTGGATTCCTGTAGCCGCCTCGCTACACCTTGTGTTGAACTGCTCAGGAAAAGGCTCCTGTGATCCGCGCTTCCAGTTATTTTTATCCATCAAAAACCTCCTCCACTCTGCAACATCTAGATTCGAATATTCGAGTATTCGAGTATTCGAATACTCGGGTGTTAGAGTCCTAATCCCCGCTTCAACGTGGACTGATGCAAACGCATGGCAAAACCCCGCATTGCTAGACGCCATCGCAGTCGTCGTATCTCCATGTGCATAGGGAATAACAATCTTTCCACGTTCTTTAAGCTCACCAATTACGTAACCCAAGCGTCCGATTATCTGGCTGACTATTTGGTCCATTCCTCCGCGAACATTCAAATTCAAATCCGGTTCCACTCCAAATTCCTTTAGCATTCCTCCACTTAAGTTTTCATCATAATGCTGTCCGGTATGCGCAAGAACAACTGTGTGTCCGCGCTTTTTGAGTTCCTTGAATAGAGGAACCTGCTTAATAATATCTGGCTTTGTTGCGATCATGACCATGTGGACATGCGGGTCGGACTCAGATGCCAAGTCATCGTAGAATGAAGCTGACTTATACGTAATTTCGTCCATATCGGGCATACGTTAGCGGAAAAACAAGAAACCAAAAACCAAAAACTATCAAACTTTCCTTACCTACTACACTTACCCTACCTAATTGGATTTCATCTCCTCCGGAACCTCAAGATCCATGATTTCCAGGCACATTGGAGCTATGTCTTTTATCCCCTTCTTGATCTTAAGAGACTCTGACGTTGGGAATTTTTCCGAATTTACGAAGGTCTGGACAAGATTATCTGTATGGCTTGGGCACGGCTCACCATCATCGTAAAGCATCTGCTCCGAATTCCCATGGTCCGAGGTTATTATCCATTCATATCCATGTTTTTCTAGCTCAGGCAATAACTTTTCGAGCTGAGCATCAACCGTCTCGCACGCAATAATTGCAGCTTCCAGATCCCCGCTATGGCCAACCAAATCGGGGTTAGCATAATTAACTACAATCATGTCATATTTCTCTTCTTGAGCCCCTTTAACTGCAGCATCTGTAACTTTACTTGCGCTCATCTCCGGTTTTTGATCGTAGCTGGGGCATTTGGGAGATGGAATTTTTATGCGTTCTTCACCTGGATACGGATCTTCTTCCTGTGAATTAAAAAAGAATGTGACGTGCGCATATTTTTCCGATTCACAAACGCGAAGCTGTTTTTTATTATGTTGGCTAAGCCAAGATCCAAGATTATTTTTCACAACCAGCTCTGGATAAGCAATTGGCAATGAATCGCTGTAAGGCCCCATACAAACATACTTTGTTACACGAACAGAATTATCAAAATGCTCAAAATTCTTTTCTGTAAGAGCTTCTGTTATCTGTGGCTGCCTGTCAGTTCTGTAGTTTAGATTAACCACGACATGATCTTCCGCTATTGAAACAAATTCCTTCGATTTAAGCGGAGGCATATAGTAATCCGTATCTTGATTTTCCTCAGCTCTGGAATAGTACTCTTGGAATGCCTTTGGAAAATCCACGACTTCTTCTCCCACGCCTTGCGTGTAAAGATCATACGCAACTTTCGTTCTGTCCCACTGCAAATCTCGATCCATCGAGTAATACCTGCCAACTACAGAACATAGCTTGCCTGTATCCAGTTCTTCAATAACATTGTTGATGTCTTCAATATCTTTGAGAAGTGACTGTTCCGGAACATCGCGCCCATCACCTGTTAAATGCAAACAAACTTCTTTAACCCCTTCGTCCTTCGCAAGCTTCATAGCTGCATATAGATGATTAGCATGTCCATGAACTCCTCCATAAGAGAAAATTATGAAAAAATGAAGAGGAACATCGCGTGCAACTGCGTCCTTGCATGCAGAAACTAAAGCCTCATTGTCGAAAAATGATCCGTCACGAATGTCGCGATTGATCTGTTCAAGAGTTTGCCAAACAACTCGGCCTGCACCAATTGTGTAGTGCCCTTGTTCGCTTGCGCCCTGCTGACCTTCCGGAAGTCCAGCGGCATTTCCAGCTGCTTCCATAAGTACATTGGGGATTTCTTTTTCCATCCTCGAGACATTTGGCAGATTTGCCTGAGTTCTTGCATTTCCTGGTCCCGGGGGCGCTACTCCGAATCCGTCGATGATTATTAATGCACATCGTGCCATCTACACTATTTTAACATATTTTCGCTGTTCAGCACAGAGGGTGTTCCGCTTGTGAGTGGAACCAGAAAGGTCCTTAGTTGAAGGTGAAAAGTCGAGGTCGGGAAAAGATTTTTTTGAGAAGATATTGACGAGGGTAATGCAGCTGACACAATACTGACGGCCCGCCCACCCTGAGCCTATACCCCGCCCCAGGGGGGAGGGTGTATATAGATAGCAGAAACACACACTAAAAAAATCACACCTATCCAAATCAGCCCATAACTGCTATAATATTAACCGAACATGGAAATAAACAGAATCAGCACAAGGCGATATAGCCACACGATGTTCTGGGCCGTGCTCGGAAGCTGTGTAATAGTTGCTATTGTCGCGACACTTGGAAGAGTTGGAATGAACTTTAATGCCGCACTTTCGGATAAGCCCGATATTGCGATTTATATGCTTCTGCCAGAAGAGGAAATTAAACATTCAGAAGTACTACGTGACAACGGGGTCGAAAGACATTACTTGGCGGAAACAAAAGACGGACCTAAACTTGTCATACTAAAGAGAGGGCCACATGAGTGGTATGTGTCGTCGTTGGAAGAGTTGAGGGAATAATCATTTCCTTCTTGTAAAAACAACTAAGTAAGGAAACACAACAACCGCATTCATTATCCTTTTGAATCTGCTCGGTTGTTTTACTAACCTGTACATCCACTCCAGCCCGACTGACCTGAGGAGAGCTGGAGCTCGCTTACGTACACCCGCAATAAAATCAAACGTACCCCCTACTCCCATTGCCACCCTGACACTGGGCATCTGACTTATGTGCTCAGCTATCCATAAATCCTGCTTGGGCGCACCGAATGCAACAAGCAACAAGTGGGGTCTAGCTTCTTTTATTTTACTAATTATTTCCACAGAATCTTTTTCACTCGGACTTCCTGAAAATGTTCCAACTACATTAAGCTCAGGATTAATTTTTTTAAGTTTCTCCGCAGTCTTCTCTGCAACACCCTCTTTAGCACCCAATAAAAATACTGAATGTTTTTTGGGAAGCTGACTGCAAAGTTTTACAACTGTATCAACTCCGGTCACTCGCTCCGGAAGTTTTTTCCGTTTGAATTTTGCAGCATACAAAAGCCCAACGCTGTCTGGAATATTTAGACTTGCTAACTGTAGAACTTCACGGAACTTGTCGTTCTTGAATGACTCCACAAGCATTTCGCTGTTGGGAGTAATAACATGGTGCTGTCCTCCCACTTTAAAGAATCGTTTAAGATGTCCACCCTCAAGCATCTCCAAAATAATTTGAATTGCATCTTTTTGCCTTATTGCATCTATGGGAATGCTAAGTAAAGTAACTGTCCTTCGATCCATACTTATATGATACCGCTAATTAACAATCTGCTAACATACAAACATGAACTTTCGATTTCTAACCCTCGCCCTCACCCTAACCCTATTCGCCTGCATACAAGTGCCTGAAAGGGCCACTCCGGTTGAAAAAATCAAAGATCCTCCACCTATGCAACCGGAGGAAAGAGTCGAGGAGATCGCACCAGTTGATATTCAGGAGCTAATTGCTGGTACCGGAGCCCTGGCCGAAAGGCTGCTTGCAACAGGGGTAATCGACATTGGGAGACGGGATGCTCCAGTCACTCTCCTACTTTTTACTGAACACCACGCAAAATATGCGCGCGACTTTCAGCTGGATTTGTTCCCCAGACTTTATTCTGACTTCATTGAGGAAGGAATGCTTAAGTTTCAGATAGCCATACTTCCCCTCAAGAAATATCCTGGATCGCAAAATGCAGCAACAGGACTCATTTGTTCGGCAATGCAGTCCAAAGGAATGGCGATGCATCAGATCCTTTCGGACAAACTGGATGCAGAAAGATTGGAACCTGAGCATTATGCAACTGAGCTTGGACTTGATATGGAGAAATTTAACGAATGTATGACAAGCGAAGAGATTGGAATCATCCTCAAGCAACAAAAAGCTTGGAGCAAGGGTCTGGATGTAACTCTGGTGCCAACTTACTTTATAAACGGAGAAAAATTCATTGGACTCCCTTACTATGCTGACTTAAAT
The DNA here is from genome assembly GCA_030750465.1 of Candidatus Peribacteraceae bacterium. GTDB lineage: Bacteria > Patescibacteriota > Gracilibacteria > Peribacterales > Peribacteraceae > UBA2144. The sequence continues at coordinate 7,610 of JASMHZ010000010.1, forward strand.
GGTGCGATCGAAGAAAAACTTAAATGAGTTACGAACTAACTTTTACTATCTTTATTCGCGCAGATTCACCAGAAAGGATTGAAACTTTTGATTTCTCGACTCCAAATTGGTTTGCAATAAATTTGACCAATTCTTTGTTCGCCTTCCCCTTCTCCGGCTGAGCATTTACTGAAATCTTAATACTCTCATCATCCATAACTTCGAGAATCTTTGACTCCGGAGCATTTGGAACAGCGCGCACTGTGAAACAAACTGAGCCTGACTCATTTAATTCCTGAATAAACCCTTGAAGCATGCTTGCAATTGTCAATTGTCAATTGTCCATTGTCAATTCACTTACAGTTTTTTTTCCTCCATTTATCAATTTCTCCGTGATTTCCCCCAAGCAAAACATCGGGAACTTTAAGTCCCATGAATTCTTCGGGCCTTGTGTAATGCGGGTACTCCTTTTTTCTATCTAAGCTTTCCGAGAAACTTTCCTCATGTGCCGACTCGTCTTTCCCCAGAACTCCAGGAATCTGCCTCGCAACCGCATCAATCAATACCGCCGCGGGAAGTTCTCCTCCCGTCAGCACATAATCTCCGATTGAAATCTCTTCATCAATCCATCCACCATCAATTACACGCTGATCTATTCCCTCATATCTACCACAGACTAAGATCAACCATTCGTGATCTTTGGCTAACCCCTCAACTTTTTCTTGAGTAAGCCGTTCTCCACGAGGTGAGAGATAAATCCGATGAGGATCACTATTCACTATTAACTTTTCACTTTTCACTTTTTCTTCAATGGCTTCAATAGCTTCAACCAAGACTGGTGCCGTGATCACCATCCCTGCCCCTCCTCCATACGGCGAGTCGTCTACTTGGGCGTAATTACCTGTTCCAAATTCCCTCAGATCATTAAATTTAAGCTCCAATAGCTCCATTTTTTGAGCTCTGTCGAGAATGCTCTCTGTAAGAGGCCCTTTAAACATATCCGGAAAAAGTGTGATTACGTCGATGCGCATGTGCTAAGGATATATCAACAAATACGACATCTGAAGCATTTATATCACCAAATAACACTATAATATTATATCAACTATTTAGTTAAATAGTTGTATTAGTTATAACGTGGGCTTAATTCTTTTTAATAATACAAATAACCCTCTACAATCTACGCATGTCCTCAGTCGACGTCCTAATTCCAACGTACAATCCCGATCCCAGATTTTTAAAAGAAGCCTTGGAATCCCTCCAAGCCCAAACTTTTACAAGCTGGAAGGCATTTATTCACGAAGATCCATCAGCTGGAGATACTGAATCAATCGTTAAACCCTTTCTTTCTGATGAACGCATAACTTTCAAGAAGTCACCTGAGAGACTGGGCATCGGAGGCAATTGGAACGCGTGCTTTAATGCAACTTCGGCACCGATCGTTGCGTATCTTTTTCAAGATGATCTCTGGACGCAGGATTATCTGGAGACTGCCGTGAAGATTTTGAATGATAATTCCAACGTCGGGTTTGTTGCGATGGGGCATGAATATAAGTTTGAAGATGAAAGCGGATCGAAGAGATGTTTTAAAAGATTATTGAGGATAAAGAAAAAAAGATTTCCGTCAGGCGTAATTGACGGAGATAAGTTTCTTAAAAAATGGCTCCGCCGAGGTTTCTGGCCAAATCTGGTCGGTGAACCTGACTTTGTTGTTATGAGCAGGGGCGAGATGGAGCTTGCTGGCTCGTTTCATCTTACAATGAAGCAATTATTGGATACTGAGTATTGGGTAAGGATGCTGGAAGTTACTGATCTTTATAACGAAACTAAAAACTTAGGCCAGTTTCGAGTACACGGTGGCGCGGCAACCGCTCAGAACCGAGTGGACGGCAGAGGGATTTTTGATCGACTTGAGATTATTTCCAGATACATCAAAAAAGGTTCGGTTCCGACCAGACTGACTGCGATTTTTGCCTTTGTGATGCAGATTTTAAGAATGGTGTTCCACGCTTTTAAGCATCCACTATTGGCACTCAAGCTTTTCAAGAAAATTTTGCCAATAAAGCACTAACATCAACTTTCTTAACTTCATCAACCAATCTTGAGTCTATCCCCTTTCTAGCTTCCAACTGATCTAAGAAAGTAGGTCTTGTTTTATCCTGATACAAAACTCCTGTCGCAATTTTTTCCGATGTATCTACAGCAGCCTTTCTTGCAGTTTCAAAATTCATTGGTTCGCATTCGTAACATTTTTCAAGCAAGTATTCATGCGATACGAATTTGTTGTAAGTGGGGCAAGCTTGCAATACATCAACGTAGGAAAAGCCTTGGTGATATATCGCTGACTTGAGAATATTTGTAAGCTGACTGATGTTTCCGTTAAACCCGCGCGCAACGAAGCTTGGATTCAAAGAGAACACAAAGTCCATGCTATTCAAAGGTTCTTCGACCGTTCCAAGCGGCGCCATGTCCATCTTCTCTCCACGAGGAGTTAAGGAGCTTGCTTGGCCGGTAGTAAGTCCGTAGTTCCCATTGTTATGCAGAATAAACGTCATGTTGTAATTTGATCTGATTGCGTGGACCAGATGTCCAACACCCTCGGAGAAACATGCGCCGTCTCCCCCAAATGCAATTACAGGAACATCCGGATTAGCCAAAGCCGCTCCGGCTGAGAGTGAAATGACTCGACCATGAAGACCGTGAAATCTGTAACCGACTAACGTGTCTGACATATTCCCATGGCATCCAACGTCGAAGCATATAAGAACCTGATGAGGGGCTAATCCAAGCTCAATCAAAGCCCTTTTTATAGCAGTCAGAATCCCATAATTTCCGCACCCATCGCACCATGTGCATTGATTTTTACAGTTGTAGTCCTTCATGGAAATGCCGGCACTCTTTTTAGAGTTGGTCATAAAACAGATAGGTTTAAGTTAGATAAGCCAGTAGCCCGTCCATCAAACTTTAGAACCCTCTCATTAAACTCGAGTCCACACTCTTGCTTAATAAGCATTCCAAGCTGACCTTGTACATTCCCTTCTACAAGCACAGTTTTCTTCGCCTTGGCCGCAAGCTCAACTAATCTTTCTGTCTTAAGAGGCCACAAATATGTGTAATGTAGATAAGCAACTGATTCGTCCTCAATCAAATCTAAAATAGCATTCTTATTACTCCCCCAACTTACTATTAGGACGTCAGTGTTTTCCGATCCAAAGTACTCGGGTTCGGGCAACGCCCGCTTAAGCCCCTCCATCTTTTTCATCCTTTTCTTGGCTTGAGCAATTGCATTTTCAGCTGACTCATCAAACGACCCATCCGCATTATGTTCATAACTCTGAGCACAATACGTCGGTGCATCACTTCCCGGAAGCCATCTTGCACTTACTCCATCCGGCGCATCCGGATCATAACGATCTGTTGCTCTTAGTAATTTAAGTCCATCACCTTCAACTAACCTTCCTCGCCTGACCACTGATTTCTGATCACTGATCTCTGTCGTAAACAACGACTCTGCAATCTGCTTCTCCGTCAAAACAGTAACAGGTATTTGAAACTCTTCTGAGAAATTAAAAGCATCCATCATTAAGCTAAATGAATCTTCCGCATCGCTCACGCTCATAACCGCGCGAGGAAACTCGCCATGTCCGGCACTAACTGCCATAAGCAAATCACCCTGGGCTGTCCAAGTTGGAAGCCCCGTTCCGGGACCCGGTCTCTGAGCCAAAACTATTACTGCCGGTGTCTCGCTTATTCCGCAAAGTGAAATTGTTTCCGTCATCAAATCATAGCCGCCCCCCGACGTTGCGGTCATCGCACGCGTTCCCGCGTGCATCGCTCCAACCATCATCTGAACTGCCGTAATCTCGTCCTCTGCCTGTTTTACAAGCATTTTTGATTCCCCCTGTATTTCCGCAAGGAATGTGAGCAGAGGAGAAGCCGGTGTCATCGGATAACCAAAAAGCGCTCTGCACCCGGCATGAATCGCACCCAATCCCATAGCTTGACTACCTGTTATCAGTAACTGACTTTTCCATTTCTCATCAGGCTCCGGCAAACATACTTTTTCCGAACCCGAACCCGAAAACTTTACCCCCTCATCAATGCATAAATAATTCAGTGCTAACAAATCCTTCTTATGTCCAAACCTTTCTCTGACCATTTCCTTAAGTTCGTCTGAACTTCGCTCAATCAATGACCAGACAACTGAAGTAATTAGGACATTTCCAAGTACAGGTTTTGCATTTAACTTTTTTAGAATATCTTCCGTCGGCAAGTAAATCACTTTGATTGAATTAACATCAATAAACTTCTGATCCTCTTCACCGAACTTCCATTGCGGAGTTTGATGAATCAAAATTCCATTCTCCTTTATATCCTTTAAATCCTTTTTTATTCCATGGTGATTAAAAGTCACTAACACATCTACCTTCTCTTGAGTGCTTCGAACTTTCTCGTTGCTAATCTCTAACTGATAACTCGAGTGTCCATTCATTATAACTGACATATATTCCCGCTCTCCGAATACGCAATATCCTGCACGTTTAAGCCCCTTAGCACACATTTCACCAACAGAGTTAACTCCTTGGCCCTGCGCTCCGACGATCTTGATGCTTATGCGTGACATGCTGAAGAGAGTTCTACTACCCTTTCTCCCCACTTACAAACTTTTTCCTCTTGTTCTTCGGGATCATTAATTATTAGAAGTGGAGATCCAATCAATTTCCCGTTATGTTCCATTACAAATCTAATCAGATGTTCCGTTGCTCTACCAGTGAAGTAATATTCTTCGTCACCTAAAGAAATGATCGCAACTTGTTTTCCGCCCAGATCAATATCTTTAGATTTACTATTCAAGAACGCATCCATCCTAATGTGTAACTGACCTTCGGATCCTCCTGTGTTCCATGTTCCACAAGCGAGTATAAGGATATCTCCTTTAAGCAGATCTTCTGGCTTTGATTCTTCAGCTAATTGTGAACTGACACTAATACCTTTTGACTCCAGTGATTTGCGGAGTACTCCTACGACATGTTCGGTGTTGCCGGTGGATGTCGTAAAAATGATCTGAATTTTCATCGGACGTATATCTTACACCATTCAGTCTATCTATTTCTTGCTTAAAAAAGCCTATATCCTGTACTCTTTACTAACTATGAAACTATCAAAACTCTTTTCTCGTATAGTCGAACACGGCATTGTGGCCGATCCACGCACCAAGAAGGATATTGAAAAGGCTCTTAAGAAATATAAGATAAATCAAAAGAAGCTTTCCAAGAAGGAGGCTGAGCTTTTTGATGAGGAACGCTTGTGGAATCCATATGCAGACACGCGGATTTATAACGGAACAGGCAATGAAGATATTAAATCTGTAATTGTTGGTATAGATGTGGAAACTCCGGAATTATTGTTAGTTGATCTGCTTAATAAAAAAGGAAAGAAGATTGAAGCGGTAATGGCACACCATCCGGAAGCAAGAAGTTTGGCAGATCTGGATAAAGTCATGGATATGCAAATTGACCTATTGGCTCAACACGGAGTACCGGAAAACAGAGCTGATGCTCTTATGCGACCCAGGATGGAGAAGATTTGGAGAGCGATCCATGCGGATAATCTGTTTAGAAGCCAACAAGCCGCCGAATTTTTGGAAATCCCATTCTTCAATTGTCACACGCCCGCAGACAACCTCGTATATCAATTTGTTGAAAAGAAAATTTGCAAAAAGAAGTTTGATAGCTTGGGCGAGATATTAAATGCACTTCTGGAAATTCCTGAGTACAAGACCTACGCAAAACTGGGCAATCCTCCAATATTGGTAAACGGATCTAAGAGTTCGAGAGTTGGCAAACTGGTTGCGACTGAATTTACCGGTGGAACCAATGGGCCTGAGGAGTTTATCGAGGAGCAGGCAAAGGCCGGAATCGGGACTATTTTGACGATGCATGTGACCGAGAAGTCGCTCGAAAAGGCAAAAGAGCATCATATCAACTTCGTTCAATGCTCCCATATTGCCTCAGATAACATCGGCTTGAACCTAATGCTCGACAAATTGATGAAAGATGAACCTAAATTGAAGATCCATGAATTTTCGGGCTTTATGCGGGTAAAACGAAAATAGGATTGTTGTTAAATTGACAATTGACAATTGACAATTGACGCAAGCGATAAACAGATGTGCATCTGAGTCGCTTTAGAATTGTCAATTGTTCATTGTTCATTGTCAATTTGGCCATTATTTATCAAAAGCACCCCCAAGAGCCTTGATTTCTGTATAGTAAACACGTATATTCCGCCCGCTTTAACATATACGTCTATGAATCCTCAAAAAGTCGCTTCACAAAGCCAAAAATCAGGACCTGCCCGCCGAAGCCCGCAGGGCGCAGGCGGGTCTGCATCAAATAGCGGCTCTGACCCTTTTAACAAGATAACAGAAATGGAAAAAAAGGAGGCAGAGAGAACAAAAAAAGAGATTGATGCCATGGAAAAGGAGAAAATCGAGGTGGAGAAAGCTGTGACTGACAAAACCGTAACAGCCGAAGAAGGGCTAAAATCGCAGGCAAACGAGGAATTGAAGGGGTTTAAAGCAGATGAATGCTCTCAAATCCTAAGTAAAGCTCAAGAACTGGCAGAAGAAGAATGTAAAGAGCTAGAGGCAACTTGGAAGCAAAAGAAAGGAGTTGTAGTTGCCAATTTAGTTTCTGATATGACAAATCCCGATTCCCCCATCTTGAAAGAACTTCAAAAATAATTATGAGGATGGATATTGCCAGCACAGGCACCCCTCACCCATCCTCTCCCCCTTCTGAGGGGGAGAGGAGATACGGAAAAGCCAATCAAATTAATGAATATTCATTTAATAATGTATTCTTTTACTCTTCAAATCTATTAGATGGCAGTCGTTGAGATGCAAAAAGTGGCCATTATCACACATGAGTCTGCAAAAGAACAACTCATCGAATCTCTTCATAAGGAAGGAGTGATGGAGATCACTCAATCTGATTCCCCTGTCGTAATAGATCATACGGAAGTCAATTTCCGCTCAGCGGAGCTCCAATTCGCAATTATCACTCTCAAAGACTACGCGTCTAAGGAAACTCTTGCTGTTGCAGGTAAATATTCGAATGAGCGAGATATAATTCACGCCTCAAAGCATACAGACGTAAGAGGAATAGTGGATAGATTGCATGAGCTGGAGGAAGAAGACACTGATGCGGAAAAACAGATTAAGCAATCGCAGCAAATTGCAGAAGTACTTGATCCCTGGAGAGCCCTTCCCTATTCATTGGATGTTCCAAACGCTTCGGAGACTACAATTCGCATTGAAGGATCTATTCCCAAAGTGAAACTTTCAGAAATGATCAAAGAGCTTGGCAAACTTAAACTGGAACTTAGCGAAGTTAATAATAAGACAGGAATTATTTACTGTGTTGCACACGTTTGGAAAGATGACGCTCCACGATTCGAAGAATTAGCAATTAAATATGGATGGACTAATGTTGATCTTCCAAAATTGGAAGGGAAAGCTGCTGAATTACACGAACAAGCCCTGATGCATGCAAAAGAAATGACAAAAGTACGCTATAAAAACGCAAAAGAGAGAACCAGACTTAGCGTTGAACTTCCCAACTTGATTAAAGTCGCAAAGTTTATGATGTGGCTGAATGAAAAACAGGAAGCACGCGAAGCAATGAGTTCAACTGAGGAAACTTCTACCATTCTTGGATGGGTTCCAAAGAAAAGAGTTGAAAAACTGGAACAAAGACTGCAAGACGTGGAGCTCTTCCATCAGAAGAACTCTAATTTAAGCAAAACATCCGACTCACCAAATGCGAAACCCCGCACTTCACGAAGTGATAGTGCGCGGGTTGGCCCGGCTGTCGCTCTTCTAAAGGTAAAGCCCAATGAAGATGAAGAAGTACCTGTTGCACTATGGAATTCCAAAGGAGTAACTCCGTTTGAAAGTGTAACAACCCTTTACGGACTTCCACTTCAGCATGAATTTGATCCAACAGTATCACTTATGCCATTCTTCGCTCTTTACTTTGCACTTTGCTTGACCGACGCAGGGTATGGAGCAGTACTAGCTACTGTTTTTGGAATCGCAATCCTAAAGAAGAAACTAAAGATGCGTGAATCTAAACTGGCTTGGACTTTGTTCCTTGGCGGCGTCGTAACCATAATCGTTTCCATCCCGTTCGGAGGCTACTTCGGATTTGCACCTTCTCAGGTTCCGGCATTTCTAACCAAAACTAATGCTGATGGTATGTTGCTGTTTAAAGGCCAAATTTGGAACTTAAACGACCAATCGGGAATTACATTCCTTCAGAATTTATCACTGTTTTTAGGGCTCACTCACCTCTTTTATGGAATGTTCTTGGCGGGTCTGCATAAGTGGATTCACGGAAAGAAAATGGAGGCATTTTGGATGAATTTCACTCCACATATTCTTCTGGGAGCCATCCTCTTTATGGTATTTGCACCGATCAGCCTGAAGCCAGTTGCGAAATATATTTTTTACGCAAGTTTGTTGATGCTTGTTTGGGGCAAAGGTCACGGGGCTAAGTTATTCCTAAGGCCGTTGATGGGAGCAATCGGAGTTTTGAATTTTGCAATAGGAATGCTCAGTAATACTCTTAGTTACCTGAGGATTTTGGCGCTCGGACTTGTAACAGGAGCAATTGCAATGGCGGTGAATCAAGTTGCGGTTGAAGTTGGCAAACTTTTCCCGATTTTTATAGCAGTCCCAGTGATAATTCTGATCTTTTGTATGGGACATTTAATTTCTATAGCACTAAACACCCTTGGTAGTTTCATACACTCCGGTCGTCTTCAGTTCATCGAGTTCTTCTCGCAGTTCTTCGAAGGTGGCGGCAAGGCGTTTAGTCCATTTAAACGTTCCTCTATCTAATCCCCTCTTATCTCATGGGTCCTGAATCAAAAGAACCAGCAGCAGAACAACTAGCACATGCATTAGAAATTGCGGATTGCAATCCTTGCCCTGCTGCAACAGAAGCTGTACAGAAAGCAGCAGCTCCTCTAATAGATAGCGCAGATGCTCTCGCAGATTTTCAAACTAATCCCGATTCATTTGTTACTGAATAACTATTAACTTTTTTCCCCTTCATTATATGAAACGCTCACTAATCGTCGCCGCCGGAGTACTAGCTCCTATTGCGGTCTTCGCACAAGAGCCAGCAGTCGCTGCAACTCACGCTGGTGAAGTGCAATGGGGCCTTGCATTCGCCTTCTTTGGCGCTGCAATCGCCACTTTTGTTTCCTGTATCGGCTCCATCATCGGAGTTTCTGTTACAGGACAAGCAGGAGCAGGTTTGCTGACCGAAAAGCCTGATCTTGCAGGTAAAGTCATCACTCTTATGGTTCTGCCAGGATCGCAAGGACTATACGGAATGGTTATCGCTCTTCTCTTTATATTCAACTACGCACCGGTTATTTCGGGTGAAGTTGCAATCAGCGTTAGCCAGGGAGTCGCAATTCTTGCAGCCGCATTGCCTGTTGCATTCACATGCGTAACTTCAGGACCTTACCAGGCAAAAGTCTGCGCAGCCGGTATGCACATGCTTGCAAAGGATGACAAGATGACAGGACGCGTTATTACAATGGCCGCCTTGGTCGAGACATACGCTCTTCTTGGATTCTTGATTTCCTTCTTCATGTTGAACAACTTCAAGGTAGGAATCCTCGGTTAATTTATTACCAAACACTCTAATGGCTTTACAAGATATTCTCACGGCTATAACCCAGCAGGCAGATCAAAAAATCACTGACGCCAGAAGCGTTCATCAGAAAAGTCTTACCAAAATCAGGGAAGACGGAGAACGAACTGTTGCCGAGCGCAAACAGGAAATCGCAAGGCAGAAGGAGGTAAAAAAGGCTCAGATAAAAGCCAAGGCAGAGAATGCCGCTGATATGCATGTGAAAAACTCATTGCTTTCAAAGAAGCGCGATCTTTTGGATAAAACTTATGATGAAGTCGTAGATGATCTTGTCAAGTTGCCTGACGACAAGTTGGAGCCACTTATGCTCGCGTGCCTTAAGTCAATTACGACTGAAGGAACAATCCAGCCTGCCGATAAGCACACAGCGCTGATGAAGAAGTTGGCTGATTCCGACAAATTTAAAATGGGTTCAACTGTAAAAGCGAAAGGAGGATTCCGATTTATATCTGAAAACCGCGAACAGGATTGCACGCTGGAGCATTTAGTTGCCGAAGTATTGCGTCCTGCAACTGAACTTGAAATTGCAAATTCCTTATTTACTGCTACTTAAATGACAGGCCTTGCATCCACCTTCGCGCCAAAGTTTGCCTACTCCCACGGAAGAATGGGAGTGCTCAAACTGTTATTGCTCGAACAAACTGATCTTGATCGAATGCTTGGGGCCAAGGATGCGCATGAAGTGGAGAAGATTTTGACTGAGGTTAAGATGACGAATGTGATTGATCAGGGAATCTCGGAAGGATCTGCAATTTTGGAAGCTGTGGGCACGTGGATGCGAAACCAGGTTGAGCAGATGTCGCCGGAGGAGAAGCGATCTGTATTCCATATTCTGTGGCTCGAGAATGACTGTGCGTTAATGGCATATGTAATCAAGAAACATCACGGGCTACTTTCTGATGTAAGCGAAGAGCCCATTAGCGGAATGACATCCTACAAACCGGAAGAATATGAAAAATTAGATTTTATTATTGATATGAAAGCGCGAGAAGGAATAACTGTGCGCGAAATTGATTCCGCAGTTTCTGCTTACATTGCCGGACTTCAGGTTAAGTTAGCACGTGAAAGTGAATCTGATCTTATTGCAACTTACGTTTCCCACAATATAGATCTAAAGAACATTCGAACTGCTCTTAGGCTTTCCAATGATAACCCCGAAGAAGTCCTTCCTTACCTCTTGGAAGGGGGAACAATACCAAGGAAGGGACTTGCAGGTGATCGAGATATAATCATTTCAGCACTTAAGAGATCGAATATTTCTATGTTCTTGCCAAATGATCTTGAGTCGTTGTTGAGCGATCCGGTTGAGTTTGAACAAGCCGCTGCACATATTATTTCTTCTGATCTTTCTAAGATGTGGAATGTGCCTCTGAGTATTGATCCATTGTTTGCATTCGCGGCAATAACAATGAATCAACTTAAAATAGTCAGAACTATTCTTATTGCTAAGCGCTCTGAGCTTAGTCCTCAGGAAACCAAGAGGATGCTGCCTCCTTTTCTTACCGCCTCAAATTTTGTATCATGAGTAATTCTATGTCAAAGCAGGCTCAAGCAAATGGGACCAGGGAATTGGGATCTGGGAATAGGGTAATTAATCACTTTACAGATCTTGATGCATGGAAGCTTGCTCATGAGCTCTTTTTGAAGATTTATAAATGGACAAATGAATTTCCTGATTCTGAAAAATTTGGCCTAGTATCACAAATGAGAAGATCTGCAATTTCAATTACATCAAATATTGCGGAAGGATTTGGAAGATATCAAGCAGCTGATAAGAAACATTTTTATATTATGGCTCGCTCATCAGCTACAGAATTAGAATCACAAATATTGGTTAGTAGAGATCTTGAATTCTTATTCAAGGAAAAGGCTGATGAAGGACAGAAGCTTTGCATAACAGTGCAAAAAGCAACAAATGGATTAATTAAGGGAATGAAAAACAGATTAAACCCCACTCCCTCTTCCCCAATCCCCATTCCCCAGCAATGAATCATAAGATAGCCATCGTCGGCACTTGGGAAGCAGTCGCAGGATTCGCGCTCCTTGGAGTAGATGTAACCCCTGTTAAGGATTCAGAAGAAGCTGTGGCTGAACTTCACAGATTAAAGAAGGAGACGGCGCCTGATGAACATGGAGTTGAACGCAATGTTTACGCAATCGTATTTATAACAGAAGACCTCGCGGGCGGGATTACTCCCGATGACGAGAAGAAACTCGCCCGCGGCGCCTTGCCCGCAATCATTCCACTCCCCTCTCATAAAGGATCCACAGGTTATGGCCTGCAGAGGCTCAAAAGGATCGTTGAACGAGCTGTGGGGTCGGATATTCTTAAGTAACTTTTTAATTTTTCACTCTTCAACCATGTTATTCGAAACAGATAGATCCATTATCCGAGCCCAGCAATTAGCCGTAGAACCCGGCACAGATGTAAAAAGATTTGAACCACGCAATTTCCACGAACAGAAAGTAGTTGATCAGGCACTTGTTGCTCAAACACTTCGTGGTTCAACCGATAGAACCGGTGAAGAAGCTGCAGCAGTTGTACGGCAAGATTATCATTTGCCAAGTTGTTTTAAAATTCAAGATGCATTAACTCCAAAGGTTGATTCATAACATTTCACTATTAACTTTTAACTTTTCACTTCAGTATCATGTCCACTCAACCAACAATTGTAAAAGTAGTCGGTCCCCTCGTAGTCGCAAAAGGTATGAAACATGCCAAGATGTACGAGGTTGTTCGCGTCTCCAAAGAGAAACTCGTAGGAGAAGTAATCGAGCTTCACGGAGATGAAGGTTCTATTCAGGTTTACGAAGAAACAGCCGGCGTAGGACCCGGAGAGCCTGTGGAACTTACTGGAGCCACTCTATCAGTCGAGCTTGCGCCTGGTCTTCTGGAGCAATTCTACGATGGAATCCAGCGCCCTCTTAAATTGATCGAGGAGAAAGCGAAAAGCCAATACATCACTCGCGGAATCGAAGCGCCGGGGTTGGATCGTGATAGAAAGTGGGATTTCGAAGCGGTTGCAAGTAGCGGAGATGAGGTGGAAGAGGGAGATATTTTGGGAACTGTTCAGGAGACGACTTTGATCGAACACAAAGTAATGGTTCCTCCCGGAAAAGGCGGAACTTTGAAAGATATAAAGTCAGGAAGTTTTACGATCGAAGATACAGTTGCAACAATCAAAGTTGATGGCAAAGATGAAGACATTATCATGCTTCAGAAGTGGCCTATTCGTGTGCCACGTCCAACAGGTAGAAAACTTTTGCCTACAGAACCTTTAGCTACCGGAATGCGCGTTCTAGATACCCTCTTCCCAATTGCAAGAGGAGGAGCAGGAGCAATCCCCGGACCTTTCGGAGCAGGAAAAACTGTTACACAGCAAAGCCTTGCTAAGTTTGCCGATGCACAGGTCATTGTTTACATCGGATGCGGAGAGCGAGGTAACGAGATGACGGATGTACTTAAAGAGTTCCCAGAACTGGAAGATCCTAATACTGGAGAACCGTTGATGAAACGGACTGTTCTGATTGCAAATACTTCGAACATGCCTGTAGCCGCTCGTGAAGCATCTGTTTACACAGGAATTACAATTGCCGAGTATTACAGAGACATGGGATACGACGTGGCCCTTATGGCTGACTCAACTTCGCGTTGGGCAGAGGCAATGAGAGAAATGTCCGGACGACTTCAGGAAATGCCAGGCGAAGAAGGATATCCCGCTTACCTTGGATCACGAACTGCAGGATTCTATGAAAGAACCGGAGCATGTGAATGCCTTGGATCTGATGAGAGACGCGGATCTCTGACTGCGATTGGTGCCGTTTCCCCTCAGGGTGGAGACTTCTCTGAGCCTGTTACGCAAAATACTCTCCGAGTTACCAAAGTCTTCTGGGCATTGGATGCGAAACTGACTTACAAGAGGCACTTTCCTTCCATCAACTGGCTTCAAAGCTATTCGCTTTATACAGAAGCGCTAGAAAACTTCTATTCAAAGGAAATTGCGGAAGATTTTTCAAAGAATAGAACTCGCACATCAGAAATTCTTCAGCAGGAAAGCAAGCTTGAGGAAATTGTAAGACTTGTTGGTACGGAAGCACTGTCACATAAGGAGCAACTGACGCTTGATGTTGCGAAAATGATTCGAGAGGACTTCCTATTCCAAAATGCTCTTGATCCAGTAGACGCTTACACATCAATCAAGAAGCAATACAGAATGATGCGAGCAATCTTGCTCTTCATGGACTCTGCGCTTCCTGTAATCGATCAAGAAGACTTCGATTTCTCACGCATTCAGAAGCTCTCGGTAAAAGAAGACATTACCAAGTGTAGTTTTATTCCCGAAGAAAGCATGGAGGCCGAGTTTGATAAGATCGAAGACAAGATCCGCTCCCAAGTGGCGGGGCTTAAAGACTCTGGGACTGAGGTAAAGACTGAAATCAAGGAGGAAGCTCCCCTAGCAGCATAACTTTTAACTATTAACTATTAACTATTCACTTTTCACTTTACTACCAACTATCAACTACCAATCCATTCTATGTCTACTGCTTATAAAACCGTTACTGATATCGCCGGTCCTCTGATGATGGTCGAAGGTATCGAAGGTGTTACGTACGATGAGCTCTGCGAAATCGAGCTAGTTGACGGAAGCAAGCGCCTTGGTAAAGTCCTTGATGCCAGATCGGACCTTGCGGTCGTCCAAATGTTCGAGGACGCCAAAGGTGCCACGACTGAGGGTACTAAAGTTCGCTTCCTAGGACGCACATTCGAGATCGGAGTTTCCGAAGATATTCTCGGTCGTGTTTTCTCCGGTTCAGGGAAGCCAATTGATGGAGGCCCCGAAATTGTTCCTGAGAAAAAGCTGGATATTAACGGTGCGCCGATTAATCCGTACTCGCGTGAGTATCCGGATGACTTTATCCAAACAGGTATTTCAACTATTGATGTCTTGAATACTCTTGTTCGAGGACAAAAGCTTCCTCTCTTCTCGGGTGCAGGACTTCCTCATAACCAAATTGCAGCACAGCTTGCAAGACAGATGAGAGTGCTTAGTCCGGAAGAAGTGGAAAAGGGCAAAGAAATGTCGGATGAACAACGCGGAGAATCTGATGAGAAGTTCGCTGTTATCTTTGCGGCTATGGGAGTGACGTTTGAGGAGGCACAGTTCTTCCAGAATGAGTTAGAGAAGACGGGCGCACTTTCACGCGCTGTACTGTTTGTAAACACAGCTGATAATCCGGTAGTTGAGAGAATTGCAACACCGCGTTTGGCGCTTACTGTAGCGGAATACTTGGCATACGAAAAAGATTATCATGTGACTGTTTTGATGACCGATATGACCAACTATTGCGAAGCTCTGCGTGAAGTTTCCGCAGCCAGAAAGGAGGTGCCGGGACGAAGAGGCTATCCGGGTTATCTGTACACGGACCTTGCGACTTTGTACGAACGCGCAGGACGTGTAAGAGGAAGAAACGGATCTATTACTCAGATTCCTATCCTAAGTATGCCGGAAGATGATATTACTCATCCAATTCCTGACCTTACCGGATACATTACAGAAGGACAGATCTACATCGACCGAGGACTTCACCAGAAAGGAATCTATCCCCCGATTATTCCAATGGGATCCCTGTCGCGTTTGAAAGCGAAAGCTCAAGGCGAAGGAAAAACAAGAGCCGACCACTCCGGAATGGACGCACAGCTTACCGCCGCATACGCAAGGGGAGTTGAGGTTCGCGAGCTTGCAGTTATCTTGGGTGAATCATCTCTGAGTGAAACTGATAAAGCGTTCCTGAAATTTGCCGAGCGCTTTGAAAACGAATTCATCCGACAAGGACCAACCGAAAACCGTTCAATCTATGAATCACTTAGCATTGGCTGGGACTTGCTAACTGAAATCCCACGAGAAGAACTCAAACGTGTTAAGGATGAACACATCGATAAGTATCTTCCTAAGAAATAATCCCGAACCCGAAAACCGAACCCGAAATGCCCTCCGTCTTCTCCATCATAGGCACAGCCTGGGACTTCTACAAGAAACAGCCGGTTCTAAACTCCATATTGCTTTGGATGTTGATACTTCCGTTCACAGGAATGTACATCGTTGAGGAATCTGTCGGTATCAACGAAACGCTGGGCGAGTTTGCATGGAAAGAAACTGACTTGCGTCCGTTACTCTTGATCGGAGCTGCTGAGTTTTTACTTACGATAATAATTATTTGGGGAATTGCCAGCATAACAGTTGTAGGCAAACGTCTTATTGCGTCAAAAGCTGGAAGAAATAGAAGTTCTTTTACAGTAGTAAGAAAAGAGGGCTCCAAGTATATCGTTAACATGTTCTTAACCGGTATCCTCCGCGATTGTTTCACTATCTTCTGGGGAATACTGCTAATTATTCCAGGAGTTATTTACGCAATTAGAACCGCGTTTTATAACGTCACAATTGTTTGTGAGGGGCTCGGATACAGAAAGGCCTTAAGAAGAAGCAAAGAAGTAGTAAAAGGCCATACTTGGACGACTTTTTGGCATTTGCTTGGTTTGGTGATTGTAATTTTCTTCCCTGCAATCATTGTAGCCGCATCAGTAAATGAACTGATTCGAGGTATGGATACCAGACTGTTATTTGCAGCAAATATAATTGCTAATACTGTTCTATCTTACGCAATTCTTCTCTTTGCACTCGCAACAATAATTCTCTACGGTGAGCTGAAGAAATTACCTAGCCCTAACCCTAACCCTAAACGCTAATGGCCTTACTAAGAGTTAATCCCACACGAATGGCTCTCATGGACCTCAAGAGGCGCGCAAAGTCAGCCAAGCGCGGTCATAAGCTTCTTAAGGATAAACAGGACGGCCTTATGCAGCAGTTCATGAGCATTATTCGCGAGGCAAAGACTCTGCGGGAACGCGTTGAGGAACAATTGGGTGATGCTTTCCGTGCATTTCTATTTGCATCGATGTGGCTGAGTGATGCACAACTTAAGAATGCCCTTTCAAGCCCGGAAGCAAAGATTAGTTTGAGCGTGCAGACAAAGAACGTAATGAGTGTGCGTATCCCCTTCTTCGAAATCAAGAAAGAAGGCAATATAAAGAACTACGGATTTGTTGGAACCAATGCACTCTTGGATCAGGCAGTTGAAAAGTTTGATGAATTATTCGAAGTTCTAATTCAACTCGCACAGATAGAAAAACAGGCGGAGAGCATGGCAATTGAGCTTGAGACGACCAGAAGAAGAGTTAATGCACTCGAGTACAAGATGATCCCGGATATGACCGAGACCATTAAGTACATCACAATGAAGCTGGATGAATCTGAACGAGCTGGAATTATAAGTACAATGAAGATAAAGGCAGAGATGGAAAAGTAAAACAGCTACTGATAGACTGCATTCACTATGAATCCACTCTCCCTCCCAATAGCCAAACGCAAATTCTTCTGCATTGGCACTTCTCTTCTTGCATCAATCGCTGTTGCATTTACTCTGCCTGCAGAACTAATAGAAAAAGTACCAATGGTTCAGGCCGGAATGATAATAAACGGACTTGTGATCGGCACGATGCTAACGCTAGTCGGAGTATTCACATGGCATCCTGTTTTTAAGTTCCGCATTCATCCAATTTTCCGCGGCGCATTTATCTCCGCCTTCGTCCATCTGGATTACACAATCTACACATGGCCCGACCAACCTTTATTTTGGAAAACTATGATAATAGCCGCCGTATTCGGAGCTGTGATCGATCAAATGGCTACTCAACTTTATGGCGAAGGTGAGAAGCTGATGGAGGGAATGAATAAATAGTGAATAGTTAATAGTTAAAAGTGAATAGTTACTAAAGAGAATCGCATTTTATAAAGCACTATTCACTATTCACTTTTCACTATTCACTTTGTTGCCTCAACAACTTTCTCGAATACCTTAGGTTCATTAATAGCCAACTCACTGAGCGTCTTTCTATTAAGCTCAATCTTCTTATCTTTAAGAGCTTTAATAAATCTTGAATAAGGAACTCCCTGTTCTCTGACTGCTGCATTTAGGCGCGCAATCCAAAGCCGCCTGAATACTCTCTTCTTCTTTTTGCGATCAATGTAAGCATGCTCCCCCGCCTTCATCACAGCCTCATTTGCCTTTTTAAATGTAGTCCTGCGCATACCACGATATCCCTTCGCAAGCTTGCGGATTTTCTTGTGTCTATTGTGCCGAACTGAACCACGTGTAACTCTCATCTATAGATACGGGAGTAACGATTTAAGCTTCTTGTGCTCAGATTTCTTTGGAAGGAGAGTCCTGCTTAATTTCTTCTGCTTCTTGCCCTTTTGCAGAAGCAAGTGACCGCGACCAGCTCGCTTAATAGCAATCTTGCCGGATCCTGTCCTGCGGACACGTTTTTTAGCGCCTGAATGTGATTTTTGCTTAGGCATTGGGGGAATTATAGTGAAGAAACAGCTTATTGGAAGAAAAAACTAAGAAAAAAAACGAGACCGAACCCGAAAACCGAACCCGATTTATTCCTCCTTCTTCCCCCCTCTCTTCGGTCTTAGAATGACTATAAACTGATTCCCCTGAGGCTTGATCTCCTGTTCGACTTCGGAAACATTTGCCAGATCCTTTACAACTCCAAGCAGTTTTTCTTTGGCATATGCTTTGTTGGTAAGTTCGCGACCTCTTAGTTGAATGACAAATTTGACCAAATGTCTCTCTCCCATAAACTCCTGTGCACGTTCTTTTAGCCTGTCTATATCATGAGTGTCTGTCCTAAAGCTCATTCGTAGAGTCTTAACCTCCGTGGGCTTGCTATGAGAACGCTGTTTGCGCTCCTTCTTCTTTATCTGATAAAGATACTGGCCAAAATCTCCTATCTTTACAACAGGAGGCTTTGCTTTGGGCGACACTTCTATAAGATCTAGCTCTTGTTCTTTTGCACGAACTATTGCCTCTTCCGGTGTCATCTCCTCTGCATCCTCCCCATCCACAAGAAGTACTCGAGGTGCTCGAATCTGTTCATTTATACGGGGACGTTTTTCCCGTTTATAAGCTGTAATGTATCTGCGTCGCTTTTGCATTTGCTTAGGCAGATGGTAGAGGGATGATCTAGCTAAAACAAGAAAAAACTGACCAGCTTTTAGCTTATAGCTTCATTAGCTTGCACTTGTTCTACAATTGACTTGTACCCGAAAAAGCTAATCAAGCTAGAAGCTATAATTGATTATTTTCTTTGCCATACTAAAATCTCAAGATTGAGCACATGCCATCCCTTCGCTCCACCATCGCTCATTTTAGCTGACTTAAGAGTCACAAACTGTACGGGCCATAAATTCACCTCCTGCATATATCGTCCATAATCTCCCTCTAGTAAATCCCTAGCATCAGAAAGAAGTGAGTTATGTGTTACTTCCAGCAATGTATTTGCAAAAGCATTGCTTGTAAATGATCTCTTTAGCTTGCTTTCAAAAGCTCTAACATCGCGGGCATAACGGATTAAGTCGAGTGACAAGAATTGTTCCAGTGCAACTATTCCCGCTGGGTTCTCTTCTTCCGTGCTATGCATCAATTTTCTTAATTGTTCATCAGTTATCGCATCTCCGACTGTTAGAAGTCCTGCCAAACGAATGAACTTTGTAATATATTCCATGCCTTTTTCGTGTACCGCAAAATTAACTCTCATAGGGACAGCTCTAACGCCCGACTCGACCATATCAACCGGATCTCCGAAAGATATATCAGACATTTTTGCCAGGTAGCCTTGTTTTTTCAAATTTTCCGAAAGAAGTTCCCAGCTTGCTATCAGCCTTTCGAAGTCTGTTTCTTTGGGTAGAACATACACATCCAGTTTTTCCCCCAGTGATCCAAGCTTTACAGCTGCATGTATCTCGCTCAATTCAACCTGTTCCTGCAAAGCATCTTCACGCCTTTCAAGTTCAGAAAGTTTGGCAACAAGCGGTGCAGAGACTGTCTGCACTTCGCTTAGCACATGCGCATGCTGGGCAATAAACACGCAGGAGAGTGCAAACATCGAGCAACCAAGGGCCAATCTGAAACTTGTAGCTTTACTCACTTAATAGAATTGTGAAAATAAATGGAGAATAAAAACCACTCTCCTCATCATGTTCGCGAGTGAATTTTGGAGGGCTTATATCGGAAACCCACTCAGCTTCTTGTACGGCATTTATAAATTGTGCGAGAACGGTCATGCTTCTCGGGCCAACATTCTGGACTTTGCCTTCTACTTCCAAGCTCAACTCTCTCTGATCAAACGTCATCGAACTAATGCTTATTGTATTTTTGTTTTCTTGCCAGCCGTAGCCCTGCTTGCCGGCCGTAGCCTTTGCGGAGGCTGGGCGTAGGCTGGCAGTTTCAATTTGTTGCGTTATTTCCTCCAATTTAGAACGGAATAAAAGCAAATCTCTCGAGTTGTATTTCTGGTCCATAGCATCTCCAAAAAGCCCCTCGCGAAGCGGGGTTACAAATTCTCCTCTTGCTCTCTCCAATTCCTGCACTCTCGTATCCAATTTCTTAACAAGCTCCTTTAGCTCTACTGCATCATGCTCTTTTCCAGCAATATCAACCTGCGTCAATTGAGGAAGAATCAAAGTTGCTGATAATGACAAGAATCCCAAAAGAACTGCTGTGAATATAAGAAACGGCACAGAAACGTGGTGGAGTACGTCTCCCACAGATGGATGATTAGCTACTGCTTTTGTATTTGTTTTGGGCATATTTCGACAGGCTCAATACAAGTTACTATCCTCTAATTATAGCAGAAAACGCGATTTAGAGCTATTTATGGCACTTGCCAGCTTAAATTTAATGTTCCGAAATAAACTCAAATCTGGGCATTTTCTTGCCATCTACACCCATTTCCTCGCAAAACATAGTCAAAGGCCTAACCCAAAGCTTAGAAACCTCATTCTCGTACAAAGCCTGATATACGACCAAATCTTCAAGAGTCTCGCTATGTTTAGCAATGCCCAGAACACGGTATTTCTTTCCTTTGTAGTGCTGATAAATGCCTAGCTTGAGAACCTTATCCATATAAATTAATTCTCAATTATTAAATTTAAATTATCAATTCTTAATCTGAGGCACTAATGCTATAATACTAGCCGAATACTTCATTATCCCTTCCCCATGGAGGACTTGCTGACTAAATTAAAGGAGCTTCAAACAGCCGTAAACACGGGGAAGGACTCTCTTTGATGCCAAGAAGATTCCTGAGCGTATAACCGAGCTTGAGAAGAAATCACAAGCGCCTGATATTTGGGATGATCAAAAGTCAGCTAATGCATTATTTGCTGAATTGAAGGGACTCAAAAGCCAATGGGAGCCTGTGCGAGATTTGGCTGAGGAGACAGGAGATTTAATTGAATTGATCGGACAAGCTGAGGAATCCGATCGCCCAAGTATGGAAGAAGAGACCGAGAAATTGCTGAACAGATGGAAGGAGATAGAAACAAAACTCTACTTGAGCGGAGAGTTTGATATGAATAACTGTTATCTTTCAATCAGTGGCGGTGCAGGAGGAACGGAGGCACAGGACTGGGCAGAGATGTTGCTGAGGATGTATCTGAGGTACTGCGAAAGACAGGGATGGAAGACAGATACTTTGGAGAAAACTGACGGGCAAGAGGCAGGAATCAAATCAGTAACAGTTCATGTAACAGGATCTCCTTCTTATGGATATCTGAAGTGTGAACGCGGAACACATCGCCTAGTTCGTCTCTCCCCTTTTAATGCAAAAAATCTGAGGCAAACTAGTTTTGCTCTAGTGGAAGTTATTCCGGAGATTGCTGAGTCGACTGAAGTTGAAATTGATGAAAAAGATTTACGAGTCGATACATTCAGATCAAGCGGTGCGGGAGGCCAGCATGTTAATGTGACTGATTCCGCTGTAAGAATAACTCACGCACCTAGCGGCATAGTTGTTTCATGTCAGAATGAAAGAAGCCAACAGCAGAACAAGGTGCAGGCTATGAATATACTCAGAGCAAAACTTCTGGAGAAACAACGTGAAGAAGACACCGAAAAGAAAAAGGAATTAAAGGGAGCAACCAAAAGTGCAGACTTCGGACAGCAAATCAGAAGTTACGTTCTGCATCCATATCAGATGGTTAAAGATCTAAGAACAGAAGTTGAAACGAGTGATACGACTGACGTTCTTGATGGAGATATCCAAGATTTTATTAATGCTGAATTAAAAAGGAGTTAAAAGAGACAAAGGAGATAAAAGAGTATTAATAAAGTCTTTTATCTCTTTTCACTCCTTTAACTCTTTTATCTCATTTCTTTTCTATCAAAAAAGGCACCTACCAGGCACCTTCTTTGATTACTTAAATAAGTCGGACTAAAGGTCTTCTGGGCGAACAGTCTTTCTGCCGTTTGCCTTTGCACGTGCGACAGCTTTGGAAACTGCGTCCTCTAGAAGAGCGCTTGCTGCATCCGAGAGGTCACCAGATGACATCATACCTTTTGCTTTTACAAGATCTTTGATCTTGGAAGCTACTACGTAACTCATAGGAGTAGTGGGTAAGTGATTAAAGAACATGGAGATTCTACGCATGTCCCGAGGAGCTCTGCAAGCAAATTCTTCAGTCTATTGTGTGTTTTAGAGTGAATTTTCAATTGACAGCTCGAGCGCATTATGTGGGAAAATTGCATATTCTATCGCGAATTGGCCAATACAAGCCAAAATCTCCAGTTGAACTATATTAGTCAATCTAGCCCCACAAGAACTATAAATCTCTCCTTTCAAGGTAGCGGAAAGTCGCAAATTGGGCTCTAAACGTATAGGATACGGCCTGGAGGGTGGCTTAAGTGGTCATAAGCGCACGACTCGAAATTATTTGTATAACGGTGGGATGGCCGAGTGGTCGAAGGCGCGCGACTCGAAATCGCGTAATCCCTTAGGGGGTTCCAGGGTTCGAATCCCTGTCCCACCGCCATTCTGCTAATTTCTTCCCTTTATCTTACCTTTTAGCTTTGGATGTTGCATCTGCGGGCGCTGACGCATCATCTGCATATGCATTCTCTGTTTTTTTGCATGTCCGCGTACTCTTTCTAATTTCGGCATTGGAATCTCTCCTTTTTCAATCGCAGTTAGAAAATCCATATGCTCCTGCATGCGTTCTTCCAGATGGTTTCTGATCTCGCCGGGAATTCCTGCCGGCAAACTCTGCATTCTTTTTTCTAAGTGAACTTGATGCATGGCAATGCGCTTTTGTATCCATTCCATTCTCTCATCAGACACATCTCCCCTGTTTAGAAGTGCTTCCGCTTCTGACAAACGACGTTTAAACCTTTTTTCCGCCCATCTTGCACGCGTATCTTTATTGAAGTGCATGTGCTCGCGCAAGGGCTCAGTTACATTTACTTTAAAGGAGTAAAGGATGTCGCCAGGAAGCGTATCCTCCGCCGCATATGCAACTCCTCCGCCGGTCGAAGTAATGATAATCGCGGCAATTACAGCAGTTGCGGCAAACTTAAGGTGCATAAGACCTCCAAACAAATTATCAAAAGAAACAATTGGATTCAATTTAATAAATCTTTTCAATTCTTTTTTGAAACTCCTCTTTTCGCACTTACTTAGCTCAATGCCAGTGACTGACTTTGCGACGGTTCCTGCAAATATCTCATCACGCATTGCACAACGCTCTGTATCCGATAGGGATACTGCTTTTGCTGAGGCCAAAAATTTTTCTAATTCATTCATGCTATGTAACTGGTAGTAAAGACTTTAACTTTTTCATTCCGCGGTTTATTCGAACGGATACTACATTTACCGATTCTCCAAGGGACTGTGCAATTTGCTTGGGGCTCAGATCATCTATGTATCTCATTATTACTGCTGATCTGTAAGGTTCCTCTATCTTGCCGAGCACCGATGCTACTTCATCTGACGTAAAACCTTCTTCGGTCTCCTTTTCGGTTCTTTCTGAACTCGCAACATCAAATCCGCGTTCCTGCAAATCTTCGAATGATTCTTCTGTGCGCTTGGCTCTACGTCTGTACTGATCAACTATCAGATTGTTTGCCGTGCGGTACAGAAATGCTCTCATATCCTCTACTTCGTTGCCCTTGGCGATGTACTCCCAGGTTTTAAGGAATGCGTCCTGCATCAGCTCTTTGCCCCTTTCTCTGTCTCCAATCCGGAAGTAACAGTGTCTAAAGATCGAATCTGCGTACAGATCGTACGCTTTTGTGAAACGGCGTTCTTCGGAAGAATGGGGCATCCTCATAATAAGACGAAGTTAGATGCCTATTCTTACATATTTTCCCCTCTCTCCCAAAAGAAGAAGAAGCTTTTCTCCCCTCCCCCTTAGGGGGAGGGGCCGGGGGAGAGGGATGAAAAAATACCGCCTCAGCACCCAGCCGCGACGGTATTCCGATGATGTAATCCTGAAACTACACTTCAGGATTTCCCCCTTCTTCCCTCACTTGCCACGGCATTGCTCGAATGCCTGTGGCTTGTTTCACTTTGTCGTAAACGTTAAGGAAGCATTTTGAAGCCTCTCCTCTATCCTCCATTCTTAGACAATGTCCAAACCTTTTGCCTATCTTGCGCTTCATGTGTCTGCGTATGCGCTTAATAGGTGGATCGATATCATATTTTTCAAAGACGGCCTTGGCGCACTCGCGTCTTTCTGTTCTTGTTTCTATTTTTTTACATTCCCTAAGTTCCTCGCGAGCACTTTCGGGAATCTGATCACGAAATGATCCTTGAGCTGAAGCAACAGGGATCAAGGCTACAGTCAGAATGCCTAGGAGAGAGAGTGGTATAAATCTGTCGAGCCTTTTCATGAAATATGGTTGGGAAAGAATAAAATGTCTGTGACAGTGCTTAAGACGAGTGAGGTTTGTGATTCTTACAAAAAAAGTTAGAATGCAATTATGCACTTACCAGATGACCTACAGCACAAGTATTTACTTAAGATTAAGAAGCTCGAGATCAAATTGGAGGATATCGAGGAGCACCATACGCGCGGAGGTGGGCATGGCGGACAGAAGATCAATAAATCAACCAATTGTGTGGAGCTGACTCATGAACCAACCGGAATCACAGTCAGATATCAACATCACAGAGGACTTCATCAGAATAGAAAAGAAGCTTACGAGTTATTAATTGATAAGATCGAGGAAGAGCAATTAGGCGCAAAATCGGAACTTGCCCAAAAACATCATAAAGTGGAAAAACAAAAACAACGCAGATCCAGAAGGTCAAAGCAAAAGATGCTCGAAGAAAAACATCATCAATCCGATAAAAAGGATGCTAGAAAGAAAGTGGGCGAAGAAGATTAATAAAAACCCAAACCCGATAACCGAACCAGAATCTAAACCTTCTTCCCCTCCCGCCTCCGCCCTACGGTCTACGGCGGGCAGGCCTGCATCCTCATACTTTTTTTCCTTCTTGCATGCGCTTAGCTAGTGTTCGAAGGTAGCTTGTCGAGACCTTTATAACTTTGTAAGTCTTTGTTTTAGGATCATACACACGCTTCTTTTGGATATTCGCCTTAAACTGGCGCCTAGTATGCCTCATCGAGTGGCTTCTGGTATTCCCGAAGGTTGTCTTCTTGCCGGTCTTGGAGCATTTACGTGACATGAGCTAAAGAAGCCTAAGGTTTGTAATTGAATACGTCAACAAATTTAACGTTATTTGATTATTTCTCATATCCTGCTATAATATAACAATATGAGACACACACCAGATTCTCAATACGATGCAGCGGGAAAGGCAGGGAAACAAGTACTTGATTTAGAAGGAGTAGAAAACGCTACTTTTACACCCGATACTCTTGTGGTCAAAACTCTTCCCGACGTCGATACCAAAGAAATAAAATGGCAGGTTGAAGGACTGCTTGATGATTTGGCACCAGATTATACTGGAATGGTGGTTATCGAAACAGATGACGATTTAATTCGGTAAATCAGAGAGCGTCTGTCTAAGGGTAAGATACTGCGCTAAAGTACTACCCATGACCTTCCTAAGCCCCACTTTTATTATCGCCGTTTTAATCGGCCTCTCTGTTCATGAGTTTGCACACGGATACATTGCTTTGAAACTGGGGGATTCCACGGCAAAGATGGATAATCGTGTCAGCCTAAATCCCCTAGTGCATCTGGACCCGATAGGAACACTGATGTTTTTTGTGATCGGATTCGGCTGGGCAAAACCTGTTCCAATTGATCCACGATATTTTAAGAATGTTAAACGCGATACTACACTTGTAGCTCTCGCAGGGCCTGCAGCTAATTTGATAACTGCTTTCCTGTGTTTCTTTTTAATGCTCGTACTTTTTGAATGGAACTCAACATCTGCAATCGGACTTCTTGGAGGCTCTGGTGGAAGTTCTACTATAATGATAATGCTCGAGCGCATTTTAAACCGTTGCATCTTTGTAAATCTGGCTCTTATGGCATTCAATCTACTGCCGATTAATCCATTGGACGGTTCAAAGATTCTTTATGCTTTCATTCCACTTAGGTACGAACGTGAGTATCTCGAATTTATGGCGCGCGGCCCAATAATTCTGCTGGGACTGATAATCGCAGGAATGGTATTTAACATTCCAATTCTTTCCACATGGGTGTTTGGGATAATGACGCCATTCCTTGTAATAATGAATATTATTGCCGGAATTATATAGAGGAAACAGATGAGTCAGAAGAAACAGAAGAACCAGAAGAAAAAACCTTGAGATTCTGCTTTAATAAAGTCCTCTGTTTCCTCTGTTTCCTTTGTTTCTTCTGTTTCCTTTGTATTTCTGTCCATATGACAAAACAACTATTGCTAGTAATAATATCAGTAATCACTGCATTTGTAATATTTGAAGTGATCCTAAGGCTTATCGGATTCTCTTTCCCTTATTATATGAGAATAGACCCTGTGACTGGATTTTCTCTTCGTCCAGAAGCGGAAGGATACTGGGGGAATGAAGGGAGATCGCATTTTAAAGTTAATCAGGATGGATTCAGGGATGAATCACATTCAAAAGAGAAGCCCGGTGATGTAACTAGAATTGCCGTAATCGGAGATTCTTACACAGAAGCACGCCAAGTTGATATCGATAATGCTTATTGGTCCGTAATGGAAAATGAATTGAATACTTGTGCCAATAATAAGATTGAAGTTTTGAACTTCGGGATGTCCGGCTTCTCGACTGCGCAGGAATACCTTCTTCTTAAGCACAGAGTCTGGGATTATCAGCCTGATATTGTTCTGCTTTCTTTCCTTTCCGGAAACGATGTAAGAGAAAACTCAAAAGCACTTAATAATGTTCACAATATTCCTTATTTCTTTTTGGATGGAAGCGAACTAAAGCTGGATGAATCTTTTAAAGATACAAAAGAGTTTAAAAGCTCACAGAAGTATCTTTATCAAGGCTCACACTTGGTTGTAAATAACTTTAGGACGATGCAAATGATAAATAAGATTAAAATTTCTAAGCGTAACCAGAGACTAATGAAAGAACTTGATATTGAAAAAGAAGATGAAGATGCAAAGAAAAGTGACCCCGGTTTGGATACAGAAATTTATTCTGATCCTCCGGCACCCGAGTGGGAAGAGGCGTGGAAAGTAACCGAAGGAATCATTAAAAAGATGAATGAGGAAGTTAAATCACACGAAGCCGAGTTTGTGATCGCGACTCTGACGAACGGAATACAAGTTGCACCCGAAAATAAATCTGACCTCAATTATCCCGAAAGACGTATTGGGAAACTCGGTGAATCGATCAATGTGCCTGTAATTACTTTGGCACCTAAGTTCCTTGAATACGCCAAAGTTAATGATGCCTATCTACATGGCTTTGATGATTCGGGTGAAGGCCATTGGAATGTCGAGGGAAACAGGCTGGCAGGAGAATTAATTGCCAAAGAAATGTGCATGCTCATTGATAATGAGTAAAAGGAGATAAAAGAGTAAAAAGAATTAATAATCCCTTATCCCCTTTATCTCTTTTAACTCCTCCCAATCCTCTGATAGACTCACTCGCGATGTCCAAACTATCCATCTTCACCGAACTCTGGCATTTCATGAGAATCCGCAAGAAATGGTGGCTTTTGCCGATTGTGTTTATGATTGCATTTTTGGGGCTGATACTTGTGTTTGCACAGGGATCGCCACTGGCTCCTTTTATTTATACTGTTTTTTAGGAAGCAGAAGATGCAGAAGAATCAGAGGAATTAGAAGAAAAAACCTCTAGATTCTGCTTTAATAGAGTCCTCTGAATTTTCTGTTTCTTCTGACTCTTCTGTTTCTTTAATTATGTCCTGCCCAAGACTGTTGCAACCTCTGTGGAAAATATGGTGCTCGTTTAGTCACGTGCTTGGCCTTGTTATGAGTTTTTTAATTCTGAGCTTGTTTTGGCTCATATGTTTTAGCTTATATGGAATAGGCCTAAAGATTTGGAACCTCAAAAACCTCTTTAAGAAAAAACCCGACACTTACTGGATTGATCCTCCCAAGGATGCAGGAATGAAGTATCAATTTTGAGGAAACAGAAGAAACAAAAGAATCAGAGGAACCAGAAGAAATAATCTTGATATTCTGCTTTAATATAGCCCTCTGCTTCTTCTGTTTCTTCTGCTTCTTCTGTTTCTTTCCTGATATATACTCAATCCGTGAACAAACCTGTTTATATTCTAGGCATAAGTTGCTACTACCATGATTCAGGAGCAGTACTGCTCAAAGATGGTGAAATTATTTTTGCAGCACAAGAAGAGCGCTACACAAGAAAGAAACAAGACGATTCTTTTCCAAATAACGCAATTAATGAGGCTCTGAGTTTTGCGGGAATTACTTCTGAGAGTTTAAGTGCTGTTGGATTCTATGAAAAACCTTTCACTAAATTTTTCGACAGGATTTTAAGCACTCTTTTTAAAGTTTGGCCGCGCGGATTTATGCAGTATCACTACGCAATGCAGGATTGGATCCTAAAAAAGCTCTGGATTCCTCATAACATCAAGAAAGAACTTAAATACAAAGGCGATATCTACTTTGTTCCCCATCACGAGTCGCATGCGTATTCAAGTTTCGGAGTTTCGGGATTCGATGATGCAACAATAGTAACAGTTGATGGCGTTGGCGAATGGGCAACAGCAACAATCGGCAAAGGAACCTCGAACCCGAACCCGAAAGCCGAAATCCGAAAAGAAATCCACTACCCCCATTCACTCGGCCTCCTCTACTCCGCAATAACTTATTACTTAGGTTTCAAAGTTAACTCAGCTGAGTATAAAGTTATGGGCTTAGCTCCTTATGGCGAACCAAAGTATTTGGAAAAGATGCGAGAGCTAATCGATGTAAAGGAAGACGGAAGCTTTGCGCTTAATATGAAGTATTTTACTTTCGAAAAGGGGCTGAGGATGACAGGGAAGAACATCGAAAAACTGCTTGGCAAACCCAGAAGGAAACCTGAATCTGAGCTTGAGCAATTCCACAAGGATATCGCCCGTTCTCTGCAGGATTTGACGGAGGGGGTGATGATGAAGATTGTTAAACACGCAAAGAATCTGGCAGGTTCCGACAATCTTTGCCTGGCGGGGGGTGTGTCACTCAACTGTGTAGCTAACGGGAAGATCCTCAGAAGCGGCCTTTTTAAAGAAGTTTATATTCAACCCGCATCAGGTGATGCCGGAGGAGCTCTGGGTGTTGCACTCGCCATCTGGTACAATACGTTTAACGGATCTAAACTTCCCCGAATGGATCACGCATACTTCGGAGACGAGTATGCTGATGAGGAGATCGAAAAAACTTTGAATAAAGAAGGATTGCCATTCGTTAAGATGTCAGGCGACGGACTTATTGATCGCGTTTCGACTCTGATGCAGGGAGATAACGTGATTGGATGGTTCCAAGGACGAATGGAGTACGGTCCGCGTGCGCTTGGCAACAGATCTATTATTGCTGACGCAAGAAATATGGATAACTGGCAAAAAGTTAACCTGAAAATCAAGTTCCGCGAGTCATTCCGTCCTTTTGCACCTACGGTTTTGGAAGAAAGAGTGTCTGACTACTTCGATCTAGATCGTCCAACACCATACATGCTTCTTGTTGCTGATGTTCATCCTGAAAGGCAAGAAGAAATTCCCGCTGTTACTCATGTGGATGGCTCCGCAAGAATCCAAAGCATCAATCGCGATCAGAATGCTAAGTATTATGATTTAATAAAAGCTTTTGATAAGAAAACCGGATGCGGAGTTATCATAAATACCTCATTTAACGTCCGAGGTGAGCCAATAGTTAGAAGTCCGGAGGATGCAATCAATTGTTTCCTTAATACTCACATGGATTATCTTGTTCTTGGCAATTTCCTGCTGAGTAAGATTGAAATGCCTGAGGACAGGGTGCTTAATAAGAAGGACTATTTGGAGAAATTTGAGTTAGACTAAATCTGTATGCGCAAAGCATGGCTCATCAACGGCATACTCCTGATAGGTTCTATTTTAGTCTTTTTTCTAATTGTCGAATTAGGACTAAGAATCACAGGATTACAACGAACCTCTCCCAATCCTCCAAAGATCTTCCAAACCAGCGAGCATCCTGATATTAGATACGAACTTAAATCCAATCTAAAGAAAGAGAAAGCCTACAAAGCAAAAATCTCCACAAACAGTTTGGGGTTCAGAAGCCCGGAACTAATTGAAGACACTCCCACAGTTGCAGTCTTCGGAGACTCGATAACATTCGGATATGGAGTGAATGATGATCAGACTTTGACTGCTTACATGGCCGGTCTCCTGCCCGGTTACAATTTAATTAATACTGCAGTGCCGGGATATAACCTGGAACAAGAAACAGACATACTCAGAAAAAAAATAGTTCCAATTGATCCCGAGATAATTGTTCTGGTTTTTTACTTTAATGACCTTGGCGGAACCGCAGGCTTTATGGATGACCAAGGAATACTGCGACCAAAAGGTTGGGACCCTTCACAGGAAACGTGTAAACCGATTACAAACGGAATAATGAATTATCTACCGGGTAAATGTTGGTTGGCAGAGCGCAGTGCATTTTATAAAGCATTCAAAAAAGTATATGACCTGCAAGCTGGTAAGAAGAGAAAGAAAGCTGAGCAGAAAAGCTCAGTAGAAAATCCGGAGGAAGATTCCGTTGAACAGAACGAGCTGACTCAGTACTCAATTCAATTGGAAAAATTCAGCAAACTGATTCCGCTTGACCGGAAGTACTTTGTTATCTGGCCGGATCAGGAACTACATGAGCCAACTCGTCCTAGACTAAAGAAGATTGCAGAAGCTTACGAATTTGAAGTAATCGATTTGTACGAAACCTTCGGTAACCAAGTTCCCACGCTCTCTTGGGATACTGTACATCCAAATCCGGAGGCACTGGAGAGGGCGGCGGGAGTTATTGTTGATAGGATTAATTAGTATTTCTTTTCTCCTTTAGAAATTATTTCTTTCTGTTCTTTTTTTTGTAACCAAAAAAAATGAACCAAAAAAAAGTTCCGCTCCTGTGATTGCT
>JASMHZ010000011.1 GCA_030750465.1 Candidatus Peribacteraceae bacterium
AAAATTGCTCCACCGGAAACAAAAGTAAGAAGTGTGGATAGGATCAGCCCTGCAGTAGCAAAGCCAAACATGGCGGTAATTATTGTGCTTAAGGCTGTTCCAGGTTCTTTCCCGTACTCAATGTTAATTCCGCTTCTGATCATGATAAAGATCACTACTGCGCCGAAAAATACCA
This sequence comes from Candidatus Peribacteraceae bacterium, assembly GCA_030750465.1. Taxonomy (GTDB): domain Bacteria; phylum Patescibacteriota; class Gracilibacteria; order Peribacterales; family Peribacteraceae; genus UBA2144. The sequence continues at coordinate 176 of JASMHZ010000011.1, forward strand.
GCTTGGTAGTTGCAAGTATTGTTGAATCTACCGATAGGCCAAGCATAGAGAGCATTGCGTGGGATTCTCCCGTAAGTCTTTCAAAGATATTGCCCAAGCCCTGTACTGCAACCGTAGCTATATAGGTTGCTATTACTAGTTTCACCGAATCGTGTTTTCCGATAATAAACGCATACGCAATCACCATCGCGAAGAACACAATGATGAAGAGATCCCAGCTGAGCGTCAAATCCATGGGGCATATATTACATTAGACTTAGGTTGTTATTCTAGTGAAAGTTTACTGGTTTCTGGTTTTTAGTTTTTTGTTATCTGAGGCAGTTAAGTCTCCAATAACGAGGAACTAGTAACTAGAAACTAGTAACTAGTTAACTGATAATCTCTAGCATTTACTAGAATCAAGCTCATTTTCTCTTTAATCTTGCACCCATGCGACACGGATTCCTTCTGATAAATAAGCCCGTCGGCCCTTCTAGCCATGATTGTGTTTACAAAGCACGAAGGCTTCTGCATGAAAAGAAGATAGGCCACTTGGGAACACTAGATCCTGCGGCAGAAGGATTGATGGTTATGGCAGTTGGAGCAAAGGCTCTTAAAGTTGTGGAGCTCTTTAATAAGCTTCCAAAAGAATATGAGGCAACTATCAGACTGGGAGAGATCAGTTCAACTTATGATAGAGAAGGAGTAATAGAAGAGTTCGAAATAAAACCTGGAGTAAGCCTGCCGACTATGATTGATATTCAAAATGTAATCTCGGATAGAATTATCGGGAAGATCGATCAAGTTCCTCCAGCTCACTCAGCAATAAAAATAGGAGGGGAACGTGCTTACAGAAAAATGAGGCAGGGAAGGGGAGTGAATATCCCTCCAAGAGAAGTTGAGATTAAAAAGTGCGAAATTCTGGATTTTAACTATCCGATCTTGAAACTTAGGATCGGGTGCTCAAGCGGAACATATATCAGATCAATTGCTAATGACTTGGGTGTACTTCTGCGATGTGGTGGATACTTGCAAGAGCTCAGGCGCACCAAAGTAGGGGATTGGTCGATCGATAACTCAACGGAACTCGAAGATCTTGCATGGTCAGACATAACTCCATTAAAGGATGTATTGGGAGTTCGATTCAGAATTGACCTGACCTCAGATCAGGCAGAAGACGTCAGGCATGGAAGGGACATTGATATTAAGGTCGAGCAGGACGCAATCGGTTGGTCAGAAGGATTTCCAATAGCTGTACTTGCTCCGGCTGGAGGCAAAGCGCATGCGAGGAAGGTTTTATAAGAATTGATAATTTAGAATTGAGAATGGATAATTGAATAGATCGCAAGTTTGTTTTGCGATTGGGGAGGATGCGAAGACTCTTTTACAAAGGAGAGGCCAACCAAAGCACAGCAAAAATTTGGAAACCGCCGAAGACAACGACGAGGTGGTGCCCCAAGATTGCGTGTGGCCAAGAAGAAAGCTGCAGTTGGGAATGAAAAGAAGAGATAGTCGCATCCTTCCCCCCGCTAATAATCGACAATTTTAGGTCTGATATCAGGTCATTAATTGTATTTTGTAACTATATCAACTATTTAGTTAAATAGTTGATATAAATGAATTGCATATCCGAAAGCTCAACAATATTGTTGTAAGGAGTTCAATAACTCCGGAAATTCTTTATATCCGGCCGTCTCATTAAAGTGCCCTGCATTTGGAACGAATGAAAGCTCGACTCCAAGTTCGCTTGCTGCTTTCTGACCATTCTCGATACATACAAAAGGGTCATTGTCGGAATGGAATACAACGAAGTGTTTTGAATTGCTTCGAATGGTGTCCCAATCAAATCCGCCTTCTAAAAATGGTGAGTCTCCTTCGATATATTTTATCGGAGGAATACCAAGAGCCGCGCTGATGATTGCGGTGACGTTAACAGCAGTCTTAATTCTCTCTAAAAATCGAAGAGCCATTGCGCCCCCAAGGCTGTGGCCGATTACAATCGAGTCAGAATCTACTTCTTCAACCAGATTATCTATTACCGGGTACCACTTATCAGGGGTCGGAGTATTTGCATCAGGAAAATCAGGAATAATTACCTCGTATCCTTTGCTTTCAAGCTCTGTCTTAATCCATGGGAACCAGTTCTCTTTACTATGGCCGCCTGTACCATGGAAGAGGAATGCTTTTGGCATAGCTAGGTCTTACTGTAAATCTGTGCGGCTATTAATGCAAGGAAGAAACATAGCGCATATGCAAAAACAAAATTTAACCAATAGTGATTCAATATCTTTGTGTTTAAAAATATAAGAACAAGACAAAATATTATTGCAGCTGCAGCACCAATTACTCCTCCAAATAGAAATTAATTCATTTGAGTTAATTCTTTAAGTTGATAAGTGACAAGAATATATGAGATTGCAAATACAATTGGGATTCCTCCTATCGCACCGGCTACTCTGGGGCCGGCGTATTTTTCAATAATTAGAATTAGAGCAGTTACTACAGCGGCCAGTAGACTTTTAAATAGAATATCCATGTTCAAGTAAAATTATTGGTGGGTCAGGCGGGGCCGGCTACGTCTGCGACTATGCCGAGCCCTGGGTATAACCATCGCGGCGTAGCTGTAAGCGAAGACGGATGGTGGGTCAGGCGGGGATCGAACCCGCGGCCAATTGGTTAAGAGCCAACTGCTCTACCACTGAGCTACTGACCCAGGCACTCACGTTTAGTAAAGATCAATTTTGAGGACCGAGCAACATTCTTTATCACGCCGCAGCAGGCTGCGGCTAGGCACTGAGCTACTGACCCACAAACACGTTACCAACTTATTGGCTCGCGGTAAAGAAATCAGACAGTAAGTTATTTCACTGACTCCATGCAGTATCGTTGTACCGTACGCCAGTCGAACGGGAACCTGTGTGTTTCCAATGCTCTTACAATTGCTGCGAAGACTGACCAGGCATCCAAATTTTCGTAAGTAAACGCAACTCCGTTTTCTTGTATAGGATCATAAGTTTCTAGACTTTCACATTCGGGTGCAATTGGAACTGATCCATATTCAAGTGAGCATTTAAGCTCAGAAAGCCCGGAAGGGTCAGACAAAAATAGCGATGCATCGGCTGCGGCGAACATTGCGTTAACTGCATCCTCCTGATCAGGGACGATTGCGAAGCGGTGGTTTTTGTCTTGAGCAAGTTTTGTAAAAAGTTCTCCATACTCCTTGGTTCCTTTTCCTCTAATAAGTAACTCGATGGGTAAAGTCATTAGACCTGGAATGAGTTCTTCCAACAGTTCACCTCCAAGAGCCTTGGTCATTCCGACAGGAAGGCATAACATCATTCTCTTGGATTCGGCAGGCCAACCAAGTTCTTTCTGAAGAGCTGTCTTGTTTTTAATCTTCTTTTCCAAAGTATCTGCAGAGTATCTCTGGGCGATTGACTGGTCTGTGGAAGGGCTTATATTGGACATATTTAATGTTTATTTATCCTCTTATTATAGCGGAAAAGTGGGTTTTGAGGTAGATGTGAGGAGTTGACTTAGTTCAAAATTGTTAAATTGCTCACAGAGTGAACATCATAGCTGGATACCATTAATAACCTCATCAAGCCTGCGTAACGCTCTGCCGAACAATTTAGCAATTTAGCAATTTAACATGGTATCATCAGCATATGAACCACCTGGTCATCATCGACGGCCACCATCTAATGTACCGCGCATATTGGGCAATCCCCAGAACTCTTAAAACCAGCTCAGGTGAACAGGTTAATACGGTGTTTGGGGTAGCTTCGATGCTTATTGCTATGCTTTCCAAGGAAGAACCTGACGGGTTATTGGTTTGTTTTGATGAAGGTGAGGAGACTTTCCGTCATGAGGCAGCGGAAGACTATAAGGAGGGGAGAGCAGAGACTCCTGATGATTTTTATGATCAGATTCCTAGGGTTTTAGAGCTGGTTGATGCCTTTGGATTCCATCATGTGTCTGATCCGAAGTTCGAAGCAGACGATTTGATATGTGCGTATGCCAAGTTGGCCGAAAAGCAGGGGACAAAAGTTACTATAGTCAGTGGGGATAGGGATTTGTTTCAGCTTGCATCGGACAAAGTGACAATTGTTGTGCCTCACAAAGGGTATCAGCAGGCTGAGTACTTAAACCCCGATGGTGTGATGGAAAAACTGGGAGTCAGACCGGATCAGGTGGCATCCTATAAAGGACTTTGTGGAGATTCGTCGGATAACTTGCCGGGTGTAAATGGAATAGGACCAAAGGGTGCGTCCGAACTTCTGGGAAAGTACGAAACACTGGAAGGTATTTACAAAAATCTGGATGACATACGTCCAAAGGTGAGGGAAAAGTTGGAAAGAGATAAGGAGCAGGCTTTTTTCTGTGAAAAAATGGCAACACTTATCAGTGACATGCCTTTACCTGTCCCTCTAAAGGAACTTGATGTCACAAAATTGCCAACCGAGAGCATTGTTAGTTTCTTGAAAGAAATGGAATTCACATTGCTTCTAAAAAGACTTCAACAACAGCTTCTTACAGATTTTGGGAGTGAACATTTTGAAGAGATTGAAACCGGAAGTGGAGATGTAAAGACCAAAAAAGAGCAGTTAACATTGTTTTGATCATATAAAGTATTCACCCTCTTTTTGCTAATATTTAAGCATACTAAACATATTAGTTTATGGCTTGTTGTTAACGAAAAGTTCGAACAACTAACTAGTATCAAAAAAGTGTCATTGAATACCTTTGGTATACACAATGTTCTTGCACAGAGTTTTTCCCTAGCCTTAGACTTCTTCTCGATTTCTTTACTGTTACTTTTGCAGTGGAGTTTAACTCCTTAAACACCCGCTAACCCTTCAACTACTATGCCAAAAGAACGAGTGCTCGCGAGCCTGGATATCGGAAGCTCAAAAATTAGAACAATTGTTGCCGTAGTCGACGGCACACAGGAACAGGAAGTTCCAAACGTTATAGGCGTGGGCCTTTCTCCTTCCCTTGGAATGCGCAAAGGTCATGTGATAGATGTGGAGGAGCTTATCCATAATATAATTGCATCGCTCGAAGATGCGGAGAGAATGGCCGGTGTTCCAATCAATCATGTTTATGTTGGAATGAGTGGTTCGCACATAGAGGCGTTCGATAGCAGAGGCGTAATTGCAATCTCCGGATCCGAAATAACTATGGAGGACGTCGGGCGAGTACTTGATGCGGCGCAAGCAGTGAGCATTCCTGCAAATCGACGCATACTTCACATAGAACCAAAGACATATTCGGTGGACGAGCAAAAAGGAATCAAGAATCCTGTTGGAATGACAGGAATCAGATTGGAGGTAGAAGCACATATAATCACGGGTCACGTTCAGCATGTAAAAAATATAGAGAAGTGCGTAGATCAGGCAGGTGTGGACACTGATGATTTGATTCCTTCGACGATTGCAGTATCCGAAGCTGTTGTTACAAAGAGACAGAAGGAATTGGGAGTTGCTGTCATAGATGTTGGAGCTGGTTCCACTAGTCTGGCGGTTTTCGAAGAGGGTACTATCTTGCATTCAGTCTCCATCCCGGTTGGAGGAGAAAGCGTAACGAACGATATAGCAATCGGACTGAGGACTTCTATCGATACTGCGGAAAGAATCAAGATTGAATTCGGTTCGGTTTTACCGGAAGAGATCGCAGAGCGTGAGATGATAGATCTGTCATCGGTCAGCAAGGTTGATTCCCAAACAGTCAGCAAGCGTTACATGGCAGAGATAATGCAAGCCAGATATTACGAGATCTTCACCTTGGTAAAAGAAGAACTGGAGAGAATTGGCAGGAGCGGAATGCTTCCGGCCGGCGCTTTGCTTACCGGAGCTGCTGTAAAAGCTCCCGGTGTATTGGATCTTGCTCGTGACGTTCTTGGTTTGCCGGTTCAAATGGGATTCCCAACGGATATCGGTGGAGTTATAGAAAAGGTAGATGATCCTGCGTATGCAACCGCACTCGGTGCTTTGGTATGGGGAATGAGAGAAGGTGAAGGCGGACCGCGTGTAGGTTCAGTTCAATTCAAACGTGCTGCAACTCAAGTTGGCTCTTGGTTCAAAAGTTTACTTCCTTAATTTAAAATCTTACCCCACTACCCCTCAGTATCATGTCCGACACACTCAGATCACTGTTCTCTGCATCCAAGACCTCATCAGCCGGTTCTACCTCAAGCGGCGATGATGACGATGTAACTACAACCGCTACTTCCTCCAGAGAAGTACGCCCCGATATGGCTCCAGGCGCAACAATATGCGTACTTGGTGCCGGAGGAGGCGGATCAAATGCGGTTTCTCGCATGGTTGACTCCAAACTGCATGGAGTTGAATTTATTGCTGTGAATACCGATGTGCAGGCTTTGTATCACAATCCATCACCAAAAAAAGTAACGATTGGAAGGGGTATTACCAGGGGCCTGGGTGCCGGTTCAAATCCAGACATTGGAAAAAAGGCGGCCGAAGAAAGCAGTGAAGAATTAAAATCAAATCTGGAAGGGATTGATATGCTTTTCGTGACAGCAGGACTGGGAGGTGGTACAGGAAGTGGAGGAGTGCCGGTGATTGCGGAGCTCGCAAGGAGCATGGGGATCCTTACCGTTGGTGTAGTTACAAAACCATTTAGTTTTGAAGGACTTAAACGCAAGAAGCAGGCAGAGGAAGCCCTTGAAAACTTGCAGGGAAAAGTGGATACACTTATTACTATTCCAAACGACAAAATTCTTTCCCTTATAGACAAGACCACTCCTCTTACAGAAGCGTTTGAGGTAGTAGATGAAGTTCTTAAGCACGCAATAGAAGGAATTTCTTCTCTTATCACAATACATGGACTTGTTAACGTCGACTTTGCTGACGTGAAGGCAATAATGTCAGACGCAGGAACGGCATTGATGGGAATCGGATACGGAACAGGTGACAGCAGGGCAGCGGAAGCCGCGAGAGCAGCAGTTGATAGTCCTCTCCTAGAGATGAAGATAGATGGAGCCAAGGGAGTTCTGTTCAATGTTACAGGTGGAACTGATCTTTCTATGTTCGAAGTAGATGAAGCAGCACGCATAATCACAGAAGCCGCTGATCCGGAAGCTAATGTAATATTTGGTGCAGTCATCGATGATAATTACACAGGGCAGGTTAAATGCACTGTTGTTGCTACAGGATTCGAGATGGCTCCCGACATATCCGAGGCTGCAAGGTCTATACCATCGCTTCGCAACTTAGGAATGCCGAATCAAGAGAACACATCTGACTCATTGCAGAAAGAAGAAGAGCCCAGGTCTCAATCTTTCGAAGCCAGATCAACAGCTGTGGATCTAAATGAGGAGGAGTTGGAGGTACCTGCGTTTATGCGCAAAACTGTAAGTAAGTAATTGTGCTTGGCTTCAGCTGATGGTTCTCCAAAGAAATTGACAATTGACAATTGAGAATTGACAATTAATTGTCAATTGTTCATTGTTCATTGTCAATTATCCTGTTGATCCAAACCCTCCACGCGTTTTGGCTTCGTGACTGACGACCTCTGCCCACTGAGCTTTCTCGACTTTTACAATTAAACCTTGCGCTATTCGTTCGCCTCGTTTGATGACTACTGGATCTGAAGTAATGTTTTGAACCTGCACAAATATCTCATCTTCCGGACCGTGATAATCTTCATCAATAACTCCAAGTGAGTGTGGGCATACAAGACCTTTTTTTCTGGGGAGTGAAGACCGAGGGAGTATAAGAAGCGCATGGCCCTTGGGTACTTGTACAATAACGTTAGAAGGTACAAGTCCGATCTGACCCGGTTCAATTAGAGTATCAATACGTGTTATCAGATCAAAACCAACCGAACCGCCGGTTTCATGGCGGGGGAGCGGAAGAGATGGGTCTATTCTTTTAACAGATACTTGCATGCTCCAATAATCAACGATGAATCGTACTAAATCAATCTAATATTCAATTATTCTAATACTTAATTAGATGCAGCCGGAGCAAGCGATTCCTGGTATGCCTTTTGCATATCTGCAACAGAGGTATCATCTCCTGTAACATCGTCTGATACGAACCGGTCACCTTTTCCGTACTTGCTAAGTATTTGTATAAGGACTTCGGGATTTTGATGCGCTACTCTGCGCAGATCTTCCAAAAATGGTGAAATAGCTGTGTGGATATTGTCGGCAAGCTTATCATTATTCACATTTTTCAGATAACTATCCGGTCCTACGCCTGCTGTGAAATTATCGGCAGTTACTTGCTCACTGGCTCCCGTGTTCTTGTTGCCTCTGTTAATTCTTTCCCAGTCTAATCCATCGATATGAGCAACTTCCGAAGTAAATTCATTAAGTGCGTTTCTATATTCGGATACGCGATGTGTTTTACCATAAACGGGACATGTTTGTTCGATTTCGGACTGGCTGAGCTTTGCCCTCGCTTCTTTGTCGAAACCATTGCTAGTTAAAATGTTATCAGAAATAATACAACCGCCGATTGTGGTTATAAGATCATCAATGTCTGCATCAGAGAATCTATTGCCATTATTCATTTCAGCTAAAGCCGACATTGACTTAAACTTCATAGAATATCCTACATAACTGTTTTTAACGGCCTCGAAAGATAGCTTAAGCCTGCGTCCTCCGGCCATTGTGTACCAGTCAGCTACTTGTGTGTGATCAAGCTCCGGCATGAAGTACGGGATATCATCGTGGTCAATTTTATCTCCATTTTTACTTTGTGCTTTCCTAAGACGTTCTTTTACGGCTCCCTCACGTGCGATTTCCAGACGTACGAACATAGTTGTTTTTAGTCCCGGTGAATATGTATCTTGTCCATTCTTTGTTTCAATAAGTCGTGTTGCAAGCGCTTTCATGTATGCCGGATCATTATTCTTCTGATAGAAGTAGTCGATGAACGGGAAAAGCATCAGTACGCCTCCTCCGTCACCGGCAAGTACACGAAGACGGTCGATTGAAAGCAGGCCTTCGGCAACCCCACGAATCAAGTAATAGAATTTAGCTTCCATGGACATTTTCCCCATTCTTATCGCATAATGGACAACCTCTTCGTACAAATGAGGATTAACTCGCTCCTTTCCGGGGCGGCCTTCTACCCAGTCTTGCAGCATAGTCTGTAGCTTGTCGTCCATTGAGTCCAGGTTTGCGAGCTGGTCTACTTTTGGAGTGAATTTATCTTTTTCACTTTTAATGCCTGAATCATTTGCTCGTTTCCAGTTATTAAAGAGGTCATTGTCATTCCAGATATCACAGATCAAACGTTCCAGCCAGTCGTCTCTGAGCAAATCGTCATTCATACATGGTTCAATTGGCATCCTGAAATGGGAAAGCATATTCAATTTTTTCCATATTGTTTCATCATTCCAGTCGAGCCTCCCTCTTTCGGTCAGTTCCTCGAAAAGCGCTTTGATTTCATCCTTGTTCCTAACGCTTGGTTTAGCAAGGCGTGCCAATAGTTTATAGCTATCAACGTTTTTAAACGCATCACGCCATTGTCGTACTTCTTCCAACTCAGCATTTTGATCTCGGCGATTAAATTCATGCTTAAGACGTCCTACCATTGGGATTCCATCGGGAATCCAACCTGTTAAGCCCGATCCCATTCTTGCCCGCACAAGTTCTCCGCGCCTGTTCCAAAGCCTCATCCAGTCTTCTCCAATGTTATTTCCCATCACCCAAATATCCATTATTGAAGCGAATTGTATGTCTCCTGTTCTCCACATCGTTAACAAGTCTTTCTTTTCTGCTTTGGCAGAGTTTACCGCTTCCATTTCCTGCTTCTTCATTTCGGTTAAGAATCCATTCCACTGTTCCCATCGTTCATTAAAGTGCTTCAGGTTTTCTTCAATTCTGGATCTGTTTGTCGCATCTCTGAACCCGCCTTCCGCAAGAGGTTTATCAATCTCTTCCTCAAAGAACTTTTTCATATCCTCGTAGTCCTGTTGAGTGGAGACCATTTCTTCTCCTCCTCTGTATGAAATTATTGGATGTGCTTTGATTGGCATATCCCCGAATCCGGGATGCTTGTCTATGTATTCATGAATTGTGTGAAGATGAGATTTCCCCTCTCTGATCTCTTGGTTGATGTCGACTGCTCTCTCCGGAGCGGTAGGTTGGGCGTTGTTCGCGTTGTTCGCAAACATGGATGTTGCCTTAAGGGCTCTTGTTCCTGATTGCACTTCATCAGATGATTGCAAAGATTCAGATGGTGCAAATACAGAATCCATTGCTTCGAACAAAGCACGGTCTTCTTCGAATTGCAGATCAGCGCGTCCGGCCGCAACCCAGGACGAGTATTTGCACAAAAGTTCATCAGTAAGATACTCGCGAAATCTTGGATCACTTGAACTGGCTGGTATTTGCCATCTTTCTGCTTGCGCCTCCAACAGTTCGGTAAACTTCTGAGGGCCTGCACTTGTTGTTATATTTTCATCGGAAAAGAGAGTATATGTTTGTGTAAGAAGACCGGCCAATATACCTGGGCGTCTAGTAAGAATGTCCATTAATGCGTGTCCCTTTTCGTGAGCAAGTGTAGATGCCTCAATGGCTGAGTGGGACGTTGCATCTCCATGAATACTGTCGATTGCTTCCTGATTTATATATATGACTCCTTCGTCCAACTGATAACAACCGTAAACATCATCACCTTCGGCATCCGATTTGGATCTGAAAGTGGCATTGTCCACTTTGCGCACGTCAAGTGACGTGACTAATTTGTGACATTCTTCAAGAGTCTCAACAATCCACTGAGCAACAGCAATACTTTCTTTGTCTGATCTCATAAGCAGCCCCTCAGCTTTATCGATTTGCTCAGTGAGTCCTCTGCCAACCTGAAGTGTTTGCGTTATTGTGTGTTCCAATTCAGGGCAAAGCCTTCCACCAGGTAACAACTTCTCTGAAATTGCGTTTAATTTCTGGTTCAAAACATCATTGCCCTCAAGATCAGCTTCCATTGCTTGCTCAAATTGCTCACGACCTTTTATTATTTGAGAAACAGCTGCAGGCTCTGCAAGCATTCTTAGCACCTGATCGATTTTCGGAAGGTTGGAAGTCATCATGTAAATTGTTGAGTGATCTTCTCCGGTTGTTTCACCGTCTCTTACTCTTTTTGCAGTAGCCAACACTTCATCAACTTTTCCCTCAGGCATTATCGTAGTAAGAACTGCTAATGCATCGTCATCACTTACGGCAGTCGCTTGTTCCCATTTCTCCAATAGTTGCGGCAGGAGAAGCATTGCCTGTGCGTGATCTTCACGCTCAGATTCCAGTTCAAGAAATAGCCAACCTTCGGGAGTAACCTCCATTCCTTGCGGGTAAGGCATAAACCTCTCATATTCGCCTTCTGTAATACGGCCGTCTTCAAGTGCAATATCGAATCTTGCTTTTACGTTTTCCTGATTAAGTCTTCTATGAATTTGTCTGATTCGATCATTGTTAGTCTTCGCTTCCTGAAGATATCCATCAACAGGTTTTCCATCTGAATCTACGGGCTCAAGAGCATTTCTAACTCCTATAGTTGGGTCTTCATCGAGTCGCCTTAGAACCGTTCCAAGTTGACCTTCCAAATTTGCCTTAAGATGCAATGCGGCTTCTGGGCTCACGCCCATTTGCGTGAAGAATGATTCTGGATGATCGAGATCCAGGTTCTCCATCGCTGCATTTCCTGCTTGCTGGAGTTTTTGCAATGCAAACCCAGAGTCATTTTGCTGAAGAGCATCAAGAAGCTTTCTTAGTTCTGCACTTTCCTGTTCAAGTTTACTTAACGTAACTTCCGAACTTTCTTTTTCTTTCGCCTTTGTCCATGGCATATGATTCATCGCAACCTTCCATGCACGCGTTGCCTTGTCCCATCTGTTTTGTATGCGTTTGATTATGCTTTTGTTGCTTTCTCCTAAGTGTTCATTTAAATCAATGTAATTATCTACTTCCGTGATGTCCATTCCGAAGAAGTTGCACACTTCATCGAAGTTGCTCGGATTGTTCATCCATTTACCAAAGCTTGATCCGTCATTTTCAAGCTGAGCTTTCTTTGCCTGGATTTGTTCAAAATCAATAATTGGATCAGGTCCAAGAATATCTTTAACATTCTTCATATCCTCTTTGATCGTTTGCATTGAGGCTTCGTAATCGTGGCAGAGTTTCCATGTGGAATAAGGGTCTCGCAGTACGTCATGAATTAGTGGTCTAAGCTCATCAATGATTTGTTTGCGCTCAGGTTCATCGCATTCGTGCAAATAATTTTTTAGATCAAGTACAGTCGCGCCCGGCTCTAGCCATCGATCCATTTGATCCTTTAACCAGTTCTCCTGATCAAATGATAAGTAGTCAGCAGAAAGCAATGTGTCTGTTACGACAGGGGATTCAAGAATCCGATCCGGTGCTTGCGATACCAGCTCCGGGGCTTCTCCCATAATCTCCGATCTTGTGCCTGCAATGATGTTTAGAGGATGTGCGTTGGGTGTAGGTTCTGCTGCCTCTCCGGCTTCTAGTTCTTCTGGTTGTTCTCTTGTTTCTGAATCGGGATCTGGCTGCTGATCATCATCATTTTTTGCATTGTCACCATCTTCCGCTGCAAAGAAACAAAGACGCTTTTCTTTGATGGGATTTAAATACCACGAATCTGCTCCGCCGACGTAATCGGGGGAGTTTGCTGCAAAGCGCCCAACGCGCAAACTGCGCATTGGGTTACAGTTTACTAATTCGAATAATCTTGTCAAATAGTTTTTCATGTTTGTCTGTAAGTTCAGGGGTGAACTGCGCGAGCAGTCCTCTAATATTCTCTGAATCCATATTTTGTATAGAGACAGAGATTTCGATTCCTAATTTGGCATTTCTTTCTATATGCAACTCTTCAAAATTCTTGTGTTTAAGAACCCAAAATCCCTTAATCGATGACCATGGAATAAATTCCTCTCCAAACTGGAACCCAAGCTGTTTTATGCTCATTGCAATTTGTTTAGGCTTTTTTCTATGAAGTGCTACGTATAATCCTCCAGAAACAACGAGTAGAAACGTAAAACTCCACGATTTGGTTATAACGCTATATACAATTAGCAGAAATGCTACTATTGCCGCGAGTATGTACCAGAGCAAGGTTCTCTGATGTTCCTGTCGATTAGAAGATGCCCAGGAGAGAAGTACTTTATCCTCAATGGGAGGTACGTTTTGCGGGTTTTCCTGAGGTTCTTTTGATGGAGGTGTTTCCATGATTTTGGGGTGTAATAAATCCTTATATTATAGCCTAAAAAGCGACTTTTATCCGCTCTGAGGGGTTGTGATATATCGATACTATTGCCTGATAGAAAATGCCTGATAATAGGCACTGTTCCGCTTGGGAGCGGAACGTCTTGCGGGGCTTACTGATGCGGAAAAGTAGAATTCAAGAAAAGATAATTTTTTAGAAGTATTGACACGAAAAATTTCGAGATCAGTATACATATAACTACCGCCCTGCCACCCTGAAGCTTAACCCACCCCTGGGGGGCGGGTGTATCAGTATGTGGCAATATTGCTGAATTTAACTATCCATGCGCAATAACCCACCCCTCAACTCTTTCAACACCAGCATCCTTCAGAGCCTTCGCACATTCGTCAAGAGTTGCTCCTGTAGTCGATAAGTCGTCAATTAAAATCACATGCGAATGGAGCAATTTAGAGTTGACTCTGAAAGCACCTTTTAGAGCAGTCAGACGTTCGGATTTTTTTCTCTTCATCTGATGTCCAGTTGGTCTAGTTCTTTTGAGCAGATTCATAGAGTGGATTCTGCATTTTTGGGCTAAGAGTTCGGACAAAAGTTTTGATTGATTAAAACCACGAGAAAAAAGTCTGCTCCAATGAAGCGGGACAGGACAAAGAACTGTGTGCCCAAGGTTGGGACTATTTTTAAGCATTATTTCTGTCATATCTTTTGCAAGTATTCTGATTCTTTTGTATTTGAACGTGTGAATTGCTTTGTGGAGTAGGGGACTTCTTTCATAAGAGCTTCCGGCATAAATTGCATCGATGAAATCAAGACCTCTTTCTCTAAGTCTATCCTCTGCCTCGGTAACGGGTTTAAACATCAGCCTTTTTTTCTCATGTTCTGTGATCCACTTGCCGGTTTTTCCGGAAAGAGATTTGCGGGGGAAGAAGAGGTCTAAAGCTTCTGGCATGGTGGTGGAGTATACCTAAAAGAGGAAACAGCACCATATCCCTTGTTGAGTATTCTCAGAATTGCTAATCTTTGTGAGTTCTATAAGGGCAGTTAGCTTCCTCCTTCGCCCTTCGGGCTACGGAGGACAAGCAGTTTCCAACTTCGCTTTGTAAATAATTGGTGACTGTAACACTCCTTCATTCAAATCCTCGGGCAGTTAGCTCAGTTGGTTAGAGCGTCGCGTTGACATCGCGGAGGTCACTGGTTCGATTCCAGTACTGCCCACCAGTAAATTATCAACATAACATAATTGAATGATTGGTGCACTCATGCCTATACACACCCCCTCAAGCAAAGGCGAGCTGAGACAGAGCAAAATAAGCAAGAAAGAATTTTCCAATCTTACGCGATCTCCTATTTACATAGTATTAGATGATCTGAAATCAGCGTACAATGTTGGTTCGATCTTCCGTCTTGCGGATGCCTTGCTTGTTTCCAAGCTGTTTCTTTGTGGTCGTACTCTTTCGCCACCGAACTTTAAGATAAAGACGACATCTCGGGGAACTGAACGATGGGTACCGTGGGAACATCGAACATCCACTATCGAGACGGTCCAAGAACTAAAAGAATCCGGAGTGTATATTCTCTGTGCTGAGCTATGTGCAGATAGCATTGATTATAAGGAAATCAAACCTTCATTTCCCGCATGTATCATTCTTGGACGGGAATACGATGGTATTTCACCGGAAGTATTGAATTTGGCTGATTGTATTGTATCTTTGCCAATTATAGGTATGACCAACTCATTAAATGTAGCTACAACTGCAAGTGTTTTGCTCTATGAGCTTCATCAAATGGTCAGTCAGAATTCTGAACTAATTCCATCTTGACTATGACGAGCTAATGAAAGTTTGATGTGATTCAAATCTAGTTCTAACTTCCTCTAATGCTCACTTTCATAAACCTTTTTGTATTGCAAAAGGCTTTTTTGGCTTTGCAACAAGAAGTGGGTGTGGATATCTTTTAAGTTTTCCACATTAGGTCTAACATGTGCGAACTAGCTCTATACCTGCCATTTTTCATGACAGTCTTACTATCTGTAGTCGCATTTTTACTTCTCCTCACAGTTCTAATTCTGATCCACGAGTGGGGCCACTTTACTGCCGCCAGGCTTAGCGGAGTTACTGTGGAGGAGTTTGGTCTTGGGCTTCCGCCCAGAGCCAGAAAGCTTTGGAAGAGCAAGGGGACGGTATTTTCTCTTAACTGGATTCCATTCGGAGGCTTTGTACGATTAAAGGGTGAGAATGCTATAACAAATAAAGAAAGAACATCCAAAGGAAGTTTCGGATCAGTCGCAATCTGGAAACGAGTTGTGATTCTTTCTGCAGGAGTTTTTATGAATCTTCTTTTAGCTATAGTAATCCTCACGATTGGATTTTCTGTTGGAAAGTGGATTCCTACTTATACAACTCTCGAAGCAATGGAACTTTCTGCCCAGAAGGGGATTATTGATTTGGAACTTGGTGTATTTGTTTCGGATGTAATAAGTGGAGATAGTGCGGCTAAAGTTGGCGTACCGAAGGAGAGTATTTTGTCTGCAGTTGATGGAGTTCCTGTTACAGTTCCTAATGATGTTGTTTCTGCGCAGGAAGGAAAGAGAGTTGTAACTTATACAATTAAGTCCGGAGAAGGTTTCGAGACAGAGAAGGATTTCACAATCAGGCTTAAAGACGGCAAAGCGGGAATTGTACTTACTCCATTTCCAATAAAACTAGATGCACCGAAGCATGATATTTTTATGGCACTTGGGCTCGCATTCAGAGAGACGTGGGTAGTAAGCATTCTGACAGTAAAAGGAATTGGAACTTTAATGAAGTCGCTTGTGCAATCCGGAAAAGTTCCGGAGGGGATTGCAGGTATTGTTGGTATAGCTCAACTAACTCATGCATCAGTTCAGGAAGGATTCATGATGTATTTGCGCCTGGTTGCACTTCTTAGCTTGAGTCTTGCCGTACTTAATATTCTTCCTTTTCCGGCGCTTGATGGCGGAAGATTGGTATTTGTAATCGCCGAATTGATTGGCAGAAAACCAGTTAATAGAAAGTTTGAGCTTGCCACCAACACAGTGGGATTCCTATTCCTCATATTCTTACTTTTATTTATTACTTACTATGACGTCGTCCGTCTCTTTACCGGCGAAAGCTGAAACAAGTGTTTTAACTGGCTCGAATAAAGATCTTTGGTTGGAAATCCTAAAGAAAATACAACCACAGGTACAGCGGGGTCAGTTTGTAACTTGGTTCAGAGATACGACTGTTTTGGGAAGAGATGGAGGAAAATTGATTGTTGGCTTGCCGATTCCAATGGGGCTGAATTGGCATATCGAGCATTACAAAGGGAAAACTTTGGTTGCTGCACAGGAGTGCGATTCTACAATCGAGCAGATCGTTTACAGAGTAGATGTAGGGCTAAAAGACAATCCAGAAAGGTCGATTGATTTACTTATTCAATTTCCGGAAGATAAAAAGAGGAAGCTTCCCGGCAAACAGGAAGTAAAAATGGCAGAAGGGATTATAAGCAAGATACTCAGCCCTCGTTATACGATAGATAACTTTATAGTAGGAGAGTCGAATCGTCTTGCACACGCAGCATGTCAGGCGGTATCCAATCAACCTGGTGGTAAATACAATCCGTTATTCTTGTACGGGGGAGTGGGACTTGGAAAGACTCATTTGCTTCAGGCGACGGGGAATTCAATCTTGAAGCATATGCCAAAGGCTACTGTTGTTTATACAACTAGCGAAGATTTCACGAATGAAGTAGTGGAAGCCATACGAATGCAAAAGATGGAAAAAGTTCGTGGCCGTTACCGCAAAGTTGATGTTCTGATAATTGATGATGTTCAATTTCTTGCAAACAAAGAGCGAACTCAGGAGGAATTTTTCCACACATTCAATACTCTTTACGAGGAGCACAAACAGATAATTATTTCGGCTGACCGCCCTCCGCAAGAACTTGATCTGGAAGATAGATTAGTTTCCAGATTCGAGAGGGGAATGATAGCGGACGTAAGCAAACCGGATTACGAGACGCGCCTTGCAATCTTGGTCGAGAAAGCCAAGGAGTATGAGTTGTTTATTGAAATGAATGTTCTCCAATTTATCGCGGAACATACGACCAATAGTGTCAGAGAACTTGAAGGAATACTAATGCAGGCAGTTGCACTTTATGAGCTTGAACAGCGCATGCCTACCATTCAATCAATAGCTCAAATAATGAAGAAGCTTAATAAAGATCCACATTTGGAAGAGCAAGACACTGGGTTCGAAAAGAAGGAGAAAAGGCGTCCTACTTTCCAGGAAGTAATCGAAGCTGTCAGTCGTTACTATTCAGTATCAGTTCAGGACATGATCGGACCGAAGAGAAATCGCGACATACTTTTGCCCCGCCAGATTGCAATGTTGCTTGGAAAGAAGTATTTGAATATGAGCTATGTTGGAATCGGAGAAGTCTTCTCTAGCCGAGATCACACTACGGTAATGAATGCAGTATCCAAGATCGAAAAGAAGCTCCTAAACGATGCTCAACTCCTCAGAGAAGTCAGAGCTATTGAGGAGGAGGTGGGAGTTGTTTGATGAGGAAGCAGAAGAAACAAAGGAAACAGAGGAACCAGAGGATTTGTTGTCAAAAGATTCAGGAAGCGGAGATATTGTAGCCCTCTGTTTCTTCTGATTCTTCTGTTTCCTCTGTTTCTTTCATGATATGATGGGCCTGATGCAAAAGTCCGTTACAGCAACAACTACCACTACAACAACCTTCTAGGAAGGGGACTCCTGCATACTTAAATACTCTTATATCGCCCCTTCCAATAGCGAAGGGCGTTTATTCTATTACCATGAGACTATTAGCGTTTCACTTAAGGCCCCTCACCCAACCCCTGCCTGTCCGGCAGGCAGGCTCTCCCCCTTCTCCCTCCTTCGCTCCTTCGAAGCTTCGGAAGGGCAGGAAGGAGGAGAGGGGAATATGGTCATCTTCTTTATAATTTGGTACTCTTCTCTCATATGGCAAAGGAAATGGATCCAGATCTCTACAATCTCCGCCACTCCTGCTCGCATGTTCTTGCGCAGGCTGTTATGAATCTATGGCCGGATACAAAGATTTCCATTGGTCCTCCAATAGATTACGGGTGTTATTACGACTTTCAGTTCAAGGAGCCGATTACAGATGAGGATTTTAAGAAAATTGAGAAGGAAATGCGGTCGATAATCAACAAAGGACAGAAGTTCGAGGAAGAGAAGATGTCTTCTGACGATTCGATTAAGTTTTGGAAGAAGATGAAGCAGCCATTTAAGGTTGAGCTGGTTGAAGACCTCAAAAAGGATGGAGAGATGCAAGTTACTCACTACAAAAATGTTGATGCAAAGGGTGCGGAGACTTTCGTGGACCTTTGCGCGGGCGGACACAAGGAAGATGCATCGGAAATTCCTGCTGACGGATTCAAAATCATGTCTCTTGCAGGAGCTTATTGGCGGGGGGATGAAAAAAATCAGCAATTAACTCGTATTTATGTAGCTGTATATCCTTCAAAAGATGAATTGCAAGCTTACATAACTATGATGGAAGAAGCTAAGAAGAGAGATCATAGAAAACTAGGAAAAGAATTGGATTTATTTACTTTTAGCGACATGGTTGGGCCGGGCTTACCTCTTTGGACCCCGAAAGGAACTGTAATTTGTGATGAGCTGGAGAAACTTGCCAAGGAAATGGAGGATAATGATGATTATGTACGCGTCAGAACCCCTCATATTGCCAAAGGCAAACTTTATGAACAAACAGGACACCTCGCGCATTACAAAGAGGCAATGTTTCCTCCAATGGAAATTGATGGTGAGGAAACTTATTACTTAAAACCGATGAATTGTCCGCATCATCATGAGATTTTTGCTTCACAACCAAGAAGTTACAGAGATCTTCCTATTCGAATGGCTGAATATGGACATTGTTACAGGTACGAAGACTCAGGAGCATTGTTTGGTTTGATGAGAGTCAGATCACTTTCAATGAATGATGCACATATGTACTGCACAGAGGAGCAATTTGAGGATGAGTTTATGGCGGTTACAAAAATGTACCTTAAATATTTCGAAATATTCGGAATTGATAAGTATAAAATGAGATTTTCACTGCACGGCAAAGATGGATTGGGTGAAAAGTATGTTAATGAGCCGGAACTTTGGATAAAGACCGAAGAAATGGTCAGAAATGTTATGAAAAAGTCAGGTTGTGAGTTTGAAGAAGTACCTGATGAAGCAGCTTTTTATGGTCCGAAGATAGATATAGAAGTTTGGAGTGCGATAGGAAGAGAATTTTCTATTGCGACGAACCAAATTGACTTCGATGTTCCGGGAAAGATGGGACTTAAGTACATAGATAAGGATGGATCGGAAAAAACTCCTTTATGCATACACCGCGCACCGCTTGGAACGCACGAACGAACTATAGGATTTCTGATAGAGCACTTCGCAGGTCTTTTCCCGTTATGGCTTGCGCCGGTTCAGATGGGAGTTTTGCCTGTTGCAGAACCTCACATCAAATATGCTCAGGAAGTCATTCAAAAACTTAAAAAGCAGGGACTTCGTCCGCAATACATGGACCCTGCTGATTCGTTGGGCAAGAGAATTAGAGAAGGTGAGAAGCAAAAGTATCCTTATCTCTTGGTTTTGGGGGAGAAAGAAGTCTCGGGCAACTCAGTTGCCTTAAGGAATGTAAAGACGAAGGAGCAGGTAGAGGTTCCGTTAGACGAGTTTATAAAGAGGGCAGTTGAAGATGTGAAAGAAAGAAGACTCTATACTTAAATAATCTTATGTTTGAAGCTTTCATGATCGGTCCCTTCATGATCTGGATGAGAGTAGTATTCCTGCTTCTGGGAGTATGGCTGGGTACTGAATTTTTTCTGCGTCTGACTGCCAGTGCAAATCTTTCTATTCAAAACTTCAAGGATAATTCACTCAGATACCTAATTGCGTTTATAGTTGGAGCCAGACTCATTGCAATTGTCTCTGAATATCGTATTTATTTAAGAGATCCTCTAAGGATTTTTATATTTTGGGATGGGGGATTTAGTTTTTTGGGTGGAGCTATGGGCATTGCTGTGGTTCTATACATTGCAACCAGGACTCAGAGAGCTACGTTTCTTCAGTGGCTGGACGTGTTGCTTCCGGCTACAACTTTTGGATTGGTATTCGATTGGATTGGAAAATATTTATCCGGACATTCGTATGGAAAACCAACGGATCTTATTTGGGGAGTTTCTTACGATACAATCGGAGTAAGATATACAGTTCCAATTCATCCGGTTCAGATCTATTACGCTCTCTTCTTTCTTATACTGACGTTTTTTCTTCTGATTGTGCGCAAGTATCACAAGCGAGCGGGATCAGAAACTCTGGCAGGCATTCTGGTTGCCAGTGGATTCACTTTTATATTCGAATACTTCAGGGGGGATTTTTCTATCCCAGTGTTCGCAACGCAGCTAGATTTTGTCGTTTTGATTGCCTTGTTTATAAGTCTTGGAATTTTTGCCGCAGTCGAGCTTAAGCTTTCCAGAATTGGATTAATTTCATACGAGATTTGCCTTTTAGCGATCTTCGGTGGATATCTGATACTCAGGTCTGTAGTCACTTTGCCTACATTTGAGCTTAGATTCAGCCAATTCCTGGCAATACTGGCAGTGCTTGCAACGGTAGTGTATGTGTTGGTTCATAGGAGGAAGTATCCGCACTTATAACAATCAACACGTCCACCTGCGGTGGACTATCAACCATCAACACGCTTCGCTTTCAACAATTCATTGTTGAAAGGGCACGAAGTGTCCGTGTCGATTGTCGATTGTTGATTGTTATTTTGGTGGTTGTATTAGCGATCCTCAAATACTATACTTTTTACATGCAAAATCTACTCGCCTCCATAATGCCGGTTCTTCAGCCCTGGCTAATTTTATTCGCAGATAATCCCATGCTTCGAATCGGACAAGTTGTTCTGATAGTTGTGGGGCTACTTCTGATATTTATCGTTTTTTATACGACAAGAGATATCATTCTACGAACCCACTCATTTATTTATATGCTTTTATGCATTTTGCTTGTGGCAATTTTCCCGTTAGTAGGGTTCTTGCTTTATATCCTAATTCGTCCTGCAAGAACTGTTAAACAAAGGGATCTGGATAAGATGATGCAGACGATTTTGGAAGGGGTAGCCGAGAAGCAAGTCCAGAAAAAAGCACCAAAGAAGAAAATAGTAAAAGTAAAGAATCAGCAAGCATGAAACAATTAGTTACCTACCTCCTTTGGCCTAACAATCCAGTCATTCCATATGGAAGCCCTAAACTGACTATGTTTTTGCTTTTGGCATTCGGATTAATTGTAGTTTCGTTTACGCTTCGAATGTGGAGGAAAAAACTCGATAATCAAGTCACAAAAAAACTTAGTAGGTCATGGCCGGGAGCTTGCCTTTGGTTTGGAATAGCGGCTCTAGTTTTGACTGTAGCGAGAGCGGAACAGATCAGTTATGTTTCTATGCGACTATGGTGGGTGGTGTGGTTGATTGGATGGGTTGTTTATGTATTTTTTCAAATAAAGATGTTCAAGTTGAAGTACTACAAGAAATTGCCTTCGGAAACAGTTAATGATCCAAGAAAAAAGTATTTGCCTAGGCGAAAGAAAAGATAAAACACTTGATCCAAAACAAAAATAGAAGTTTAATAGGGCGAACAACGTACCCCTCGCCATCATGCGCAGTCTAACGTACAAAGGCATCACATGGTTGGATGATCCGAATCCACAGGAGAAGGATCTTCTAGAGTTGCAAAAAAAATTCGATTTTCATGAATTGGATATTGAGGATTGTTTAAGTGAGCACGAAAGACCGAAAGTTGAGGAGTATGACGAATATCTCTTTTTGGTTTTTCATATTCCTTATCTAAACAAGCGAACAGGACGCATGGTTAAGGAGGAAGTGAATATATTCTTGGGTCAAGATTTCTTCGTAACTCTGCATCGGGGCAAAATTGCAGTTTTGGATACGCTATGGAGGGAACTTAAAGAATCCGAAGACAAAAGATCTGAATACATGGAGCATGGAACAGGGTTCTTTTTGTATGAGTTAATGAATCATTTCTTCGAAGGCATTTTTCCTATGGTTGATACGATAACCAAAGAGATTAGAAGGATGGAAGAAGAATTATTTGAGCAGGAAGAGCAGGTGGACATACTCAGAGACATTATGACTCTTAAAAGGAACATAATTACCATGCGCTCTATCCTGTTGCCGCAAAGAACTTTGATAGGTGCATTGGAGCACAAAAATCGAAAGTTTGTTTCAAAGGAACTATCCCTCTATTTTGATGACATACTTGATGCAATTGAAAGGCAATGGTCGCTTTTGGATACAGCCAAAGAAATGGTCGATTCTCTTCAGGATACTCATGAATCATGGTTGACTCATAAGACGAATGCTATTGTAAGAATACTAACCGTATTTTCCGTAACGATGCTGCCGCTAACGTTTTTGACGGGATTATTTGGAATGAATGTGCTTTTGCCTTATCAACAGCATCCTCTGGCGTTTACAGGTTTGATTGTTGGCATGATTCTAATCCTTTCTGGTTTGTTGGGGTATTTCGCGAAGAAAGGGTGGTTATAGCTCATAGCTTTTAGCTTGGTTAGCTTCTATTGGTGCTACTTATAGTTTATAGATGACGAAAGCTAATGAAGCTATAAGCTAATAATTAGTGCGTGTATCCAATATGTGCGCAAGACAATCTTGACACTAACTTCTGAAGCGAGGACAATCCCCCTCCTATGCCCCTAAAGCACGCCACAGAAACGGTTTTAGTATTTGTTTTAGGGCTTGTTATAGCTATTTTTGGAGTGTTGGCTGCTACATTGCCTCCGCTTCCTCAGGGGGGTTTGCCTTGGGTTGTTCTACTTGCAATTGCGGTTTTATATCCACTAAGTCTTACACATTTATTCAAGAAAAACCGCGCAGATTACGCCTTTAGGTGGCTTCACTGGTTTCCCGTCTTGATTTTGCTCTTATGGCTGATAATTGAAATAGTAGCCAAGGTTTACGAGCCTGCAAGATCCGTACAGGCCTATTACCAATGGGGATGGTCATTTGGACTGGTTGCAATTGGAATATTAGGAATTATGATATTTTGCCTAAGAGTAATTCGCAGAAGATTGCCGCGTACACTCCTACTATTGGCAGTTTTCGTTCCATTTGCAGTTCTTGCGTTTGCAGGTGAGGGCCAGAGGAATTGGAATGGAGTGCTTGCAAGTGCCCTTTGGGATGCAAGCCTTTGGAATGATATTCAGCAGGGGATAAGTGGAACGGGTTCTGTCGAAGTTGCATTCGATGATAAAGAGGCAAAGAATTTATCAACATCAGAAAATCCTGCTGAGGAAGCATGGCGAGAAAGACTCAGAGAATTCGAGCGTCGAAGGCAAGAGATTGCCCAGCAAGCTAATGAAGAAAAGCCTGCAGAGCCTGTGCCCGCACCCGAACCCGCACCCGAACCCGAGCCTGCCACCAAAACAGGAACCGGTACTGAATATAGGGAAGCAAAGACAGAGCCTGTAGCTCTGCCTTCATCCGGAGCTGGTGTCGGACTAATTGCAATGACTATGATTTCTGGATATTGTGGACTGGTTCATAGAAGGGCAAAGAGGAGAGTTTAAAAAAAGTAATTGATAAGATAGAATAAAGCTAATCCTTCCTATCTTTAACTATGCCTAAGATCAAATCCCTCAAAGCCCGTCAGATCCTCGACTCGCGCGGTAACCCAACCGTTGAAGTTGATTGCGAATTGGATGATGGAAATTTTGGACGTGCTGCTGTGCCATCCGGAGCTTCAACCGGCACTCACGAAGCACTTGAACTGCGAGATGGAGATAAGAAAATGTACGGTGGAAAGTCGGTCCGGAAAGCTGTCGGAAACGTCAGTGAGATTGCAAAAGAGCTCACGGGTCAGGAAGTGTCTGACCATCGTGCTCTGGATCAAAAAATGCTCGACATGGATGGAACACCCAATAAATCAAAGCTTGGAGCAAATGCTATCTTAGGGGTTTCTATGGCTGTATGCAGGGCAAGAGCGGGGAGTGAGGGAAAGCCATTATGTGAGTCTTTGGCAGGTCAGTTTGGAGTTGATAATCCGAATCTGTTACCCGTACCAATGATGAATGTTATGAATGGAGGAACGCACGCGGACTCAGGCTTAGCTATTCAAGAATGCATGATTGTTCCAACGGGATTTAATTCATTTACCGATGCACTGCGAGCTGGGGCGGAAACATTCCACGCGCTTAAAAAATTACTTAAAGATGCCGGCCATGTAACTGCGGTAGGGGATGAAGGTGGATTCGCTCCACGTGTTAAGGATACGGATGAAGCATTCGGCTTCATCATGGATGCAATTAAGAAAGCAGGATATGACGGAAAGATCCAATTGGCCATTGATGCTGCAGCTTCTGAGTTTTATGAGGGTGGTTCTTATGCTGTTGACGGTAAGCAGCTAAGTTCGGAGGAGCTAACTGCTTTTTATATAGACTTAACTGAACGTTATCCAATGGTTTCTATCGAAGACAGCCACAGCGAAGACGATTGGGATGGATTCACAGCTCTAACATCAGCGCTCGGAGACAAAATGCAGTTTGTTGGCGATGATTTATTGGTTACTAATGTTGATAGGATCAAAGAAGCAATAGAAAAGAAGGCGGTAAACTCAGTTCTAATTAAATTGAATCAAATAGGCAGCGTCAGCGAGACTGTTGATGCGATTAATCTGACGCATGAGCAAGGATGGACCTCAGTCGTCAGTCACAGATCAGGTGAGACTGAAGATACTTTCATTGCACACTTAGCAGTCGGACTTAGAACAGGGCAGATCAAAACAGGATCACTAAGTCGTACTGATCGTGTTTGTAAATACAATCAACTGCTCAGAATCGAAGAACATCTTGGATCTAAGGCTGAGTATAAGTCACCTTTTTAGCCACCACTTCTTAAGCGGTGGCAAAGATAGCGTTGAAAGTATATAAGCTCCAGTAGGAATCAGTGCTTGTAGTTCGGAGGAGGGGAGGTCGTTAAATCTCATAAATAGGTATGCGGCTACATAAGTTACCAGAGCAATGAATCCTCTTCTGACGAAACTCCTTTCCCATGCCTTATCTGCTTCGACGCGCTTATTGCGGTCTAGGATTGAATCGATTTTCTTATCAAGATCAGTCATAAGTACAAAATGAGAAGAAATTGGTCGGGGCGACTGGACTCGAACCAGCGACCACACGGCCCCCAGCCGCGCATTCTACCAACTGAACTACGCCCCGAAGCCTTCTTATGTTAGATGAAATAATGGTGTGAGCAAGTAATCCAACATTTACTGTATGTACAATGTACATACAGTGAACTTGCCTTCAATATCTCGGCACTCTGCCAAACATACCACTAGACCTCCTCCCAATCCTCCAGTCATTCAAATCAACATCATCATCTCGGTCCCAGATAATGTCAGGGACTTTTCCAAATACTCCTTTGAAACCGAAATCAGGCACATTGCCAAAACCATCGGAATTAAAGATTTCCGGCGCATCACCAAAGCCATCATCATTGAATATGTCAGGAACGTCTCCAAAGAGGCTTGCATGGGCGATTACGGGAACAAAGGAAATTGTAAGTGTTACTACTTGCGCATGAAGGTATATTTTGATTTCATGTCCTCTTATTTAGCATTAAGAGGGGATTGTCAATCATTACTAAATATGTTATAATACTAAGTTAACAAATGAGTCTATCCCAACAAGAATTCCTGTCGGCCACCCAGGCAATAGAGCGCGCCCAGCGCATCCTGATTGTTCCGCATGCGAATATAGATCCAGATGGACTCAGTTCAGCTCTGGCTTGCTACACTTTTCTCAAATCTCTTGGAAAGGAAGCTACGGTAATCGTACCGGAGACTCCTCCGGAATCGTTGTCATTTCTTCCAGGGTTTGATGTTGTTAAGGAAGATGTTTCGGAAACTCAGCAGTTTATAATGACAGTAAGTCTGGAGGAGGGGATGGAAGTAGATAAGCTTCGATACACTGTTGAAGATAACAAAGTAAATATAATAGTCAGCCCAAAAAACGGTCGTATCAGATCCCAGCAAGTTACTCTAAGTGAAGGAGAGCCTGCTTATGATCTGATAATTGTGGTGGATAGTGCTGATTTGAATTTACTAGGTTCAGTATATACGGACCATATGGATTTGTTTTCGAAGGTTCCTATAATCAATATCGATCATCACATTAGTAATACCGGATACGGTCATATCAAATTGATTGATCCAACTGCAGCCAGCGCTACAGAGGTTTTGTACCATTGGTTCACATCTCGTCATGATTTAAGAGACAAGATTACAAGAGATATTTCTACCTTGCTTTTGACAGGACTTATTACAGATACCAGAAGTTTCCAGAATCCAAACACAACTCCCAGATCTTTGGATATCGCGGCAGAGCTTTTGGAGATGGGAGCAAGACAGCAGGAGATAATTCAAAACGTGTACAAAACTAAGCCATTATCCACTTTGAAGATATGGGGAAGAGCCTTGAATCAAATTCAGATAGATAAGAATGCAAGGATTGTATGGTCGGCAATTAGCAGAGAAGACCTGGCGGAGATGGAGGCAGACAGCAAAGAGACTAGCGGAATATTAGATGACCTTATTTCAACAGTTCCCGATGCGGATGTTTATGTAATGTTTACGGAGCTGGAAGAAGGAGGGCTAAAGGCAAGTATGAGGTCTAGCCCAGCAATTGATGTAAGCGCTCTATCTGCTCAAATATTTGGAGGAGGTGGGCATCCACGTGCGGCTGGGTTTCGCGTTACAGAATTTGATAATTTTCAACTGACGGTTTTGGAATGTGTTCAAAAACTTAAAGAAGGAATGGTTGCTCAACAAAGCAGCTCTCAAAACCCTCCTCCTGAACCGGTTCAAAAATCAATTCCAATGGTCAAGCCAGCCATCGGCCCTGAACGGGAGGCTCCCAAAAAGGAAGAGATTCAGGAACCTAAACCCAAGCCGATTGAAATTCCGAAGGCAGAAGAGAGTGGAAAAGTGATCGATGTTGTGGAGGAGTTGAAGAGGGATGATGTTTCTTAAAAGACTAAAAGGAGGCAATATCCTTTCCTTTATAAATACAATTCCCTACAATCAGGGCGTATTTGGCTCTTTCTTGAGTTTCTATGCGCCTTGTAAAGGTAGCAAAAGCATTGGGTATGACCGGACAACAGCTCCGCCACGAGTTGGAGCAGGTTAATTTTGGTGTTAAGCCTACAGATCGAGAAGTCCCTGATAATCTAGCTCAGGGTGTTTTAAGGTTTTTATCTTCCAAGCATGGGATAGATGTGGATATGGAGGCTTTGGGGTTTGCTGCGGAAGACGGTGTTACCAAAATAGAAGAGGAAGCTGATTCAAGGTCCGAAAAAGAAACAGAGGAAACAGAGGAAACAGAGGAAACAGAAGAAACAGAGGATGGAGAAAAGAGTCCGCTCCATGTTCTTCGTAAACTTACATTAGAGGGTGTATCAAAAAAGGCTATTGAGGAACAAGAAAGCATCAATCCTTCTCTAAAGAAAAAAGGAAAAGATGATCAGGCGATTGCTGATAATGCGAAAGCGACTCCCAAAATAAAGGCTGAGGATTCTTTGCAGGAACAGATAAAGAAAAAGGAAGGAGTAGTAATGCTGCCTGCAGAAGTTTCTGTTAAAGAGTTTGCAGAAAAGACCGGAGTTCAAGTACCAAAGATTATCGGCATATTAATGAAGAACGGCATCATGGCAACAATCAATCAAACCATAGATTACGACACTGCAGCCATTGTAGCTTCCGAGATGGGTGTGGATGTGCAAAAACAACAAGAGGTCGCATCTGCGGAAGATCTATTAAGCCGTAATTTGGAGGAACTCCTTAGGGATGAGCCAGAGAACATGGAGAAGAGACCTCCGGTTGTGGTTATCATGGGACATGTCGACCATGGAAAAACATCCATATTGGATGTCATAAGAAAGACAGAGGTTGTTGCGGGAGAGGCTGGTGGAATAACCCAGCATATTGGAGCATATCAAATAGTTCACACGCCGAAGGGGTCGAAAGAATCTCATGCAATAACTTTTCTGGATACTCCTGGACACGAGGCATTTACTGCGATGAGGGCTAGGGGTGCGCAAGTCACAGATGTTGCAGTAATAGTCGTTGCTGCGGACGAAGGAGTGAAGCCGACTACCGTAGAAGCAATAAATCATGCAAAGGATGCGGATGTGCCTATACTAGTCGCCATAAACAAGATGGATCGCGAGGGTGCAGATCCTGATCGTGTAAAAGGAGAATTGGCTCAGCATGAATTACAGCCAGAAGACTGGGGAGGCAAGGTTCCTGTTGTACAATGTAGTGCAAAAAATAATCAGGGAATCTCTGATTTGTTGGATTCGATAGTGCTTGTTGCTGAAATGAACGAGTTTAAAGCAAATCCGAACAGATCAGCAGTAGCCACTGTAATAGAAAGTCATTTGGATCCTTCACTTGGGCCTCTGGCAACTGTGATAATAAATGCAGGGACTTTGCACAAGGGTGATTCATTCGTTTGCGGAAGGAAAGTTGGGAAAGTTCGCACGATGATGGATGCCCATGACAAAGCCCAAGAGGACGTAAAACCTTCCGGCGCAGTTCAAGTATCAGGATTTGCCAGAGTGCCTGAAGTGGGAGATATAATGCAGGTGGTTGCATCTGAACAGGAAGCAAAGATACTTGTTCAGGAGGTCAAGGAACAGCATGCGCGCAAAAAGAAGGGGAGTTTTGTGGACTTGGTAAGCAGACTTTCCGAAGGAAAACTCACTCAGCTTAAGGTTGTGCTCAAAGCTGATACGCAGGGTTCACTCGAAGCCCTTCAGGACGCATTGGCCAAACAAGTCGCTGGAGATGTCTCTGTAAAAGTAATTCACGCTGCTGTTGGAGCTGTTAGTGAATCTGATGTAATGATGGCTTCGGCTACCGAAGGAGGAGTAGTTATTGCATTTACGGTTACGGTGCCTTCCTCGGTAAGAAAGACTGCCGAACGAGAAGGTGTAGAGATAAGAGAATATGATGTTGTTTACAAGCTTTTGGATGATGTAGAGGCTTTAATACAAGGCTTAATTGAGCCGGAGGAAGAGGAGCAAGTAATGGGTCATATAGAAATTAAAGCAATATTTATGACCAAGAAGAACGAACAGATAATAGGAGGAAAAGTGACCGATGGACTAGTAAAGAGATTCCAATTCAGGCTAATGCGGGACGATAAAGAAGAAGGAACAGGCCGAATTACATTCCTAAAGCACGGGGACAAGGATATCAAGGAAGCCAAAGGAGGTACCGAATGCGGTATGAAAGTAGAAACCACTACTACCATAGAAGAAGGGGATATTATGGAAGTATATGTGAGGGAATTGAAGAGGAAGGCTTAGGTTTAGCCGTGCTTATCGATCCATTCTTCGACAAGAGTTTCCATATCACTGCCAATATTTGTTCCGGCCTCGCTTGCGGCAGCCTGGAGTTTATCGAAAGTAAGATTACCGCCTCCGTTAGATTTAATTGTTACTTTCAGTGCATTCATATCTGTATCAAATTTTTGGAATTCAGCAGTTCCTGCTGCAGTTCCTGCATTGATCTTACTCGCCAGATCATTAATTTTAGTTGTGTTGTTTAGATTTGAATTAATACTTGTAACTTTATTAGAAATCTCTTGTTTAAGAACATTATTTTGTTGAATATTTTGTTTAAGTGTTTGAGTCTGTGCAGCATTGTTGCCGCCCCCACCTCCGCCGCCAAAGTATTTAACCATTCCCTGAGAAAATGGTTTGCCTTCAGAAACGTTCTGGCCTCCATGCTCAATCATGCCGGGAAGTCCGGCGATTGCAGAGAGAGGCGCTGCTTTGCCTCCTGGAATTGGCAAGAATGGCATCCTAAGAGGTAGTTTTGCAACCCCCTTACCAACACCCGCGCCCCATTGTCTGATTGGTTCGGAAACTTTCGAATAAACGTCGTCGATTTTGAATGCAGTAAATGTTCCGACCCAGAAAACCATAAAAGTCATAATTAACCACAAGAGATCCAAGAAAGTAGCTACTCCTCTGATCGGCATATTCTGCATATATTGATGCGCAGGGAATTTGGTTGAGTTTTCGGCTATATAAGCGGCGGCATTAAGCAATATGAAGCCGGCTGAAAGAGGTATGGCAAGTGCGAATGGAAGAAAAGCGGAAGCAACAAACTTCTTAAAAATCGCCATGCTGTTTAAGTCTGCATTTCCTATTTTCATTTTGTCTCCCATTACAAATCCCAAAAACATAAATGGCATGAATGCTATTGTTATCCATAGCATTGGTATTCGTATGGTAAACGCAATTACCATAGCAAGTAGCGGAAGGAAAAGCGCCATCATTAAGATGAACGCAAATGCCGTATTAAACAGTATAATGAATAGTTTTTGTGTCTGATTAGAATTTGCGCCACTACCACCACTGGGCGGAGAGTTGTTATTGGGATTTCGCACTTTGGTTAACTCCATTATTCGTCCATGATTAAAGACTAGCCCCAAAAGTATTGCCTGTGGAGTATTTGCGGAAGAAGCAAGTGGTACTTCTTTGTAGCAAACGGGACTGGAACCCATGTTTGCACATTTATAACCATTGGCTTTGAACTGCGGTATCTTTGCCGGATCTACTCCAAATTCAACTTTGCTCCAGATTGTGCAGGCTTCCATGGCATTTGTATCAGGATTTCTTCTCTTACATGTCATTGTTGGAGAGTTGTTGTTTATGTAGGCAGGAATCGTATATACGGATGCTGTAAGAACGTGCGATATATCCAGGATAACCCTTGGGAAGAACCAAGAAAAATTAACCAATATCATTGCCATAATGAATTTTGGCAAAAGACCCATTACTACATCTGTTTTGGCCATTATGATTGTATAGACTGCTCCTCCAATAAGCATTACAGCCAAAACTATATTTACTATGTCTCTAGACAACCTCCAAATCATATGTAGAGCGTCGTTGAAATATGCAATTTGTAGGAATGTATTAGGATCAAGTAGAAATTCAAGAATATGCACGACATACATCGTTAACGTGAAGAATATCGAGGATACTAAACTTAGTAACAAAAAAGCATCATTAGCTTGTTGATTTGGATTTGTTGCGTTTTGTGCAAGAGCTTTAGAGATTATTAGATCTCGAGTTGATGAATTACACACAAATATGCCGCAAACAATTGCAACGGCAATAGCAGAGAGGATTTTTTTGTGTTTAAACATTCTTATTATTCTAGCAGAAATAGGGGTTTAGAGCAATTTAGATAGCATCTCTGGTAACGTCAGCCCCTGTGTAATGGATAAGGCAAACAATGTCTATGTAAATTAACTATAACAAGAACATAAAAGGGTTAATTAGTTGAGTAGAAATTGTGAACAATAAGGGGTCAATAGTAGACATATAATAGCGAGTTTTGCTTTTAAACTAGCTAAAAAGACTGAGCTAATAACCTAATCACGGGGTTGATCACTTTTCTTGCACTAAGGGTATGTTCTTGAGTACGATTTGTGAACGATCTAATCACTCATGTCTTCAACCATTTTAAAAGCATTGTTCAGCTCCCAGACTAGAGTAAAGCTACTCTCGACATTTCTATTGCATCCGGAAGAGGAGTACTACATTCGTGAACTCACCAGACTTCTGCATGAGCAAATAAACTCTATAAGGAGGGAGCTTGAAAATTTAAGGAGGATTGGATTGGTGCGTGCAAGGCACAGAAATAGAAAGAAGTACTACAGAGTTGACCCTGAATTTTCACTGTACCCAGAACTTAGAAATATATTTTCCAAAGAGATTCAAGCCGAGAGCCCCGTTGTTTCCAGCCTGAAGAAATTGCAAGATACTGAATTGATAGTACTTGCAGGCAATTTTGTAGGTACGGAAAGCAAGGTAGATTTGCTGATAGTAGGAGAAGTAAAGAAGGAGATGCTAGAGGCACTTCTTTTGCAGGATCCGAGCCTGAAAAACATTAAGTATTCGATATTCTCTCAGGGTGATTTCCTTTATAGATTAAGCCTTAGAGACCGCTTTATTACCACGATTATTAATGATCCAAGGCACCTGATTGTTCATAATTTAATTCAGAAACAAATCGAGGAAGCCCAAAAAAAATAGGTAGTAATCCCGTTAGATCGGGACGAAAAAGCTTCACCAGCTTCTTAGGACCACACTCTCTCAGCCTACAAGAAGCAATGAAGTTTTTTCATATTCGACACGCCCCGCTATTGCGGGGCTCTCAACAATCAACTATCAACAATCGACCCTTCATAGTGAATATGTCGATTGTCGATTGTTGACAGGCGCCGCAGGCGCCGTGTTGATTGTCCGTGAAAACTCATATTTATGCTTTACAGCCCAATGCTCCATCAGTAACCTACGTCAGAACTATGACCTCTCAGACCATAAGAGAACAGTCGGCCTCCCAAACAAAGCCCCGCCCAGATCTAAGGCCGGGTTACACTGTACGTGTGCATGAGAAAATCAGAGAAGGAGAAAAAGAAAGAATCCAGATTTTTGAGGGATTAATCATCTCTATGCATAAAGGCAAAGTTCCGACAGACACTACATTCACGGTCAGGAGAATAGTTTCTGGGGTAGGTGTTGAGCGCGTATTTCCACTGCATTCAGCTCAGATTGTTAAAATCGAGGTTAAAAAGGTAGCAAAGGTTAGGAGGGCCAAGCTTTTCTTCTTGCGCGGAAGACATGGAAAGGCAGCTAGATTATCAGAAAGATTCACGACAGCTGAAGAGTTCTCTATCGCGGCAGCTCAGAATGATGATAAGAAAGAAGAAGAGGAAACAGAAGTAGTCGAAGAATCAAATGACGAGGCTACTGAACCCGTCGAAGATGCCCCACAGGGTAAGTCAGAAGCAGAGGCCAAGCCCGAACCCGAATCCGAATCAGAGCCCAAAAAAGAGGAATCTGAGTAGCATTCAGGGTATCATCGCCCCATGAGCTATTTGCTAGTAGGTAATTACGGCGTGGGGAATCTTGGTGATGAGGCTCTAAAGGAATACTTCCTTAAGAGATTTCCGGATGTTGATTGGAGGGTAGTATCTGCTAATCCAAAGAAAGGTGAACTGGCTCGATTCCCATTGGGGCTAAGGTCACTGTTCAAGCCATGGTGGAAAACTCTGGTGGAACTCAAAAAATCAAAAGGAATTGTGTTTGGTGGAGGATCATTATTCACGGATATAGAGTCTCGTAAGGCGTGCATACTTTGGTGGTGGCATGCTTTCATTGCTTGGATTTTTCGAAAGCCTGTTTATCTCGCATTTCAAGGTATTGGTCCGTTTAGAACTTGCATGGGAGATAAGCTAAGCAGATGGGTCATCGACAAAGCGGATTACATTTCAGTGAGAGATGAAAAATCAGCAGTACGAATTGGGCACTGGTTTAAGCATACAAATATTATTCAAACTTTTGATCCGGTTATTTTGCTTATTGAAGCCGAAAAGTATGATAATAGATCACATAATGTACTCACTATTGTTCCAAGGAAAAACTCAGATAAATCATTCTTAGTAAAAGCTAAGGAGATGTCTCAATTTTGCAAATGGGAATTCGTATCTATTCTGTCGTTAGATCCGGGTAATCCGGATGAAAAAAGAATATGTAAAGAGATAAGAACTCTATGTGGAGGAGAGATCAAAACTGTCAGATCACTTGATGAACTTTGTAATGAAATAAGTAAAAGTTGCTGCGTAATGAGCCAAAGATATCATGGAGGAATAGTGGCTATAGCACTTGGCAAAAAACTTGAATCCATGAAGCAAGTGGGAGGAGACAAGCTTGATACTCTGAGCGGCAGTCAATCAGTTGATGAACTAAAAAAATTGGCTTTAACTGGCGAGAAATCCTTAATGGAAAAACTTTATTAATCTTTATAAATATGTTATAATAAATCTATATGTTTACCACAATATTTCTAACAGCAGAGGAAAAAGAGCTCTTCAATCCGCTCTCTGATGAGTTGAAAGGGGATTGGGAGGTTCAGGATGAGGTTATTAATTACGAGGAAAGCGCAGAAAAGCAGAGAATGAGGTGCAAGCTGATGAAATTGTCTGATCCTGCGCTTCAAAAGGCGTTTGATGAAGTACAGTCAGTTGAAGCCGATTCGCAGGAAGCTTTTGCAGCATGGGTTGATTCTCTAAAGCTTGCTGAGCTTAATGATGAGGATATTAACGAAATCTTCTACGCTTTGGGCCCAGTATCAATCTCAAAGATGCTTGTTCAAATGATTGCGCAGGCAAAGAATAATGAGGACATTGAATTTGTTGCTGCAATAGCAGCTATACGCCATGTAATGTTTACCCCCAAACAAGATGCCTCAAGCACCAGCTGAAGTCGGACCAGATACAGATTTTCAAACCAGCGATCCGCAATCGCAGGCAAGCCCCATTCCCGAACAGTTCACAGGAACTTTCGATCAAATTGCTCAGTTACTGGGAGATCAGTATCAAAATGAAGGAGAAAGAGCCAGACTTGCGCTTACTCTTACCAATAAGGACAAACGAAGGGCGCTTGCTGAAACTGTTGCGGAGAGACTGGTTGATTTGAGAGACGAGCTGTCAGTTAGGGAGGGATATAGCACATTTTACGAAGTAGAGGATGAAGATCAGCTTCTAAGCCACATTAGGGATGAAGTTCACAGCCGTATAACTGCTCAGATTACAAGCGATGATGGAAGATCGGAATTTGCTCAGTCTCTTGCAGAATCAATTGCTAATGATGATGAAGCTGTATCGCATATTCAACAGCAGTATCCGGATCTAAAGTGGGATCCAAAGGATCCGGAATCACTACAACGAGCTTTGCATGAAAAAATGCTGGAAGATTTCAAACAGCAAGCGAGAGAGTTGCAGGAAGATTTAGATTTGGAAGCACAAGTTCTAAGGGAAAAGGGTGAAGTAATGGAAAGGGCTAAGGAAGGAGGTAGTATGTTTTCCTGGGCTAAGGAAAGAGTGAAGAAATTATGGGCAAAAAGGTCAGTCAGGATTGCGACCTATGTTGTTGCAGGAGTTGCCGTCACATTGCTTCTCGGAGCAGCTGCGTATTATCTTTTAGATGCGCTTCAGGGTCTTCATGGAGCCGCGCTTGAATCAACCGCTGAATCTATCGGAGGTGTCATGGAAGGAGGAGGCGGTGCATTGAACCCAACACCAGGGTTAGAAGGAGTCGGAGGCTCAATTCCCAGCGGACCGGGGGGACCTCCTATCATAGATCCGATACATGTGCCCGGAGGGGGAGAAATCCTTTAAATATAATTTCCTAAACATACAAAAATAACGGTATGTCAGACGAAAACCTTGATGACGGGAATAAAGAACACCTGCAACAAGGTGAGGTTCAGGCGCAACCGGAACCAAAGGAAGGAACTCCTGAATGGGAAGCGTTAAAAAGAGTTCAGGAATCAAGGCAAAAGTTTTTCGCAGGTCCGGATAGAAAAACATTATTACAAGAGATGGCTAGGGATGAATCGGGGAAAAAAAGATCTGATCTGGAGAGGCAAATGCCGGGGCCAAGGCTAGGTTCATATAAGGATGGAGAAACTCAGAATTATTTGCCTTCACAACAGAGTATTTTGGATGTTCATGCCGATCTAGTTGAAAGAGCTAAAAACATGAAAGAAGATTTCATATATCCGCACAGCATTTTTATAATGGCAACTGAGCAAAATAGGGCGGATAGAATGCGAATATACGGCGAGGTTGCAGATCCGAAGATAAGTGCCAATGAAAGGGAAAGAAAGATGGCCAAACTTTTGCCATTGGCTGTGGAATCCGATCTGCGGGCAAAAGTTATAGTATATGAAGAGGCACTCATCGAAGATTTCTGGAAAACTGAGGAGGAGTATGCGCGCTACATGGCGAGGTATCCTGACTTAAGAGAGCGTATAAAAGATAAGTTTCCCGAAAGGTTGAAAAAGATGGAAGAGCGAGAGAAAAGGGTGAAAGAAATCCATGAAAACATAGATAAGATCTTAGAAAAGAGCACGGCTGTAGCTCAGATTTGGCACTATGAGAATATGCTCTTGCACGATAAGATTGCGAGCTTGCTTGCGGAGCCTGGGTGTGAAGATTCTGCTGAATTGAAAGAATTATTACCTGAAGAACTGCGGGATGTTCCCCTTGATGAACTTGCCCCTTGTTTCAGAAGCCTGGAAGATCAGGCCGAGAAACAGTTCGGTCCTATTAAGCGTGAAGATCTGGAAGCATACGTTAAGTTGCTAAGAGGTATTGCGGTCAAACGAGGATACTTGGAGGAGGATCAGAAGGACGCTGATATAGATGGGCTGGAAGATATTGCAGAGCAGTTCACTGGCGAGATGAGAGAGCAGCTAAGCGTAGGAGAATCATGGCATATGCTTTCGGGAGAAGAGGGTAAACAGGAAATCAAAGTTGCAAATGCGATGTATGTTGACGCGTGCAGAGCCCACACAGACGTTGTTGTTAAAGAAGTGCTTGAACTTGGAAGACATGTAGAAATTGGAGAGATTATTGAGGCTCACAACAGCAGCATCGATGCATGGATAAAAGCAAACTCGGAAGATCTTCATTTTGCGGGGAATTTAATGGAATATCTTATGAAGGGAGAACATATCGGGCCCGGTTCTAGGCCGGGAGGACCAATCGAAAGGAAGCTTGATATTCGCGAAAAGATTGAACATAGGGCAAAAACATTGCCGGAGCCTTTACGTAGCCAGATTTTAAGTGAACATGAACGCTATGGAATTGGTTTCGAGCAATACGTGGAAGCAATCGGACAAGTTTCGGAAAAAGAAAACGCAGTATTAAAGAGATTTGGTGAAAGTTTGCTAAAGATGATTGATGACATGATCGAGAAGCTTGAAGAAATGATAAAGAAAGCAGAGCACTGGTCCTGGTGGTTGCCCAAACACACCGGAATCGGAAAAGTTAACGTTGGTACAGGTGTTTTGGCAGTTGCAAAAAGGATGGGTTGCGAATGGGCGAATCTAGATCCCGATGAATTAAGGCGGATAAAAGAAGAAGTCGCAAAACAAAAGCAGGATATGCAGAAAGAAGTTCAAAATTTAAGGAAGAAAAAGACGGTAATAAAATCAATTCTGGAAAAAGCAGGACTTTATAACGAGATGCTTGATACAGATCATGAAGGATCGTTGATTGAGGAGAGCGTAGATATGCTGAGGGATCTTCATGACATCGGAACGGAGAAAGAGAAGGAAAGGGTAGAAGCAGCCAGGGGGGCTCTTGATAAGGCACTTGATGGAGATAACGAAGAGGCAATTAAAAATGCTTCTGATGAGTATAGAGAGGCGCAAATTGCAATGGGGGCGTCGCCCGAGGGCTTGGCACTCGTTTATACGGTGAAAGATGCCAGACTAGAGGATTTTGTTGGTATGAGGGCAGCAATACATGAAGCGGAGGCCGAAGGCCACCAGCCGACAGTAGAACATTTAAAGAAGCAGTGCGAGGAAATGGTAAAGTTTTGGGGAGTTCCCGAAGATCAGATACAAAGTTACATAGAAAAGTACAACACTTTGAGCGACGGGGTTATTTCGGCCAGAAAAAATCTCGAAGAATCGGTAAAAACAAAGAAAGGAGAAAAAGAAGCTAAGGAAAAATACAAAGAAGTGCGGGCTGCAATGGGAATGAGTCCTATAGCTCCGGAGTTTGATCCTTTTGTTTCTGTAATGCCGACAAAAAAGGGTGTTTCTAAGCTCAAGCAGAGGTATGTAAAAGCAAAAGA
>JASMHZ010000012.1 GCA_030750465.1 Candidatus Peribacteraceae bacterium
AAACCCATTACAGCGATAAATGGTGCATCAAACTTATCGCTGGTATTAAGCATCATTAGCAAGCTTGTTGAATTAATAAATATCTGAAGAATGACGAAAAATATCGTTCCACCAGCTATGTAATTCAAAATCGCATAACCCAACATACATAAGCCACCTATCGCAAATAACCAGTTCTTAACTGATTTAGCTGGATGCGATACTTTTTCAATTGGATAAGCAGCCCCGCTTACCAAAATCAGAGAGCCGATTATGCCAACAATGAAGGTTGTATTCATACTAAGCGATTATTTCACACCCATCAGTCTCAATCAACAACGTATGCTCAAAGTGTGCACAAAGTGCCTTATCAGTCGTCGAAAGCGTCCAAGCGTCATCCCCTGCTTCAACGCTGTCGCTTCCTGCAGAAATGATCGGCTCTATTGCAAGAAGTGTACCTGCAGGAATCTTTGGACCTGTGCCTGCATCTCCCAAGTTTGGAATGTCCGGAAACTGATGAAGATTTTTTCCAAGTCCGTGTCCAGTCAACGCTTTCACCGGATGAAAACCTTCCGCCTCTGCGGTTTCCTGAACTAATGCTGAGACATCCCCTACTCGTACTCCCTCCCTAAGCAATTCAACTACTTTTTCCAAACATAACTTCGTAACGCTCATTAGCTTCCTCGCATCTGAACTAATCTCTCCCACAGCCGCAGTAAAACACGCATCAGTATAAAGACCATCGTAAATAACTCCGCAATCGACAGAGATTATGTCGCCTTCTTTTAGCTGACGCTCTCCGGGAATTCCATGTACACATTGTTCATTGGCTGACGTGCATAGTGTTGAAGGAAAATTTCTGTACCCCTTGAATCCAGGAACCGCACCCTGATCTCTAATAAATTTTTCCGCTGCCCGGTCCAGCTCTAGCGTGGTTACTCCCGGCCCGACCATGCCTTCTACTAGATTTAGACAAGACCTAAGAATCTTTCCGCCCTTTCTAAGAGAATCTATCTCCTGCTCCGAGAATATTTGGAACTTAGACATATTTAATTACAAGTTTAGCGATTCTTTGAGCCTGCCGTAAATTTCTTCTATTTTTCCCTCCCCGTCAACCTCAATCATCTTGTTCCTAGATTTGTATTCTTCGATAACCGGCATTGTCTTTTCCTCAAACACAGACATTCTTTTGCGAATAACTGCCTCGTCCGCATCATCTTCTCTGCCTTCAGTCTCTGCTCGCTTTAGAATACGTTTAATACAAGCTTCTTTATTAACATTGATTTCAACACACTTAAAGTCACGACCAACTTCACTCATTATTTCGTTAAATCCATTTTTCTGATCCTCATCTCGCGGGATGCCATCAAAAAGAATTTTTTGGTCAGCAGGATAAGATTCAATCGCTTCTTTTACCACCCGCATAATAATCTCAAGTGGAACCAATTTTCCTGCACTCATATACGACCTTACTGTTTCTCCCAATTCTGAGCCAGTTGCCTGTATTTTTCTAAGCTCTCCACCTGCCTCAAAAATATTGTAGCCAAACTCCTCAGCTAATTTTTTTGCTTGTGTTCCTTTGCCTGACCCCTGTATTCCAAAGAAAACTAGATCCATATGACGAGGTGGTAGATGGTAGGTGGTAGGTTGTAGTAAAAAGTCCTCAATCATATTACCAACTACCACCTACAACCTACAACCTAAACTAACTTTTCATAATCATGCGCGAGTAATTGCGCGTTGATCTGACGAATCAGTTCCATAACAACTCCAACCACAATAATCAGTCCTGATCCAGAGATTATCAGATCCTGTGAACTAAGCGCGGAATACTTTGTGAATATAAGAGGCATAATCGCAACTGCGCCTAGGAATGTACCTCCCCATAAGTTGAGTCTGTTTGAAGTTTTCTTTAGAACTGCTGCTGTTTGTTTGCCTGGTCGAATTCCGGGAATGAACCCCCCGCGTTTTTGAATAGTATCTGCAACATCATCCGGCCTGAAGGTTACGGATACATAGAAATACGTAAAGCCCATCACAAGCAAGAAGTATATGATTATGTACGGTATAGACGGACTTGAAGGATTGACATAGGTAGTTATAAGTCCAACAATTTTGCTGAAGCGTGGAGCTGTGGACAAGAACTGGGCAATGATCGCCGGAAGTGTAATCAAAGAAATTGCAAAGATGATTGGAATCATTCCGGCTTGGTTTAATCTAATCGGGATACCCCCCTGAACACCTCTGCCTGCTCCTTGATTCGCGTAAGTTATTGGAATCAAACGGTGAGCATCTGTGAATAGGACAACTGCAACAAGCGTCGCAAGAGAAACAATGCAGAATAGATAGAACGCACCCATTTTTCCTTCGCCTGCTATGAAGAGTGAACTTAAGACTGCAGGAATACCAGATACGATCCCTGTGAAGATGATGAGTGAGATTCCATTTCCGATTCCCTTTTCTGTAATCAACTCTCCTAGCCACATAATGAAGAGTGAACCGGTTGTGACAAAAAGCATCGGTGCAAGTACCGCTGGAAAACTGAGGTTAATCAGATTTGCTCCGCCACGGCTGAGGAGTATCAGGAATCCGTAGCTTTGTACAAACGCAAGTGGAACAGTTAGATAACGTGTATAGCGGTTGATCTGTTGCTGACCCGACTGACCTTCCTTTTGCATAGCCTCAAGTTTCGGGAAAATAACCGTGCTTAACTGCATTATAATTGAAGCATTGATGTACGGAGAAAGCCCGAGAAGTACTATCGAAAAGTTGTCGATCGAACCTCCTGTAAGCGCTGCAAAGACTCCAACCACTCCAGATCCTCCACGAGAACCCAGGAATTCACGCAAAGCAAAAGGATCTGTACCGGGGACTGTAATGTGCGCCGCAATGCGGTAAATAAGTAATATCCCTAACGTAAACAGGATTCTCTTTCGTAGGTCTTCTGAATGCCAGAGTTGTTTCAAGTAGGTAAACATTGGGCGTATTGTGGTTGCTTACAAGCTAATGGTCAACGAAAGAAATGTACAATTGACAATTGACAATTGAATCAAATTGTCAATTATCCATTGTTAATTGTCAATTTTACAGAACCACCAGCTGCCTCCACCGCTTTCTTTGCACTTTTTGACACAGCGTTAACTGTCAAAGCATATTTTCCTTCCACTTCTCCTCTGCCAAGTAGTTTAACGGGCTTTTTTGTTCTGATGAGTCTGGCCTTCTTGAGTGAAGAAATGTCATAAGAGCCTGCTGGTATCTTTTTCAGGTCTCCCAAATTAAAAACTTCGTATTCCTTTTTGTTAGGATTTCTAAACCCTCCGAGCTTTGGTTGTCTTAGCAAAATTGAAGTCTGGCCTCCTTCGAATCCAAAATTACGTCCTCTGCCCGCTCTAGATTGCTGGCCTTTTGTTCCACTACCTGCAGTTGTGCCTTTTCCGGCGCTATTGCCCCTTCCTACACGCGTACGCTTCTTTCTGGACCCTTTGGCGGATGAAAGCTTATTAAGCATCTAGAAGATGTTAGTGAGTGAAGTGGGGAGATACAAGTAAATATGTAGTTTTTTGCTACAATATCATACATGCAAAAGTGGTTTGTTGCCGTCCTTGCAACAATAGCCTTATCTGCCGGCGTTCTAAGTACAGCATACGCTGCTTTATCTACACTTAATTACCTTACTCGAGCTGAAGCTTGCGAGCTTTTGCTTAGAGCAAGTAGAGAGAACGTGCCAATTCTTGATGAAGATACTTATGATTTTCCTGACGTTTTTGGAACTCCAGAAGAAACTAAATATATTTATTATGCCGCCGAGGTTGGAATGATCAACTCAAATCCAGAAAGAGGTCTTATATTCCCCTACAGATCCGTATCCAGAGCTGAGTTTTTGAAAATGATGACAATAGCGTTTGGACTTAAGAAAAATTTTCAGCATGAGTTCACTGATATCGAATCCGATGCTTGGTACAAAAAATACATAGGAATTGCCAGCTACTACGATATGTTTGTAGATGCTACTACGCAGAAGACTCTTAAACCCAATTTGCGTGTTTCTGAGGGTACTGCGAGGGTTGCATTAGAACAATTTTATAAAGAAGAGCCCTCCCGTAAGCCAAAAAACTTCTCATTCAAAAAGTCAAAAACACCATCTAATCAAAAGTCCGTTTCTTCTCCTAGGCTCGTAAAAATGTCTGTAAGAAACCTCTTCAAGAAGAAAGGAGGAGTACGCCCAGAAAAAGCCCGTCACGAAATAATAGATATGGTTAACGAAGAACGAAAAAAGGCTGGATTAGATCCACTTGGTTCCAATCTAAGGCTACGCAGATCTGCACAAAAACATGCAAAAGATATGCATGAACGCCGTTACTTTAGCCACATGACTCCGGAAGGAGTTGATTACATAGACCGAATAAAAGCCGCAGGTTATCTGGATCTCGACCAATCTGAATGCGGATGTACTGATGTGTTTAATTTGCGAGCTTTGATCGAGACGAATAGAACAGAAACCACTCCAAACAGTACAATTGCAAAAACTGAAATTTGCCGATGCAGACCCAAATTTGCTGTTGGGGAAAATATTGCAGTAGGGCAATTAACTCCGAAAGAGGTAATACAAGATTGGATGAATTCACCGGGGCACCGCAAAAACATTTTGCATTCGGAGTTTGCAGAAATTGGAATTGGATTATTCGGGGATTATTGGGTACAGAATTTTGGAAGGATGGATGTGGACTGATTTACAAAGACGCAAGCGTTCTTCCAAACTCCTCCGCCGCTGGAGGTCCGTTCGCAGTAACTATTTTTCCGTCTACCGTGATGTCCTGACCTGTATAAATTGCGCCATATTTTTCGAGCTCCCCTTCTTGCTCATTATCACCATTCCAAACAGTGGCTTTTTTGCCTCCAAGCACTTGCGACTTGGCAAGAATTAATGGAGCTATGCAGATTGCCCCGAGTGGCTTGAGAGCCCTTGCTGTTTCATGCGCGATTCTTCGCGCTTCCGGATCGTCGAAAAAATTCCTGGCACCGCTACCACCTATGAATGCAATACAATCATACTCATCAGTTTTTACATCTTTAAGTGCGACCTGAGCTTCTTCTGTTCCGCCTAACTTTCCCGCGCATGGACCGGCTTCTGAGCTTCCAAGTACAATTTCAAAACCAGCATCAACTAATCCGTCCCGAGTGCCTTTGAGTTCTGCATCGTGATAGTTTTCTTGGGCGATGATTAATAAGGCTTTTTTCATAAGCCAATTATATCAATTTCCAACTATTTAACCAGATTACCCTCCTGATCTATATCCTTCTTGCTGACTTCGGTTACGCCCAAGCCCTCTTCCTCCAAAACCTCTCTATCCTGCGCTGCACCGGCAAACTCTTTATCCAGATCCTTGATCGTCTTTTTCTCCTTTGCGCTCTTTGCTTTTCCTTCTTCAGACGAAGCATCAACATCAACTGCCGTGCCTCTAAGTCTTTTAAGAGCTTTTATGGTCGCTTGCGCGTTTACCAGCTTGTTGGAAGTACCATACTGCTTGGAAAGAACATTCTGAACACCTGCATGTTCCAAAATAACACGCAAAGCTCCTCCTGCAATTATTCCGGTACCTTCACGCGCAGGGACTATTCTGATTCGCGCGGCTTTGAACTTGTGATCAACTTCATGCGGAATGGTACCGTTAATAATTGGAATTTTGATCATATTTTTCTTTGCCGTAGAAGCTGCTTTCTGTACTGCTGACTGAACCTCCGAAGCCTTCCCTGTTCCCAAGCCTACTTTTCCCTTTTTATTTCCAGTAACAACAACTGCACGGAATCTGAGCCTTCGTCCTCCTTTTACAACACGTGTAACACGATCAACGCTGAGCGTTGTTTCTTCGAACTCTTTCGGCTCTCGCTTGGAACGATCTTTTCTTTTGCGGTCTGGACGGGAAGTCTTTGGCATAGATTAGTGAGTAGTTGGTAGTAAGTAGTAAGCAGTTGATTGTTGAAAGCGAACGAAGTGAGCGTGTCGATTGTTGAGTGTTAGAATTTGAGGCCTCCTTCTCTTGCTGCCTCAGCAAGCGCTTTTACTCGGCCATGATAAGCATAAGCATTGCGATCAAAT
This sequence comes from Candidatus Peribacteraceae bacterium, assembly GCA_030750465.1. GTDB lineage: Bacteria > Patescibacteriota > Gracilibacteria > Peribacterales > Peribacteraceae > UBA2144. Next base: position 6,077 of record JASMHZ010000012.1, read on the forward strand.
ACAATTTCGGAGATTTTCTTAGTTCTGGCTTTCTTCGCAATCAACTCACCCAGCTTCTTTGCCCCGTCAGAATTCGGCTTAGCCTTTGCCTCTTTTGTACTTGCCTGCAGCACAGTCTTTCCGGATGTATCATCAATTAATTGAACTGTAATTCGAGTCATTGAACGATATACGGACATGCGCGGGCATTCTGCGGTTCCACTGATTTTGGAACGAATACGATTCTTTCTTCTTAGCCGATCCTGTAATTTTTTGGGTAACATAGCAATTTAAGTGACAGATTTTATTCAGCTTTGGCGGCTGTTTTACCGACCTTGCGAATTATAACTTCATCTATATATTTGACTCCTTTTCCTTTGTAAGGTTCCGGTGGACGATATGAACGGATAACTGCGGCAGATTGTCCTACCAACTGCTTGTCTATCCCTTTTATAATAAGCAGATTTTTGTTCTTCTCGTCCTGAGTAATTTCAATCCCTTCCGGAATCTGGTAATCAATTGGATGAGAATGACCGAGATTCAATGTTAGAACCTTGCCCTTTGCCTGCGCTTTGTAACCAACCCCGATAATTTCAAGCCTCTTCTCGTATCCTTCACTAACCCCTTGGACCATATTAGCAACCAACTGGCGAGTAAGACCGTGACGAGCTCTAGACTCTGAATTATCGACCTTGCGGTCTACAATTACATTATCTCCGTCAACTTTTACAGTAACTTCTGGTAGATGTGCGTAACTGAGTTCTCCTTTAGGCCCTTTGACCTTAATTGCATTCCCAGAGATCTCGACTGTTACGCCGGATGGAATCGCCACTGGTTTCTTACCAATTCTTGACATAAATTAGAGTAGTAATAGTAATAAGTGCAACTTACAGTCGCTGGTCGCTAGTCGCTAGTCGCTGGTCCACTGCAGTCTGACTAGTGACGAGTGACAAGTGACCAGTGACCAGTGACCCCCAAGCCGAAAAATGAATGAAAGAATACATAATATTACGAAACAGTACATAACACTTCTCCTCCGATTTTCTTTTCACGCGCTTCCTTATCAGTCAAAAGTCCTTGGCTGGTTGTAATAATTGCCATTCCGAAACCTCTGAGGACAGGCTTAAGCTCAGATACGTTTTGATATACCCGTCTTCCAGGTTTGGAAATGCGCTTGAGTTCGAGTGTTGGCTTATCGGGAACAAAACTAACTGTCATTTCCTTGTGTGGGTCATCTCCACTAACAATTATATCATTGATCCATCCATTGTCGCGCAAAATTTCACAGAGCTGTTCTTTCATTCTGGACCAAGGAATGCAACATTCTGAATGTCTAGCTTTCTGAGCATTGCGCATTCGGGTTAGTAAGTCGCCTATGGGGTCGGTTACGTAAGTCATATTATTACCAGGAAGATTTCTTAACACCGGGAATATGGCCTTCGCAGGCCAATTCCCTGAAACAAATACGGCAAATTCCAAAGAAACGCATGTATCCATGGCGTCTACCACAAAGCTCGCAACGATTGTATACGCGCGTAGAGAATTTAGGTTTTCGTCCATCGGCTTTAGCTCTCAGGTAAGCCTGGAGTTTTGTTCGTTGCTTGTGCTTTAGGGCTGTGCGGGCCATAAGAAAAAATGATTAAGTAGATTCGGGGGGAGAATTTTCGGGTTCGGGTTCGGGTTCGGAATTAGCTTCTTTCTCTTCTTGCCCTTCTTCCTCTTTCTGTCCTTCTTCCGCCTCTTCTTTTGCTACCTGAAGTGCTTCTGCTTTCTCCTTTTTCTCCTTTTCCTCATTTGTCTCCTTTGCCTCCTTTTTAAACGGCATACCAATAGCTTTTAGTAGTACTTTCGCCTCCTTATCGCTATCTGTAGTAGTGGTTATCTGCACTTGCAACCCGAAAATTTGCTTTGCGTCTGGCAAGGGAACCTCTGGGAAAATGGAATGGTCTTGGATGCCGATTGCATAATTGCCGTGTCCATCGAAATTGGTTGTAACTCCCCGGAAGTCACGGATGCGCGGTAAAGAGTAGCTGATCAAACGATCCAGAAACTCTTCCATTTGCTTGCCCCTTAGAGTAACCATCGCACCTACAACCATGCCTTCTCTTGTTTTAAAGTTGGAAATAGCAACACGCGCCTTGGTTACAACAGGCTTTTGTCCTGTTATCTGTGCTAGTGAATCAATGACATATTGATGCATTTCTTTGCTATCCATTTTCGATTTATTAATTCCAACATTCACAACAACTTTCTCTATGCGTGGGAGCGCATAAGTATTTTTGATTCCAAGATCTTTTTTCAAGTCTTTTGCAATTGGTCCTCTTAGCCGATCATGGAGTGATGCGTAAGCCATTATTCTCCGCGCTTGTGGGAAAATGAATCAGTATGTTTGCCTTGATCAGGTACAGGTCTATCTTCTTTTGATTTTGTTCCTTCTTTGTCATCCAATTCATCCATTGCTTCTGCACCGAATTTAAGGCCTTTCCAGAATGCTTTCTTGTCCGGCGCATCCACTCGCTCCGTCTTCTTTTCTTTCTTCACTTTTTCTTTTTCGGGCACAGCATGCTGTGCCCCTACAGAAGAATCTTTTGACTCCTTTTTGCCCTTTATATCCTTTTCGCCCTCCTTCTTCTCCGGTATCTTTCCAGCCTTAACTTCCTCACCGCTTCTCTTCGCAATCCTCTTCTTTCCGTTCTCTGTAACTTCGAAACCAATTCGTGTTCGCTTGTTGGATTTTGGATCAACGAGCATCACATTGCTTGAATCTAATGAGGCTTCATACTTGATAATTTGCCCCGGTTTATTCACGCTTCCACGTATGTGCTTAGTTCGCATGTTGGCATCACTAACTACCAAACGTCCATTGCCGAGTACCCTGAGCACACGCCCGGTTTTCCCTTTATCTTTGCCAGTTATGACTACGACTTGATCGCCGCTTCTAATTTTCATAATACATCAGGAGCAAGTGAAATAATCTTCTGAAAACCGCTGGCACGCAGTTCTCTCGCAACCGGTCCAAATACGCGTGTTCCTTTGGGTAGACGATCTCCACCAATTATTATGCACGCATTGTCATCGAATCTGATTGCACTGCCATCCTTTCTCTTAACCGGCTTCTTTGTGCGAACTACAACCACCTTTTCTATTGCCTTCTTTTTAACTATACCACGCGGAGCCGCCTGCTTTACTGCAACAACCACAACGTCTCCTACAGATGCATAACGCCTGCGAGAACCTCCCAGAACTTTGATGCACATTACCTTTTTTGCACCAGTATTATCGGCCACATTTAGGACGGTATTATCCTGAATCATGAATTGGAATTATCGGTAGTAGAATTAGAATCTTGTGAAGGGGACTTGGGATTCGGGACTTGGGATTCGGGTTCTTTATCTCCCTGATCCCCGATCCCAGATCCCCCTTCCCTTTTTTCCCCATGAATCGCCTCTTCAATTCCTTCCTCTTCCTTAATGTCGCTAACTCGTGGAACGCGACCAAGCACTTCAATTACTTTAAACTTCTTTAGCTTGCTGATCGGTCTGCACTCGGTGATTACAACCGTGTCGCCTTCGATCAAATCATCCATTCCTTTTGCATCCGCCAAGAACTTTTTGCTCTTGCGAAAACGCTTTTTATAAATAGGGTGGAAAGCATGACGGTGTACAGTCACTGTCACAGTACCTGTCATCTTGGCCGATGTTACAACTCCTTTCTTTTTTCTCATGATTTTTTGGAGGAAACAGAAGAATCAGAAGAAACAGAAGAATCAGAGGAGATATTCTTTTGACTCCTTTCACTCTTTTGTCTCTTTTCATTAAGAATCGTCTTCATCCTAGCAAGTTGCTTCTTCTCTTTCTTGTACTTTGCCGAATCTTTTTCTTTATTCATTTTTACACTGAGTCTGAGCTTTGCACTTAGTGAAGATTGCTCTTTGACCTCTCTGAGGAGATCCTCTATGGGCATGTTCATAAGCTCTTTAATGGAAATTTTGGCAGGCATCTCAGAAAATATACAAATTGGATAAAGTTATATCAACAATAAGCCTAATGAAAATCGGATCATTTCCTTGTCTCCTCTCCACCCTCAGGGGGGAGAGCCTGCCTGCCGGACAGGCAGGGGTAGGGTGAGGGGGGCCTAAGTTTGTGATCAATGAATGCATAATGTTAAATACTATCTAGCGATTTTGGTTACAACACGGGTTTTAATTGGCATTTTATGTCCTGCAAGACGCAAGGCTTCGCGAGCTGCCGATTCGGAGATCCCATCCATTTCGAACAGAATAGCACCGGATTTCACAACAGTACCGAAATATTCTGGTGCTCCTTTTCCGGATCCCATAGGAACTTCGGCAGCCTTTTTGGTTACAGGAGTATGTGGGAAAATTCTTACCCAAATCTTTCCCCCTCGTTGAACAGAATGTGTCATTGCTCTTCTAGCTGCCTCGATTTGTCTCGCAGTTACTTCTCCATTTGATTGTGCTTTTAATCCGATGAACCCATACGCAAGCTTGTGCCCGCGATAAGCTTTACCACTGAACGCCCCTCGGCGCCTATGGTGTTTCCTGTGCTTTAGTTTTTTGGGCTCTAACATAATTATAATTCTGATTCGGACAAAGAAGTAGTATGAATATGTTCGACCTTCTTAAAGACCATTCCTTTATAGACCCAAACTTGTACTCCAATGGTTCCATAAGTGGTTACGGCACCACGTTTGGCGAACTGAACGTTCGCACGCAAAGTCTGCAAAGGAATGTTCCCGTCTTTGAAAAGTTCTGACCTGGCAATGTCTGCCCCATTCAAGCGCCCAGAAACACGGATCTTTATACCAACTGCACCGGCCTGCATTGCTTTCTCGAGCGACATTTTGGCAGCCCTTCTGTATGGCATGCGCCTTTGAATCTGACCTTGAATTGTTTCCGCAATCACTGCGGCATCCGAATCGGGGCTTCTTATTTCCTGTATGTTTACCTCGAAAGAACCTCCGAATTTCTTTTCCAATTCTTTTCTTAAGGTTTCGATCGCCACTCCTTGTTTCCCAATAATAACTCCTGGCTTGCTTGTATGAATGGTAAGTGAAATCTTCTTGCTCCTATCAATATCAACCCCGCTAACCCCTGCATCTTGGAATTTCTCTGTTATATACCTTCTGATCTTCATATCCTGAACAAACAGATCTCGGTATTTCTTTCCGGAAGCAAACCAAGTACTTGGCCATGAGTACGTCATGCCTAGTCTGATGCCGTTGGGATTAACTTTTTGACCCATAATCTAAGAGGAAACAGAAGATGAAGAAGAATCAGAAGAACCAGAGGATTTTTTAGACTTAGCAGAAACCTTGGGGCTGGAGGTGGTTTTCTTCTTAGAAGAACCTTTCTCCGTGTCCGTTTTTGACTTTGAACTATCCTGTTTTACCTTGTTTTTGACCTTTTGTGAAGAATCTTTCTCCTTTTTCTCTTTTTTTTCTTTTAACTCTTTTTTCTCTTTCCCCCCAGAATCAGCAACCCCCAGCGTCAAAGATATATGACTCAAGAACTTCCTGATCGACCTAACCCTCCCTCTCGCCATTGGAATTCCTCTGTGATATGCCTGCGCCTGATTAACAATCAAAGATTTGATAACAAGCTCATCAGGATTCTGATTATCGTTATTCTGCGCATTTGCCATCGCCGATCTTAGTAATCGCTCGAGTATTCTTGCGGCGTTTTTATTCGTACTCTCAAGAACTTCAAGCGCCTCTGGTACACTTTTGCCGCGTATCATCTTGGCAATTAGGTTTGCCTTCTTGGGAGCTATGCGCGTTGATTTTAGATGGGCTTTCATAATTATTTGTTAATTATTATCCGGCTGGTTTGAATCCGGCTTTAGATTGAGCCTCCGCCATTTTTCCTCCGTGTGTTTTGAACTTTGTTGTCCACGCGAATTCACCAAGCTTGTGACCAACCATCTGTTCAGTGATATAAACTGGGATAAAGTCTTTCCCATTGTGAACAGCGAAAGTAAATCCTACGAATTCCGGTGGAATATCGCAGTCGCGTGCCCAGGTTTTAATGATTTTCTTCTCTCCAGCTTCCATCATTTTCATAACTTTCTTGAGAAGTCTCTCATCTACGTATGGGCCTTTTTTGAGTGATCTGGACATAATAGAAATAGGAAAAATTAACGCTTGCGCTTCTTGCGCGTGCGTCTTCGAATAATTAAATCATTTGAATACTTCTTTACATTTCTAGTTTTAACACCAAGGGCTTTCTTTCCCCAAGGAGTCTTCGGCCCTTTCTTCATTCCAACTGGAGCATGCCCTTCTCCTCCACCATGCGGATGATCCGCAGCATTCATAGATTTCCCTAGAACTTGAGGCCGCTTGCCAAGCCATCTTTGTCTTCCTGCTTTTCCAATTCTAACTAGATTGTGCTCTGGATTGGAAACAGTACCGACTGATGCGTAACAATTGCTTCGAACTTTTCGCGCTTCTCCGCTTGGAAGTTGAATCAAAGCAAAATCTCCATCAATGCCCATAAGAGTTGCAGAAGTTCCAGCCGATCTGACGATCTGTCCTCCTTTTCCGGGAACCAACTCGACATTGTAAACCTTGTAACCAGAAGGAATGAACTTCAATTGCATTCTATTCCCTGTTTTTACCTTTGTCCTCTCTCCACATACAACTTGATCACCAACCACGAGGCCGTCAGGTGCAATAATGTATCGCTTTTCACCATCGACATAATTAACCAAAGCAATTGATGCAGAACGATTTGGATCGTACTCGAGAGATGCGACTTTGCCGGGGATACCTGCCTTGTCTGATCTCTTGAAATCAATATTTCGATAAAGTCGTTTATGTCCTCCTCCACGATGCCTAACTGATATACGGCCTGTTGATGTACTTCGACCAGACAGGCTCTTTTTGCCCTTGGATAAGCGCTTTTCTGGCCTCTTCTTGGTAAGATGATCGGTCGTCATGACACTCATGCTACGTCGTCCTGGGCTCGTTGGTTTTAGCTTCTTAATTGGCATTTAAGTTTTGAAGGTAGCAATATCAAGCGGCTTACTCTTTGATTCCAAAGTAACCATAACTTTTTTGAAAGGATGCCTCTTTTCCATCACTCCACCTCTGAAACTTCTAGTTTTTGCAGCTACGCACATTACTCTAACTGACACTGCCTCAACATCGTAATACCTCTTAAGTGCAGCCTTCACATCAATTTTAGTTGCCTTTTTAGCAACCCTAAGAGTGTACGTGCGCTGACCCTTAAGGCGTTCTGCCTTTTCGGTTACAACTTGGCCGATGATAACGCGAGAGAGATCCATATTATTTAGAAGAACCAGAGGAAACAGAAGAATCAGAGGAAACAGAGGATTTCTTTGTTTTTGCATCAACTTTTTTCGCATCATCATCGCCCTCACTCTTCTGTTTCTTCTGTTTCTTCTGACTCTCCTGTTTCTTTTCTTTTGTGCTAAACAATTCTTCGACCACCTTCAATGCATCAACAACGAAGACGATATGCCACGCACCCAATACATCTTCCGCATTAAGCCCTCCCGCCTGAATTACTTTTACTTTTGGAATATTACTAACAGAAAGTGTAAGTGCCTTGTGATTCTGAGGCGTCACAAAGAGAATTTTTCTCCCAATATCTACAGGGAGCTTCTCCAGTAACTTCATCATATCTTTTGTTTTAATTGTATCTGGATAATTTTCGAGACCGATAATTTTTTTGTTCTGAGCTTGCATAGACAAACATGATTTGAGTGCGGCCCACCTCATTTTCTTTGGCATATCTTTTCTGTAGTTAGCGTTCTTAAGAGGACCAAAAGCTTTGTTTCCTCCTCGCAGTAGCGGGCTTCTGATCGATCCTCTTCGAGCACGCCCTGTTCCTTTTTGAGCGAAAAGCTTGCGGGTTGATCCTTGGATCTCACCTCTTCCCTTTGTATGCGCAACAACAGTCCTGCGATTGCCTTGATGTCTCACGACTGCCTGATGCATCAGTCCCTCATTAATTGGAGCTTCGAAGAGGTTCTTCGGCAATGTTGCCGTTCCCTTCTTTGTGCCTGTGGCAGTGTAAACATCGATAGTCATTATTCTTTGGATTCAGGTGAAGATTCAACGGTAACAAAAACTGTTGCGCCGGTTGGACCCGGAACAGGGCCTTTAACGCAAATCACTCCTTTCTCCGGATCTGAGGTTATAACAGGCCTTTTACTCAAAGTTACCTTATCGTTTCCCATGCGACCCGGCATTTTTTGTCCTTTTAGGACTCTACCCGGAAATGCACACATTCCGATCGATCCTCCACGTCTGTGGCTATGTGAACCGTGGGTTTTGGGCCCTCCATGAAACCCATGACGCTTGATAACTCCCTGGAATCCCTTTCCTTTACTTATACCACTTACTGTCACAATGCTTTCTGCCGGAATTAACTTCGCTGTTAGTTCAGTTCCGGGATCCAATCCTTCCAGAGATTCAACCTCCCACTCTTTCTGAACTTTGAATTTAGTGTGCTCTTTGCCTTTTCTTGTTTTCCATTTTTTTGGTCCAATCCCAAGAACAACCGCATTGTAACCATCTTTCTCCTCAGTTTTGGTTCTGACAATGATATTCGGCTCAACCTCCAAATATGTTACAGGCACAGCCTCTCCTGTTTCTAGGAAGACCCTGGACATGCCGGCTTTCTTTGCAATAAGACCTTTGCACACTTGTACTGAGTGGAATCGAAGTAAATTGCTTAAACAGAATCTGACACTTGGAGGTTCTTGAAGTCCGGGTTGTCATAAGACGTCGGACAGGAACATAAGATTGCCTTTAGCCAGAATGGCTTACCAGGCTTCTCGCATCAGTAGAAGCACTGTAATTGGAAATATCGTGGTGAGTCAATGATTTTGTTATAGAAATACTTTCTTGAAAAAGACCTCTAGATACACCCGCCCCCCACGGGGTGGGTAAAACGTTGGTGGGCGGGCCGGTATCTAATAGTGGCATCTCGGAATTTCCCGTCAATACCATCTCAAAATTTTCCGGCACTTAAGTTCACTTTCCAGCTTGAACTAGGGCTGAAATAGGGTTTATGTGGAAAGGGAACAGTTATAAAAATGGTGGAATATATCCACAATACTAAGTTATCCTACTTAAGTCATGACTAATACTTGTGCAAACTGCTCTGCCGGCTTTGAAGTAACACAAGCTGACTTAGACTTTCTGGAGAAGGTATCACCAGAGATTGATGGAAAAAAGTATGTGTTTGCTCCGCCGGATATTTGCCCGAACTGCAGACAGCTCAGAAGGATGAGTTTTAGGAATGAAAGAAAACTTTATTACAGAAAATGTGATGTAACCGGAAAAGATATTATTTCTATTTTTTCTCCTGACTCTCCACACAAAGTTTGTGAAAAAGATTATTGGTACTCCGATGAGTTTGATCCACTGGAGTACGGGAGAGATTATGATTTTGATAAACCGTTCTTCCAGCAATTCAAAGAATTGGAAATGATGATTCCCCTTCCCTCAATCAGAGTTGAACGCTCGGAGAACTGCGACTTTAACAATGACATGCGCGACTGCAGTAACTGCTACATGTGCTCGCGAACTCACATGTCACAAAACCTTCTTTATACATACCGTGGCAACAAGTCATCAAACTCAGCGGACTGCATGCAAATTACAAAATCAGACGGTCTGTATCAGTGTGTTGAATGTGTGAACTGCAATAACTCAAAATATTTATATTTCTGCAGTGAATGCAGTGACTCCGCCTACATGATGGACTGTAGAAATTGCATGGATTGTTTTATGTGTACGAATCTAAGGAATAAACGTTACTGCTTTTTGAATGAACAGCTTTCTAAAGATGATTTCTACAAAAAACTTGAGGAATTTGATACCGGAGCTTTATACATGGTGCATGCAGCAAACGAAATGTTTGCAGATATGAAAAAAAGGACAATTCGCAGAAGCTTAATGATTGTAAACTGCGAAAATTCAACAGGAGACAATCTTTTTGACTGCAAAGACTGCCATATGTGCTTTGGAACTCAGTTTTCTGAAGACGGTAGATACCTTTGGGATGTAAAGATTTATAAAGATTCAATGGATGCGTATAGCGGAGGACGCAACAGCGAGCTCATCTATTACACAACCGCAGTTGCAGCTTCATACAATGTTCAATTTTGTTTGAGGACTTCCGAATGTCGAGATGTGATGTACTCGTTCTTTATTAATTCGTCTAAGAATATATTTGGATGCATAGGCCTTAAGCGCAATGAATACTGCATTCTTAACAAGCAATACAGTAAAGAGGAATACGAATCATTGCTTCCAAAAATAATTGAGCACATGCAAAGCACAGGTGAATTTGGCAAATTCTTTCCTCCTGAAATTGCACCGTACGCCTACAACGAAACAGTTGCACATGAATATTTCCCTCTCGAGAAAAATGATGCGATAGATAAAGGGTATCGATGGCAAGATGAAGATAATAAAGAATCTAAGCCTCAAAGTTATAAAATTCCTGATAATATTTCCGAAATTGATGAATGGATACTGGAACAAACGCTTTCGTGTGAAAACTGCGGCAATAATTATCGTATCGTCCAGCAAGAACTAGCGTTCTACAAAAAATTCAATGTGATTATCCCAAGACATTGTGTTGACTGCAGGCACCTAGCAAGACTTGCAACAAAAAATCCACCTAATCTTAGAGAATCCAAATGTAAACAATGCAGTAAAGATGTGACGACAACTTTCCCGGAAGACACTGAAATGCAGATCTATTGCAGAGAGTGTTATCTGGAGGATGTAACCTGACATAAGTATATGAATACATCGTATTCCACAGAACAAAGACACAATGTTCTAATCCGGCTTCTAAAAAACCGGAAAGGCAAGTTGCTTGATCTCGGATCAGGACACGGCAATTGGGCCGAAATAGCATATAGTAAAGGATGGGAAGTTACGGCAGTTGATGCACGCACAGAGAGATGGAGTGGAAAACCGGGAATTAAATGGATTAAGAGCGATGTAAGGGATTTTAAAATATTACCGGATGAATAGTGGCTCCTTTATCATTTGGAATTGCCTGATCAGATAGAACTAATTACTAAATGTAATCACACAGAAACGATTTTCGAAACACGTGTTGGAAAACCTGAATTATCTATTGGAAAATATGAAGGACATCTATACCAAGAGTTTGCTGAGGATATGCCACAAGCAGAGCGTGTTAAGCACTTATTATCTGCCTGGAAAAATACTTATTCCTTCTGGCCAACCGAAGAATCGCTTGCGGCAATGCTTTTAGACTGCGGTTTTAAGTCTGCTGATAAGCTCCAGGAGCAACAGGTACCAGACGGTGAATTACGTGTAACTTATAGAGCTGCTCCTTGAGTCTTTAATCACTGTATGTTCACAGTACTTGCCTGTCACATAATCCGTATTCCCTTCCAATATGATCTCTCCCCGCTCCAACCAAATAACATGATCACACATTTTTTTAATCAGATCTTCCTGGTGGGAAACCATAACAACAGTACAATCTCCTTTTACCATTTTTTCCATCTCTGCTCTGCTCTTTTCTCTAAAACTAGCATCCCCGGCAAAAAACACTTCGTCGAGCAGCATAATTTCAGGCTCCAAATGAATTGCAATAGCAAAAGCGAGACGGGCTAGCATCCCACTGGAAAATTGGTAAATCTGTACATCTACAAAATCTCTAAGTTCCGCAAATTCGACGATGCTTTCGAACTTGGTTTTAACTTCCTTTCTGGAAAGCCCAAATAAAGATCCTACCAAAAATATATTATCTCTCATTGTAAGCTTCGGCTGTAATCCGACTTGTAAATTAATTAGAGGAACCACTCTGCCTTTGACTTGAACGTCACCTGATGTTTGAGGATAGATTCCTGCAAGTATCCTTAGAAGGGTGCTTTTACCAGAGCCGTTTCGCCCAACTATTCCCAATACCTCTCCATCACCCACACTAAATGAAATGTTTTTAAGTGCTGTGAACTTGCGCGGAAGCCTGAGGTGTTCCCTGAATTTGATTAAACGTGTAAGTGCTGTTTCTTCTCCACGCAATGTGAATATTTTTGACAAATCTCTGACGGTGATGACATCAGTATCAAACATATTCAGCAAAATGAGGATAAAGTTTCCAGAAAATCAGGATACCAATAAACAACGATCCAAACGAGAAAGCAACAAGTATCAACAAAGATTTTGGATCGGGAGCTGAGCTGTATATTAAAGCATCTCGTGAGATATCCAGAATATGAAACATTGGATTAAACATACTTACTTTCTCACCTCTTCCTCCTTCATACAATGCATAGAAAATCGGAGTTGCAAACCACCAGACCTTTGTGAGGATGGACCAGATTTGACCCAAATCGCGAAAAACAAATATCAGTGCAGAAAGTGCGTAGCTCACACCAAGTGTAAAAATGAAGTTAAGAACTAGCACAATCGGAAAAAATATAATCGTAAATGTAATAACCCCAAAATACGCCGCAATCAAAAAGAAAATTACAATTTCGAACAGATGAGATATTAGAACATCCAAGACAGTCGATATTACTAGAAGTTCTCTCCTGACCGGTAAGGACTTGATTAAACCTGCCTGACCAAAAACACAGGTAAGTGATCGTGATGTACTAGTACTGAAGAAGTTCCATATTATGATTCCCGACAAAAGGTAGAGTGGGTAATGATCCACGTTTTCCCCTAGCCTATGCGAAAAAACAAGCAGTAGGATTATGAAAGTAAATATTGGCCCAAGTAGATACCAAAGAATCCCCAGGCAACTCCCAGCATTGCGAATTTTAAAGCTTGCTTTCGTAGTCTGATATAGGATATTAATGCCCTGTTTCATATCTATATGTTACACCAAAGAATGCATCTTCCCGGCAAATTGGCTGTACTTACAACACACTTCAATTCAGTTGGATATGAAAGAACACGAAATAATTACAAAGTATTTGCCGAGAACGTTAAAAGGCAGGGAGCGGATTTGTGGGCAGTCGAAATTGTATTCGGGAATGATAATTTTTTTCTTCCCAAAAATGAAAAAACCATTCAAATACAAACATCTGATATTTTGTGGCAAAAAGAAGCAGCACTTAATGTTCTGATTAAAAACCTGCCCAAAGAATATGACAAGATCGTCTGGGTAGATGCTGATCTAATTTTTAATAATAACAATTGGCTAAGCGAGACCGCATCGAAACTCGAAGAATATCCTGTGGTTCAATGCTTCGAAACTCTTCTTAGTCTGAGCCAAGAAGGCAACAATTATTCAAGGGTAAAAACATCAATTGGATTTGCGGTAAAAAATTCTCTTCCATGTTTTAGCAACTTGTTCTATTACCAACCTGGATGCGCCTGGGCGGGACGAAGAGAAATTTTTGAAAAATATGAATTGTATTCTGGTCACATAACAGGTGGTGGAGATTCTCTTATGACCATAGCCTTTTGCAAATGGAAAAAGCACCATTACATCAGAAATAATATGGGTGAATCCATGGCTATTCATTTCAACAAATGGGCAAACCGTATTTATCCCGTTGTGCGAGGAAATATATCCTACGTGAGCGGCTCCATTAATCACTTGTGGCATGGTGAATACGCTAATCGTATGTACGATCAGAGAATTCAAATATTAAAAGACAACGATTTTGATCCCGAAGTTGACATCGCAATCGGGAGCAATGGATTATTGCAATGGGCTACGGATAAACCAGTACTTCATCACGAGGTGAAGAAATACTTTTGGAATAGGCAAGAGGAGGGCATTTCAAATACTCCTGAGCTTGTTCATACCACTTAGTTGCATAACTACCGAATCTTTCGTGCAAAAGCCTCAAGTCATCAATGTACATTTCTGATAGGAATTTCCTGATTTTCTCCGGCATTTCAATTCCAGGTCCAGACATAATAACTTGGCGAGATAAAGCATGAATATATTTTGCATCTTCTCTGATTCCAAGAAACTTAAAGATTGACACCAACAAATCATCCGGATTCAAAGCAATATTCTCAAAATAATCTATAAAAATTCTTTCCTTAGGAAAAACTTGCATCCATCTATCTAAGTTTTGAATATGAGCACCAAGAGAACGTTGATAGGATCCTTCCAGATATGACATAAGTTCATCTTCGTCCGAGAGATTGACTGACTTACCCCAGACTTTAAACATTGTAAATACAGATGACCATGCGCGATCAACAGGATTTCTGAGTAGATAAATTATTTTTAAATCAGGCATAAGATCTTTTATATGTCTGATAGTTTCAACCTTAAGAGATGCATACTCAGGCGTTCCTTCGCCGGCAATTTGATTATTCTTTGGCCTGAATCTGGATGAATACCATTCATCATTCATTCTCCCAAAAAGACATCTGTACTTTTTGCGAATACTTTTATATTTAAAACCAAGTTTAGAATGTAATTTTAAAAAATACCTCCATCTCCAATTTCTTTTGTCAAAAATTCTTCCAAAAAGCGAAGTTGGAATTCCCTCCTCCATAATATTGAAATAATGCAATTCTTTAATTGTCGGCATGTGAACTTGTGGATGTTGTCTTAGGTTTACGCTAAGCCAAGTGGTACCGGACTTTTGGGCGCCGATTATGAGGAAGTTGGGATATGGCAAGAGAAACAGGTGTATGCTACATAGAATATGTGGAATATAGAATAAATAAACGATATGCTTTACATATGGATGAATTCCGTCTGAAAAAGGCACAACAAATCCGTGACGAAGGAGGTCAGCCTTACATGGCAAACTTCAAACGGACAAAAATGCTTGCTGATGCAAAACAGCTTAAAAAGGGAAAATCGTGCTTCATAGCCGGAAAAGTGATGTTGTTCAGACAAATGGGAAAAATGACCTTTGCGACTCTTCAAGATTATACGGGAAGAATGCAGATTGCATTCAAAGAGGACGAAGTCGGAGAAAAGGAGTATGAGCGCGCTGTCTCCCTGATTGACTTGGGAGACGTTGTTGGCATTAAGGGCGAATATTTTGAAACAAAGAAGGGTGAACCAACAATAATGGTCAAAAAATGGTCGCTTCTGACAAAAGCCTTGCGCCCGCCTCCGGAAAAGTGGCACGGAATTGCGAATCAGGAAACAGCGTGGAGGCAAAGGTATCTGGATTTGATGAGCAACCGCGAAACGATGGAGCGCTTTGTATTCAGAAGTCTGTTTATTAAGAAATTAAGAGAATTTTATTGGAAGAATGATTTTATCGAAGTTGAAACTCCAACGCTGACAAATACTGCTTCGGGTGCGTTGGCCACTCCATTCGTAACCCATCATAAAGCTTACGACATGGATGTGTTTTTGAGGATTGCAGCCGGAGAAACTTTTCAGAAGGAATGCTTGGTCGGAGGTTTTGACAAGACATTCGAAGTTGCAAGATGTTTCCGAAACGAAGGATTGGATCCTTCCCATCTGCAGGACTTTACGATGGTCGAACACTACTCGGCGTATTGGGATTATGAGGATAATATGAAGTTCACGGAAAAAATGCTTTCAACTCTGGTCAAAGATTTAATGGATTCAACAAAAATCAAAATTCCTGACCGGGACGGAAAGTTGGTTGAAGTGGATTTCAAACCACCCTGGCCACGAGTTAGCATTGCAGAAGTAATCAAGCGTGATTGTGGCATTGATATCAACTCGACTAAGACTGCTGACGAGCTCAGGTCAGCTATTAAGAACAAAAAGATAAGACTTGAAGTTGATATTGAATCGCTTGGCCTTGGCAACTTGATTGATCAGTTATACAAGAAGGTCAGCCGTCCAAAGATTAATCAACCGACATTCCTTACTAATCATCCTGTTGAGCTGTCTCCACTATCCAGAAGGAATGACGAAAATCCGGATGTAACTGATAGATTCCAGCTTGTGGTATGCGGGTGGGAAATTGTGAATGCTTATTCAGAGATTGTTGATCCGGTTGATCAGGCCAACAGATTCGAAATGCAAAGTACGGCTAAAGATGAAGGTGATAGCGAGGCGCATGGAAAAGATGATGAATTTGTTAAAGCCCTTGAATATGGTTGCCCCCCTTGCTCAGGACTCGGAATGGGAATTGATAGAATTGTTGCTTTGCTCACTCAGCAGACAAATATTAGAGAGGTAGTACTGTTCCCTCTTATGAAACCTGAAGTTGAAGATTCTGACAAAATCCCTGCAAAGAAACCATCGAAAGATGATAAGAAATTACTACAACATGCGCAGTACGGTCACTTGCTTCCTGCTGCACATGGGCTACTGGAGGAACATGCAGATAAAATTAAGGAGCACTTGATTGCAACAGGTGCTGTGATGGAAGTGTTCGCAAAAAAATTCGGAGGCGATCCTGATACGTGGAGAGTTGCCGGCATGCTTCATGATCTGGACTGGGATCATCTGGAAAAAGATATGGAGGAGCACTGCGGGCAGACTTTGGATGAGCTTATTGGTGAGATTGAGAATAAAGATGAGCTAATGGCTGACATTCGATCGCACTATGCCGAGAAATACGGAGGTGAACATCCGCTTGAGTCGAAACTGAGGCAAACTCTTTACTGTGTTGATGAACTGACCGGATTTATCATCGCCGTAACACTCGTCAGACCAAGCAAAAAGCTGGAAGATGTAAAAGTAAAAAGTGTAACCAAGAAATTGAAAGACAAAGCTTTTGCCGCCCAAGTAGATCGCACGCAGATAAGGAAATGCGAGGAGCTACTGGAGATTGAACTAAATGAGTTTGTTGAAATTACTCTGAATGCGATGAAGGAGATTGCTGGTGAGATTGGGCTTTGATGAAATATACCTGGGATTTATTATCCGTATAATCTTCGCATGGAGGAATGACGATAAATTCTTCCGGTTTGTCTGCAAAGAATTTTTCGACTGCCGGTGCAATCCCCGCAAGCCGAGGATGATTGTAGTCATCAACAATCACAACAGCACCAGGACTTAATCGGGGATAAATTGACTCGAGCGCGTGCAAAGTAGGCTTATAAAAATCAACATCTATGTAAGCAAAAGCAATTTTTTCCGGAAGTTCCTTCGGCATTGTATTTTCAATCCATCCTTGATGAATAATCGGCAATTCACCACCAATCATATTCCTAAAAACACATTTATATTTCCCTTTTTTAACAGCAAGATCGCCTTCGCTCAGCATATTATCTTCACCATCTTCTACAGAAGGAGAAGGCATACCTTTAAAAGAGTCGTAAACGTGAAATTCTTTTTTGCAATTTAAATGTCTCATCACGCGTGCAATAAACGCGGACGTGTGTCCTTCAGCCACTCCAACTTCCAGAATGGCTCCGGATACTTTTCGCTTAATAACCTGACGAAGAAGCCTGAAAAAAACGCGTCTTTGATTTTTTCCCATCCACAAAAAATGGTTCGGCATAACTTCCAGATACATCCTAGGAGATCTGGCGATTCTCTTGATAATTACATTTTTACCAATCATTAGAGTTGTAAGTTTATACTAACATTGGCTCAAGTGCAGTACCGCGTAGATTATTTTTTAACTCATCGTAATTTTTAATAATATCGCTAAGGCATGGGCTATTCAGAGCCTCTTCGTCTTCATAATACGCCTTTTTGAAGCTCTGCCCGCTATCAAATAGTTTCTTTTGCGTATTACCTATTATACTTCCTACCTTCTCCGCATGCCTTAGAAGCTCTTCCGATTCAATCTTTACGGGCACCCCTGTTTTTCCCGCTTTATCCAGGATATATTTTCTGATTGGATTTTTGTGCACACGAAAGATTTTAACAGAATTAGTTTTAGCTCCCAGTTTTTCTTTGTGGATAACTTTCCCAAGAATTTTCGAAACTCTTCTCTCCGCTTCTTCGGCATCTGTCCAAAAATTTTCACCTATCCACAAAGCTTCCAATCCATTCTTCCCTATTAACTGCTCAGCATTCACTTCAATCGTATTATGTATTTGGTCTCTAAGAAGCGGAAATATCCAGTCCGCATGTTTACAAAGTAAATAATCTTCTCCAAACATATTCACATACGATTCCAGAACTTGAATCCATTCCTTTTTAAAGAATGCTCCATATCCCATATAAGCCACTTGTGCAGACCCGCGATAAAATTTTTCTTTACCCTTAAAGTGTTTACTAATAAGTCCGTGAGTTATCTTCGAAGAATCTGAGCAAAATGCTTCGTAAAGTATATTTATATCCGAAGCAATCCAGTCATCATCTTGCGTGTATATCACATCATTTTTCGCCTGCTTAGCGCATAAATATCTTCCGTAGCCACCAATATTGCTCTCGCTTTGAATAACTCTGACATTATCCCCATCAACCGAAAGCGAAACTGAATTATTATTCCAAATGATAATTTCATCTATAAATGGCATCATTTGCAAATGATCGACAATCCGTTGCATATTGTACGGACGCTGCCAGGATAGCAGGCAAGCCGATGCTTTGATCTGTGCTACCATTTAACCAAGCTTAGTTTTGTATTATGCACCTATTTAGTCAACAACTACCGGGAAAACTAGCAATAGTTACAACATACTTTAACTTCGCCGGATACTCCACATTGCTTAACAATTACAAAATATTCGCGGATGAGATCCGTTCGCAGGGTCTTGACCTCTGGACTGTAGAAATTGCCTTCGGAGATAAAGAGTTTGATTTGAACAAAGACAATCGAACATTACAAATCCGAACTGAGGATGTAATGTGGCATAAAGAACGCGCATTGAATGTTTTAATTAAAACTCTGCCAAAAGAATACGACACAATCGCGTGGCTTGACGCAGATGTTATCTTCGAAAACCGCAAATGGGCAGAGGAAGCCAGCGAGTTACTGAAACACTGCAAAATAATACAATGCTTCAGCAATGTGCATTGCTATCAAGAAGGTAATATGGATTTAACAAAGAATACTCATATCGGATACTCACTTAAAAAGAATAACCTAAACAAATATTCTACAGAAACTTCGCATCCGGGATTTGCCTGGGCAGGAAGAAGAGATTTTTTGGAGCGTCACATGTTATATGACTCTCATGTACTCGGAGCCAATGACTTTTTGATGGCGCTCGCATTTTATGGAAATTTCAAACACGCTTACGCTCAGGAAAACCTGAATGGTCCGCTCAGAAATGATTATTTGAAATGGGCAAAAAAAGTATTTGTTGAGATAAACAAAAACGTTGGCTTCATTGAAGGAGACATTTATCACCTTTGGCATGGAAAAATAGCAAATCGCCAGTATTTAAAGCGCGATGCATATATATTCGATTACAATTTTGACCCGGAAAAAGACATTAAAATTGGAAAAAATGGTTTGTATCACTGGTCGTCAAACAAACCGCGTATGCATCAAGCAGTACAACAGTACTTTGCGGACCGTAATGATGATGGCGACTCGTCCTCCGACAGAGCACTGTGCTTTCTTAGAAATTCTGTTTCTTCTTCCAGCCATTTGGTCGCGTAGCCTCCAAACCGCCCATGGAGTCTCTGCAAAATTCCATATGTTTTTTGCGCCAATATCACCCTTATATCATCAGGAATAATTAATTTGGGACCACTATTAATAACTTTTTGTGCAACCGCATAGGCATTATCTTGAGTATGTTCAACACCCAGAAAATCAAATGTCTTGCGCAAGAACTCCTCCGGACAATCTTTAATCTCATCATAAAACCCTATTAATATGTTCTCCTTAGGAAACAGGTTTTCCCAATTGGACAAATGCATAAGATAATCTGATTTTCTAAGACGATCACTGCAATCACATAATTTCTTCAATTCTATATGGGGAACATCATTGAATTTATTATTGAGTACTTTAAAACTCACAAATTTAACCATTGACCATATTTGCTCAACAGGATTTCTCATTAGGAAAATGATTTTACAATCCGGCATCAATTTGTGAATTCTTTCAACGTGTTCATAATCCAAGCAATAATAAGAAGGTGTAACCTCTCCTGATATCTGATCATTGGTGGGACAAAAAAGAGATGAATACCATTTGTCCGACCTGAATCCGAAAAAATATCTTATCATCCATTTCATTCTTTTTATATCTTTATAATTATTCGATATGTACAACTGTTTTTTTAATTGCCTTTTCCATGTCCCGGCTTTACTGCTAAATAAACGTCCAATAAAACCATTAGGAATACTGTCGGCTTGATTATCGAAATAATTAATCTCTTTTATATATGGCAATGAAATCTGGTTATGCCTCTTTAAATTCCAATGAAACCAAGTGGTTCCGCACTTATTTGCGCCAATGCAGAGAAAATCAGGATACGGCACAGATATTATTGGAAGTTTTTTGAATATTTAAATCACACTCGGGAAGCGCTCCGTGCTTTTCAAGAAATTCCGTTTCCTCCTCAAGCCATTTGGTTGCATAGCCCCCAAAACGCTCATGAAGCCCTTTTAAAATGTCGTAGGTTTTCAGTCCAAGTAATACCCTGATGTTATCAGGAATCTCGTATTCTGGACCTTTATTAATAATTTTTCTGACTATCGGATAAATATGATCTTCGGACTTCTCGACCTCAAGAAAATCAAATATTCTTAATAACAATTGATCTGGGCAATCCCTTATTTCATCATAGAAACCTAAGAATATATTTTCTTTTGGGAAAAACTTTTCCCAATTGGCCAAATGAAATAGATAATCTGTATTATGAATCCTGTAATTATCAACACACATCTCCTTAATCTGATCCAACGAAATATCTTCAAATTCTTTTTTTTGAATTTTAAAATTCATAAACTTAACCATGGACCAAATTTGCTCAACAGGATTCCTTACTAAATAAATGATTTTGCATTCAGGCATCATCTTGTGAATTCGCTCCACATGCATGCAGGGCAAGCAGTAATATCCAGGGGAATGCTCTCCTGCAACCTGACCTGTATCAGGATTAAAAAGCGACGCATACCACTTATCGTTTCTTGTCCTTAGTGCATAATTGAGAAGCCACTTAGCCCTTTGCATATTTTTTAAAGTAACTTTCTTAAATATTTGTCTTTTTAGGGACCTTCTCCAATAACCAACTCTCTTGTGGAAAAGACGTCTGATAAAATCATTTGGCAAACCATGCGACTGGCCATCAAAATAATGAATTTCTTTTATATATGGCACAACAATCTGCTTGTGTCGCCGCAAATTGGCATGCAACCAGCTTGTACCGCATTTTGGCGCGCCTATGCAAAGAAAATCAGGATATGGGATAAAAAATGGTTGATGTAGTATATATTGTTGACATCCTAAGCTAGACTAGCCCCCCATGGAAGAGCATTCGTCATCAGCGGAAAAATTGCAGCAGATAATCGCAGAGAAAGAGGTTCTCATTCAAAGAATTATCAAATCTAAAAGCTGGAAATGGACCAAGTGGTTTAGAATTTTGGAAGCCAAATTATTTCGTACTCTTGGCAAAACTCAGCGTGTCACAGTACCAAGTGCAACCGTACAGACTATAGACCCTTGCTCAAATACAGCGGTCATAATTACCTGCCACAATTATGGCAAATTCTTGCAGGAATGCGTAGAAAGCGTATTCCAACAGACGTTTCTACCTGCAGAAATACTTATTGTTGACGACGCATCAACCGATGATACCGCGAAAGTCGCAGATCTGTACCGTCATCAAGGTGTTGAATACATTCGATGTAATCATCGACATCCCTCCGGAGCCAGAAATGAAGGAGCAAAGAATACCGTGTCTCAATTACTCCTTTTCCTGGATGCAGATGATGTACTTGCCCCTGACTACATAGAAAAATGTCGTGAATGCATGGTGGACCCTTCGGTTGCTATTGCGTACACAGATATCAAGTTCTTTGGTAACGATGATAATATTTTTGGAGCGCCTGAGTTTGATCGTGAAGCATTAATGAAACGAAATTACATCTCATCACATGCACTTATTCGCAGACAAGTATTTGATATGGTGGGCGGATACAGGATTACACCAAACACCCCAAATGAAGACTGGGATCTGTACAGAAGAATGCTTAAATTTAAATGGAAGGCTAAGAAAGCGAAAACAACAGTCCGGCAACGAAAACACAAAAATAATCGATTGCCCACATTTGATAAGGCAAAATTGAAGTATTGGCAAACTGCACGCCTGATGCATAACCCAATAACAATTTTCACACCATTCGCGGGACGCAGAGAAGTGCTGGACAAATATATTGATGCCCTTAAGAATCTTGATTTTGATCATTCTCTGATTCGTCTCCACTGTTTCGACACAAGCAACAATGAGGAATTCGCAAATCTACTTAAAATGAAGCTATCTTTATTAGATTTCGGAAGAATAACTTATACCTCTGCTCCACTTCCTAAATCCTGGAGCCACTCACCACAAAGTTTGATACATAATCGCGTAAAAAGCCTAACTGTTCAGTACTATCATGATATGGCTTTAGTTTATGCATATAATCATATGATAGTTTCATGTGATACTGAATTTATTCTTGTAGTTGAGGATGATATTGCACTTTCTCCCAATTCTCTAAAAATGCTGATTGAGACAATTGAAAGATCAGAGACTGTTGCAGTTGTTGCTTCCTATCCATGCCATCTACAAGGATATCAAACCGTATGGAAACTTGGAAAAGATGATTACCCAAGCCATCCGGCCAGAAAAAGCAGTGGTATAGAAAAGGTGGATGGAGCCGGGTTTGGTTGTTCGATGATAAGAGCATCTGCTTTTGAATCTTTCCCATTCTATACCCGCAGCTACGAAAAACCCCCACATTGGTATGACTACAATGCTTTTGCGCATTTGAGAATGAAGGGTGATGTTCTATGTAACTGGGACGTAGAAGTAGACCATATGAAAACTAATCGCTCACCGTTATCCCCAAAGAAGTCTTTCCCAGGAAAAAAAGAACCCAAGCATGCAGAAATTCATTAACACCATACGCTGGCATCTTCCATATAAACTATTTGGTTTTATTAAGAAACACTGGATTAAAGCGGATAAACCGTGCGAACGATTTGTGCTATTTGTCCGCCATAGATTACTTGGAACTCTATGGCCCGCGGAAACTATTTTTTGTCCCGACAGCCGTTTCATTCAACCAAAAGCTTTCTTATCGGACTTAAGTGTTGCAGTAATCATTCCATGTCACAATTACGCACATTTTCTTCCTGAAGCAATAGAAAGTGTTCTTAATCAAACATTTAAACCAACTGAAATTCTGATCGTGGATGATGACTCAGATGATAATACTGCCGAGATAGCATCAACGTTCTCGGATAGAGGAGTGAGATACATAAAATGCAATCATAGAAATCTAGCCAAAGCCAGAAATGAAGGAGCAGAGAATACAAGCAGTGCCTTTCTCCTTTTCTTGGATGCTGATGACATTCTGCCGTCGCATTACATAAAACGATGTTTGAAACAAATGCAGGATCCTTCTGTTGCAATCGTTTACGGAAACATGAAGCACTTTGAAAATGAAAGATTTATCTGGAGGACATCCGAATTCAAACTTGATCGTATTGAGCGTACGAACTTTATATCTTCCCATGCTCTAATAAGACGAAAAGCTTTTGATATGGTTGATGGATACAAAACAATTCCTGATTCTATTGCAGAAGATTGGGATTTTTACCGACGTGTTTTAAGGCTTAGATGGAAAGCAAAAAAGGCACGAACATATGTTAAATATCGAGTGCATGATAAAAGTATGACTAACACATCAACAAGGCGAAGATATATGGATGATGCATCCCTTAAGATTCAACCTTTGACTATTTTTACAATCTTTTCCGGAGATCATAAAAAATTAGATTCATATATACATCAATTAAAAACTGTTAACATCAACAAAGACCATTCTCGCATTATTTTTGTTGATACAAGTGGAGATAAATCTTTTGAAACAAGATTAAAAGATGAGCTATCTAAACTGAAGTCAAAAAAGACCACCTATACTCGCCTCTATACAATTAAGAAAAGTTCAAGAAAACTTAATGAATTACGTGCAATAAGTGTACTAATTAATTCTTGCGACACAGAACTTATTTTTATGGTTGGCGAAGATACGACCTACGAATCTGATATTGCAGAAAAGCTGTTTGAAAAAATGGATAGCAATGTTTCCGCAGTACTTTCTGACAATAATATAAACCTCTGTCTGCTTCGACTTAGCGCGCTTAAAAATGTTCATCCTGGCGAAGACATTTTGGAGCAACTCAAAAGGAGAGGGCATGTTAAAAAATTGGATATAACACGTCACAAGTCACAAGCCACGAAGAAGTAATTGATCACTTAGATCACAATTTCTGACTCCACTTTCGGCATTACAACTAATCAATGAGATT
This sequence comes from Candidatus Peribacteraceae bacterium, assembly GCA_030750465.1. Classification (GTDB taxonomy): domain Bacteria; phylum Patescibacteriota; class Gracilibacteria; order Peribacterales; family Peribacteraceae; genus UBA2144. The sequence continues at coordinate 30,388 of JASMHZ010000012.1, forward strand.
GCTCCTCGAATGGCTTTTTCTGAGCCCAGCCCCACCAGCCATCGTCTTTAAAATTATGGAAATTGGGATGCTGTTTAACCAATAATGAAAATGCCTTGCCTACCTGCGCAGTTTTTCTTTCCTCTTCCGGTATTTGTTCTTTTCTGGCATCAGGTATTCTCGCACTAGATTCTATTGTCCATGCTAAATCATCAAATAATATCCAACCATTTGGCATTAAAAGTTTTTCAACCAATAAAAAACCAAAACCTGTAACATCCCAAGTATGTCCACCGTCGATGAAACAGAAATCAAATAATGGTTTACAATAATTGTTATGCGTATTTCTTTCAATTAACTTCATCAATTCCCAAGTATAAGACCTGTTGGCAAAAATTGGATCTACGTATTGTTTCAAACCTACATTTTCAAGCAAAGCGATTATATTGGGATCGCGTTCTTTGGCATTTTGTTTATCAATTGTGATGACAGAACCTCTGCCAATCTCATCTAATGCCGCCGCCATATACAATGTTGATTTTCCATGTGCAAATCCTAATTCCAAGATATTTTGCATATTAGAATCTAAAATAAACTCATACAATATTCTCCCTCTTTCTGAAGGAATGCCGGTCAAATATTTCTTCAAATTTCATACAAACTGCTTTTTAATGATATTACTAAACAACAATCTCTTCCCCTCTCTCCGGCATCACAATCTCAACTCCCTTTCGTGCATTCTTAATCCTGGTTGCGAATGGCTCCATCCCCTCCGATTCCCCATGTACCAAGATTATCTTCTTAACATCTTTAACATTCATAACTAAGTTATCCAAGTCTGCCATATCCGCATGACCAGAATAGGCATTAACTGATACTACTTCGGCTTTCTTTGCAAAAATCTCATCAAATATTTTTACTTCATGAACCTCCGGATCAACTATTCTTCGCCCAAGAGTGTTTTCCGCCATGTAACCTACAGCAATAACTGCATTCTTCGGATCATCTATTCCATTTTTCAAATGATGGCGAATACGCCCTGCTTCGCACATCCCGGCACCAGCCATTATTACCATTGGTCCGGGCATAGTATTTAATTTTTTACTTTCATCTACTGATTCGGTGTATCTAACCAGAGAAAATTTGAAAGGATTATGTGCTTTGGCTAAGAATTTCTCGTACAGCTCCTTGTCGTAACATTCCGGATGCTTCATGAATACCTCTGTAACTCTGGTAGCTAATGGTGAATCGATGTAAATTGGTATTGCTGGAATTTCTTTGGAATCCCAAAGAACATGCAAGTCGTATACGATTTCCTGCGTTCGCTCTAACGAGAATGCGGGGATCATAACCTTTCCTCCTCTCTTAGCAGTTTTAATAATCATCTCCTTTAAGTGTCCCTTGGCAGTTGTAATATCTTCGTGCTCTCTGTTGCCATATGTGCTTTCACAAATTAATGTTTCCACTGGAGGCATTTCTGCGGGATCTCGGATTATTGGAAGCATGTTTCTTCCCAAGTCTCCCGTGAATCCAACTCGATGCAATTTTCCTTTTTCAAGGATTTCAAAAACAAGCATGGCAGCTCCAACAATATGTCCTGCTTCTATGAACTGGACTTTTACCCCCTTGCAAACATCAAACCAGTCGTTGTAATTCCTTCCTTGAAATATCTCTATGCAATCAATGGCATCCTGTTGAGTATAAAGAGGGCCATCGAAGTCTATCATTGAGTCTTTTAAGTGTTTTTGAAAATATTCTTCATCCTTCTCGTGAATATATCCGCTATCCATGAGCATTACTTCAGCAAGATCTTTGGATGCATACGTGCAAAGCACTTTGTTGCGGTAACCTTTTTTGTATAGGAGCGGAATGCGTCCTACATGATCCATATGAGCATGAGTTAATACAACTGCATCGATATCAATAGCAGGATCGAAAGGGAACTCTACATTCTTAACTGCCGCTTCTGATCGCTTGCCCTGGAAAAGCCCGCAATCTAGAAGAATGCGTTTTATACCGGAGTCGGTTTCTATTCTAAGTTCGTGGCACGAACCAGTTACTTCGCGCGCAGCACCATGGGGGATGATTTTCATAACAACAGAATATCAAATATATGTATAATTTCCCAATCTCAACTACAATCCACCTAAATCCATGCTCTTTAACTCCCTTACATACATTTACGGCTTCCTTCCGGCTGTACTGGTCGGTTATGTGATTCTTGGAAAAATAGGGAATCGCAATGCGATAATGGCATGGCTGATTGCGGCATCTTTATTTTTTTATGCATGGTGGAATCCCGCCTATCTGTGGCTTCTTCTGTTTTCAGCAACTGCAAATTTTATTATAAGCCGATATCTTAACAAGTATTCTTCAAAATTAATCCTTACTGCAGGCGTTGTCCTGAACTTGAGCCTTCTCTGCTATTTCAAGTACGCTAATTTCTTTATTGATACCATCAACCAAAGCCTAAAAACATCGTTTAATTTAGAAACAATAATTCTACCACTTGCTATTTCTTTCTTCACTTTCCAGCAAATCGGATATTTGGTTGATTTATATAAAGGCAATGCAAAAAAACACCCATTTATGCATTATCTTTTGTTTGTGACATTCTTTCCACAACTTATTGCCGGACCGATAATCCGTCACCACGAGATGTTTCCTCAATTCAAAGATAAACTATTCGGAAAAATAAGAGGCAACAACATTGCATTAGGAATTAGCATATTAAGCATAGGTCTTTTTAAGAAAGTAGTATTAGCAGACAGCCTTGCCTTGATCGCTGATCCTGTCTTTTCAGATATAACAAGCGGAAGTGTTTCTTCTGCGCAAGCATGGCTTGGCTTACTAGCATTTTCTTTTCAGATTTACTTCGACTTTTCCGGATACACAGACATGGCTATAGGAAGCGCAATGTTGTTTGGAATCCGTCTACCACAAAACTTCAATGCTCCATACAAGTCGCTCAATGTTCGCGAATTCTGGCACAAGTGGCATATTACACTATCAAGATTCCTGCGAGACTATCTGTACATCCCGTTAGGAGGTAACCGAAAGAGAAAATTTAGAACATTAATTCACCATGCTCCTAGGAGGGCTTTGGCACGGCAGTGCTTGGGGATTTATTTTATGGGGAGGTCTGCACGGACTATTTCTTGTTATTAACTATGTTTGGAAGCGATCAAATATGAGGATCAACTTAAAAACACAATTATCAATTCCAATTACTTTTCTGTCTATAACACTGGCCTGGGTTTTGTTTCGCGCCGAAACATTGAACTCAGCTTTGCATTTCTATAAAACATTATTCAACTTTAATACTTTGAATTTTTTAGATATTAAGGATACACAAAATCTATGGATTGTATTTGCGATGCTAATAGTGTGGATTTTACCAACAACTGAACAGTGGATAAAAAAGCGAGAGATCACTTTTACCTATGGATTAATAATAGGGTGCATTGCCCTATCGGCAATCGTGCAAATAACCAATATTCAGGAATTTATTTACTTTCAGTTTTAATGAATAAATTTTGTAAGTTTGCCATTGGCTTTATTATCCCATCCATAATTGTTGCGCTGTTTAACTGGGGCATAGATCCAGACAAAATCTTCCATTCAGATCCCATACGGGAAACACCAACTCATGCCAAAAAACACAACCGAATGCACACGGCAATAGCACTGGAAAAATTTGAACCGGAATTAATAATACTTGGAAATTCCAAAGCAAGGCAAATCGATCCAGACCATCCTTCATTAAGCACAATCAATACTTACAATGCCTCACTCCCCGGAATAAATATTTATGAAACTTTCAGATATCTGCAACATGCAAATGCAACAACTCCATTGAAAAAAATAATCATAGGCCTAGATTACATAATGTTCTTCAAGAACCCCAAACCTGATTTCGAAGAATCCCGTTTGGCTGTTTTACCTAGCGGAAAAAAAACGCCTTACATGCGCAAACAATTACAATTAATTAAAGATAAATATCATTTGCTGTTTTCCGAACAGTCTTTATTTAATTCCATACGAGCAATATACAAAACTGCGCCCCATAGCATATCCTCCACAAAAACCCTGGAGATCACTAAGGAAATTTTTTCGCGTCGTTCTAAGATATTAATAAAGACTGCATTGAAAGACGATAATACAAAAATGAATAATTCGCTCAATTATCTTAAAAACATTGTCAAAATAGCTGGAAATAATGATATTGAAATCATCATAGTTTTTCTGCCATCGCATGCAATAAGTTATGAATTCTTGCATTCCGAAGGACTATGGCCTAAATATGAAGAATGGAAACGGGAAGTTTTCAAAATAGTACAGGAAGAATCCATTAAACATTCAAGTACTAAACAAATACACATATGGGACTTCGATGGTTATAATTCAATTAATACAGAGAATATTCCCGATCTTTTTGATCCAAATATTACAATGCAATACTACAGAGATTCCGCTCATATGAAGAAAAACGCAAGTTCATTGATTCTTGATTGTATTATGAATGTCTGTGCTACTAGCATACATAATGATTTTGGTTTATTAATCAAGGATATTGATAGCCATCTTCTGCAATTGAATAATGAAAAAGAAATATACAGAAAAAATCACCCCGATGAAATAAGACATTTAAACAATACCATAGAACAATGGTTATACGTTGATTAAAGTCCGATGGACTCAAGTAAGCTCTCCCTTTCTTTTTGACTGAGTACACGCACCTCCCCCTCTTTCAATCTAAGATTTTTGAGTGTCATTATTCTGATTCTTTTAAGTTCTTTAACGGGACATCCGACCTTTTGACACATTCTTCTGATTTGGCGGTTTTTCCCTTCTGTTAGGGCTATAGTGAATTTATTCTGACTGATTCTTTTGATTTTTGCGGGTTTTGTTTTGGATCCCGAGATGGTCATTCCTTTTTTGAGCTTATTTAATGCGCCGTCTGTAATCTCTCTGACTGTTATAACCTCATACTCTTTTTCATGATCAAATTTGGGGTGAGTCAGCCTGTAAGCAAGTACACCATCATTTGTCAGAAGCAGTAGGCCTGACGATTCTTTATCAAGACGTCCAACTGGAAATATTTTTCCCTGCAGCTTTTTCGGAAGTAAACTAATTATGGTTTCTTGGGTCTTGCGCTCTGCATTAGTCGTAATAATCCCCCTTGGCTTGTTGATCACATAGTAGACTAAGTCTTTTCTGGATTCGATTACTTCACCATCAACTTCAATATTATCTTTTTTCGGATCTGCCTTTTGACCAAGCTCCGCTACTTTTCCATTGACCTTGATCAATCCTTTTTCGATAAACTCTTCTGCTTTTCGACGCGAACAAATTCCTCTAGCCGACAATATCTTCTGTAATCTCTCAATCATGATTTATAAAGGATTTTTTGGCCTGCCCACCGAAGTCCATGTGAAGCATGACGAAGGCGGTAGGCGTTCTTGCATATGATAAGTATATAGGAATATTGATATCTGCATTATTATATTCAGTTATTTCTACCGTGGAATATATCAGTAATACAGTTGCGCAACTGTTTTATTAAGAATAACGTAAAACAACTATGACTGACTACCAAAACTTAGAACAAAGGTTAAAGGCTGTAGCAAGTGCAAGGCGCTTAAAAATCCTTGCATTTATTAAGAAGAGAAAGAGTGTTGCAGTTTATGAAATAGCTAGAGAATTTCGTATTTCGAAGCACGCTGCCTCTCAACATCTTCGAATTCTTCGATCAGCTGGAATTGTTAAATATAACAAAAGATGGAAATATGTATTTTACCGTCTATCTCTCCCACAAAAAGAACCAATTCAGAAAGTGATTTCTATGCTTTAACCTCTACTCAGAAAGCGCTACTTCTTTTCTTACTTCCTCTTTCATTCTATGAAAAATGATCTTCGCAGTTTCTGCTCTATTTATATAGTCATCTGGGCGAAACGTCCCGACTTCAACTCCATTTGAATTCGTATCTCCGCTAACGATGCCGAATACGGTCGCATAGGCAATATCTGCTTCATACGTATGTCCGGATGTATCATTGAAAGTCGCATACATAGGAAGCACCTCATCTCCAAAAGCATCGTGGATAACAGTAAGCATTTCTGCACGTTTAGCATGCTTATTCAGTTCCAAATATGGATCTCTGAAGAGCCTCACATCCATTTCTTCCGCACAAGATACAAACTTGCCAGCCCAGTGGCTAGTAGCCGCAACATTCTCGGGAGATGTAACACAATTTGTCTCGTCGACTCCTGCAGCACGCATAGACATCTTTAAAACTTCTGCAATTGTTACATTATTTCCCGGCTTATACTGTCCTGTGAATTTCCCATCACTGTCTTTGAAGCCGGAAACAATATCCCACTCAGTTAACGATGATACATAGGATGCGTACCAATCTTTTTCTCCTACATCCCGATATACAGGTCCTGTGATGTCATCAAGTTGTCCGATAACACCGGAAAAATCTTCAGCATGCGCTTCTTCCCAGACCTGGAGCTCTTCTTTAAGCTGTGCGATTTCATCGAAGAAGAGAAAATTATTAAAGAAAAACTGAAGAAGAAATAGAAGGAAAACGGGACGACATCCAACATGTATATGAGCAAGCGGATGACCAAGAAGCCATTG
>JASMHZ010000013.1 GCA_030750465.1 Candidatus Peribacteraceae bacterium
GAGATCGCATTCCTCATTTTTATGAATGATGGCATCACCACAGAACATCTGTTTACAGAGGCATGTCTTCCTGTCGCACTTCATAGAAGTATCTGCGCATGGCCTGTCACGTTCACATTCTTCTTGGTCTGGGTCAAAGGACCCATCTCCGCATTCTGCTTCAAATGTAAACAGATTAAGTGAGGAGCTCTGAGAGGAAACGAGTGCAACAATTGTTTGAGAGGTAGAACTTGAAGAGCCTATTGTGGATGGGGCGGGTGGGAGTGTAGGAGTAGAGAACTCAGAAGATGCTGCAACTATGACAGTAGGTACGCTGCTTGCACTACTGGAAGAGTCATCATCTCCGTCATTATCGCGTCCGTCCTGACATGCGGATTCCGGATCACTTTCATCATCGTCATCCGGATTGGAACATGAAAAATCATTTGGGTGATCCGTTGCGCCATCATTGTCGTTATCGATTCCATCCCGGCACTCCGGTGTGTGCTCTTCGTCGCTGGGGCTGGAACAGTCGGAGTCATGCTCTATTTCACTGAAGTCATTGGCCGACGCACATCCGCTGTCTCTTGGGTAATCGGTTTGACCATCATTGTCATTATCGGCTCCGTCACTACAATCGGGCAGCCTATCAGCGCAAACAACCGTCTCGATACAGTGTGCATTTACGCTACCATAATCTGATAAAGCTTGAATTTCATACCACTTGTTTGACGAAGTGCTCCAATGCAACAACGAATTGTCTTCTGGACTCCAGTAGCAACGCTGTTTGTGTCCGGCATGATGCTTGGTTTTTGAAACTAACCTGCCGTATCCGGAAATTTGGCATACCCTGGTAGCGCTATCGTCATCGAATCGAATAGCGTATGGTTTGGGCCAAATTAAAACGATGTCGTCTCCGGAATTGTTTACTGTGCTAGTAACAGTACCTGACGGAGTTACTGTAGTTTGCCCTCCCTGATGAGGACCTTCTTCAAGAACGTCAATTTGTCCATCGCCGTCGTTGTCACGACCGTCACTACATTCTCCTGTTGAAGGATGGAAACCTGATTCATCGTTATCACTTGCGCTTGCACACCCCTGATCATTCGGATAATCGGTAAACCCATTTCCATCGTTATCTAAACCGTCGTTGCACTCTGGCGCAGGCGTAAGATCTCGACAATAACACGCTGCTGTTATATCCGTTGCGTCGTAATCCCTTTTTTGCCCATCGCGATAACAATATCCTCCAACCGGAGTTAAAGGAACTGTTCTTGGAGATGAACCACATGGAACATTCCAGCAACCAGCTAGATAAATCCCGGCACCTAGCTGTGTATAGGCCTCTTCATTTTGTGCTTCACCAGAAGTGCAGTATGCCCCATACGTTGGAGATGGAGCACTTACCATTCCGGCCGCTGAACAAACTGAGCTACATGTACCAGCCCAAGTTTGAACCCATCTTCCGTTATAAACTTGCGCTTCGGCTTTCGGAATTGAGTAAAGTAATTCAAAAAGTCCACCGGACTGAAATTGAACAGTGAGCATTGCTGTCAGTGTCAGGGCACTCAAGAGGCGTCTTGACGGCATGGGAAATATGGGGATTTGTAAAAAAGGCGAGAATTGTACCGCCGCTCCTTATAATGTCAAAGTAATTTTCCCTTGTTTATCCCAAAAAGAACGTTGCAAGACAGTCAAGTTTGTATTTATGGATATTTTGGCATGAGGAAGGCAAAATATGGCCCTAAACCACTCAGGCTCTTCGTGCCCTCGGATTTAGGGCATGAACCAGAAATAAATATGTTGAGGTTGGCGCAGCCATGAACCCGAGCAAAGCGAGTGGTTCATGGCTGGGGAGGAGGGTCTGCTCCGTAAACTTCGCAGACCATGAATTCAGCCATTCTGAGAAGCTTGCGAAGCAGAATGGCTGGGGAGGAGGGATTCGAACCCCCGAATGCATGGACCAAAACCATGTGCCTTACCACTTGGCGACTCCCCAATAATGAAGATATTAGTCAGAAAGAACGATACCACACTCCTCCCGCCCTCCGAAGCCTTGGCGAAGGAGGGTGGCGACTCCCCAATTTTAATTTATTAAACACATTTTATTGTAACAGAAATACTCAGATATCTAAAGAAACAGAGGATTCAGAGGAATCAGAAGAACCAGAAGAATAATGCGATTAATCCTCTGAAACCTTTGTCTCTTGTGCTTCCTCTGTTTCTTCTCAATTACCAATCCACAACTATCTTCTCCGATCCACCTCCGAGGGAGTATGTTTGGGTCATGGTTTTTGTTGTTATTTACATTCATATATTACTCCAAATTTAAGAAATTGTAAAATATGATCTCAAAATAGGACTTTTAGGCTATTCGAAGCGATAATCTCGTGATTTTTCGTTGAAGATCAAATGTGAGTGATTTGAGGTCAGAAGTTCCAAGATTAAGCCCGCTAAGTGCTCAGGGGAGTGCATGAGCTTTTCCTTTTGCTCCAGGGCTAAACCCGAAATTCCATGCCTTGCCAAAGCAGTATTTGTGGACCCTGGTAGTATAAATTTGAAGTCAAAATCATGAAGTGTCTCTTTTGCCAATAATCCCATGTGATATTGGGCCATTTTTGTGAGTCCGTAGAGTGCCGGATCAGATCGTGGTTTTTGGGAATATCGAGAGGCTATTATTGCAATCTGAGCTCCGGGATTTAAATAGGGGACTGAGCTTTTTATAAGCAGCCAAGAGCCCTTCACATTCACATCGAAAAGTAACTCAAAATCATCTTCAGTTGCGTCCATCAGAGTGCCTCTCCTCATGACTCCTGCATTGCAAATTAGTACGTCAATCGGTGTTTTTAGCTCATTTAAGGCGCCTTCAATATCGCCTAAATCAGTTATATTCACTTTATGAGTTGTCATCCCATCAAGCCCTTGGTCAGGCTCGTCAATATCAAAGTTAGTGATGACTGCGCCGGCACCAATAAGCTCCTCGGCAAGTGCTCTGCCAATCCCGTTTGAGGCTCCGGAGATTAATACGTGTTTGTTTTTAAAATCCACCTTTATATTATACATCAGCCATTTTTACTTGTTAATAGGCCATTACTTCCCTAAACTGCCTCGGACAATGTTCGCAATTGTAGACATAGCAGGCTTTCAGGAGAAGGTCTCGGAAGGTGAAAAAATCAGGGTTCCTTTGCTTAGCGAGGAAGCCGGTAAGAAGGTAACTTTCAAAAATGTATTTTTGGTTTCAAAAAGCGATAGCGATGTAAATATCGGTACACCATTCGTCTCTGGAGCGACAGTTGAGGCAAAGGTTTTGGAGCATGGAAAGGCCAAGAAAATCAGAGTTTTTAAGATGAAAAGAAGAAAAAGATATCGTCGAGTAAAAGGACACAGGCAGGATTTTTCTGATATTGAGATTACGGGAATTAAAGTTGGTGCGGTGAAAAAGGAAGTGAATGCTGGTGAAAAGTAAATAACAGTGTGTAGTGGGTAGTTTGTAGTTGTTTTGAGGTGTTTTTGTGTCTACCCACTACTCACTACTCACTTAAGAGTTCAATTTCATTCCTGAGTCTTTCCATCTCTTTAAGCGTAACACTAATATTCTGCATCTGAGCATAAGTTTCACCCAGTCTTTCGTTAGCTTTAACCAAGTGATGTAAGTAGCTCTTATTTAGCTCGCGACTGAACTTAGAAGGAGAGTCAGAATCAATCGGAGTGTGATCATTTTTAAATTTTGCATTTGTGATTCTCAGATCAGTTCCGTCTGACATCAGAAGTGTCCCGTGCCTTGCTATCCTCATCGGAAGTACGCAGTCGAACATATCGATTCCAAATGCTATGCATTTCTTCATTTGGCTGACGACGCCTACTCCCATCAAATATCTCGGCTTATCCTCAGGCAATAGGGGTGCGATGGCCTCTACAATTCCTAGCATATCCTCCTCAGATTCACCTACAGCAAGTCCTCCGATAGCGTAACCGTCAAAATCAAGAGCTATGAGCTCCTCCGCGCACTTTTTGCGAAGCTTAAGATCAAGTCCTCCTTGTACAATTCCAAATAAAGAAGAAACAGAGGAAACAGAGGAGTCAGAAGAACCAGAAGAATCGCTCCTCTGTTTCTTCTGTTTCTTTAATTCGTTGTGGATTTCTTTACATTGAGCAGCCCATTTCAATGTTCTATCAACTGCCTTTTCAATATCAGGTTTGGCAGATTTAGATGGTGGGCACTCATCAAAACACATAATCAAGTCAGCCCCAAGTTTATGTTGAATGGTGATCGCTTCTTCCGGACCCATAAAAAGGGGAGCTCCATCTAAATGAGAATTGAAGTGGACTCCTTCATCTTTGATCTTGTTATTGCATCTGAGTGAATAAACCTGATAACCGCCGGAATCAGTCAGGATTGGCTTATTCCAGCCTACAAATGAATGAAGTCCTCCAGCTGACTGGACAATATCTTCACCAGGTTGAATGTGCAGATGGTAGGTGTTGCAAAGTAAGATCTGGGCACCAAGATCAGTTAAGTCGGTATGAGTGATACCCTTCATAGCACCAGCTGTACCAACGGGCATGAAGAAAGGAGTCTCTATTATTCCGTGAGGCGTTTCGATTTTTCCTCTTCGGCCAAGGTCAGTGGTTTTTTCTAAAGTAAACATCTACGGCACTTTACAACATTATTTGCTTAGATGTTCTCTAAATCACATTTTTTGGTTTTTGTCCCTTCTTAAGTGACAATCTCTCCTTACAATGTAATGGATTTCTTTCCCCTTATTTTATGAAAAATTGTTGTATTTTCTCGTGTTGCCCAAAGACTCCAGTTGGCATCGCGGGCTTCCTGGTTCGAATTAGCTTCGGGCTATCTCTTCTTTTTGTTGGACTTACTCATTATATGACTTTTGACGGATTCAAGGGTATGGTCGCCGATGGTCTTGGGCCTTTGGAACCCCTGGGGGTTTTGTGGGCCTTGATATTGCCTGCATTGATGATAGTTGGTGGAGCTCTGCTTGTTGCTAACACGTACAAAGAGCTTGCAACATGGGCAGGTGGACTTGCGCTTGCATCGATCCCAGCAGGAATGCTTGCAAAGCCTGTTCTCTCCGGAGCATCTCTTGCAGACATGATGCCAGCCGCTCTAAACGCGATGATATGGCTAATCCTATTCTTGTTTGTCGTAAAATGCTCCTCTTGCTGTTCAGGAGGAAGCTGTGAAAAGTAGAAGAACCAGATGAACCAGAAGAGTCAGAGGAAACAGAGGACTATGTTTAATCAGAATCTGAAGATAATCTCTTCTGGTTCATCTGAAACCTCTGTTTCTTCTGTTTCCTAATTAAGATTTGGCTTTTACAACATGATCGATTAATCCATACTTAAGCGCTTCTGCCGCGCTCATAAAGTTATCTCTTTCTGTGTCATTGGTAACCTTATCAATCTTTTGTCCTGTATGATCTGCAATCATTTTATTAAGAAGGTTCTTAGTTTTGATTATATGGTCAGCGTGAATTGCAATATCAGTTGCTTGTCCTTCAGTTCCTCCAAGAGGTTGGTGAATCATAACTTCTGAGTGCTCTAATGCATAACGCTTTCCTTTAGCTCCGCCAGTTAGGATGATCGCGCCTCCGCTTGCGGCAATACCAAGGCAGACCGTTGAAACATCGGGTTTCACATGCTGCATCGTGTCATACATTGCGAGAGTCGATGTAACCTGTCCGCCGGGTGAGTTTACATACATTGTAATATCTTTCTTTGGATCTTGTTTCTCTAGAAAAAGAAGCTGAGCGATTATTGAGTTTGCAATGTCATCATTAATCGGAGTTCCAAGAAAAATAATTCGCTCTTCCAAAAGGCGTGAATAAATGTCATATGCCCGTTCGCCGAGCTGAGTTTTTTCTATAACTGTTGGAATAATCGTGTTGCTTGGCAGCATGTGACCACGCGGAAGATTCTTAGCTAAAGATATAAGTTGGGAGTGCATATTTTGGAGAAGGGGATTTCGTTTATATCATAGCAAAAAAGGCGTATTCTAGGCAGTAGGCAGTAATCGTTATTTATTGTTATAATTTATAATGTAATGAATACAGGACATATAGCTTTCAACATATGAATACCTCAGCCAAAGCAAAAATATCTGATCTAATAGTAATATTAGGCCCAACGGCGAGTGGCAAAACAAGGTATTCCATCGAAATGGCCAAAGGCTTTGAGTACCAAGTTGAAGTGATAAATGCTGACTCCAGACAGCTATATAAATATTTAGATATCGGAACCGCAAAGGTCAGCCCAAAGGAGATGGATGGCGTGTCTCATCATCTGATCAATGTATTGGATCCAAAAGAAGAAATCAGCGTTGGTTGGTATCAGACTGAAGCAAAAAGAATAATTGCTGAAGTCAAGGAACGAGGGAATATGCCGATGCTTGTAGGAGGATCAATGTTGTATCTGAGTGCAATTACGGATGGGTTGAGCATGGCGCCTACTCCTTCGGCAGAACTCAGGCAAAAATTAATTGATGAGTATGACAAAGATCAGGGTAAATCTCTTTATAAAAGGCTGAGAGATATTGATCCAGAGACTGCTTCTAAAATTCATGTAAATAATAAACCGAGATTGGTTAGGGCTGTAGAAATCTTTGAGTTAACAAATGAGAAAAAAGCTGACGTTGTTCCAAATAGTGAACTGAGACCAAGGGATCGAATACTCGAATATTCGAATATTCGAATGGTCGGTATTAATGTTGATAGAGTTGAGCTTCATAAAAGAATCAATGAGCGAACTCGAATAATGTTTGAGAATGGATGGGTCGAAGAGGTTAGAGAATTAATGGATAAAGGATATGGCCCTGATGATCCGGGAATGAAGAGCTGTGGGTATCGTGAGATTATGGAAGATATTAGGTCAGGCAATCTTGATGAAGAGGAGTTGATCGAAGTAATTTCTGCCAAGACACGACAATATGCTCGCCGTCAGTTAACTTGGTGGCGTGGAGATGAAAGAATCAATTGGATTAATGCTTAAGGTTCGGAAGAAACCTCGGCTGTATCCGAAGATTCGGCAACAGATTCCCTGGTAGCGTCGTCGATCTCTCTTACCATTCCTGTCATTTCTTTTCTAAGTGCTTCCTCATCTTGAGCCCTAATAGCGTCGTTAATTATTGGGGCATGTACTCCCATAGTTTTTAGTAACTTTGGATCTTTTTCCGCATGGTCTTTTGGCAAAGCAATAATATTTTCTAGGGCCGCTTCTGCGTCATCGACTTTGCCAACATCCTTCATACATTCAGCCGAAAGCCTACTCGCGTCATCCCATCTTTTTTTATAAGCCATTTCAAATTCCATTGAAGCCAATTCCTCTCTAGCTTCTTTCTTTTCAGGGCTCTTCTTTTTTGCTTCTACATGAGCCTTCTTGCCATGATCAAGTGCATCTTTATCAGTCTTCTCTTTTTTTCCGCCTTTGAATACTTCGGGATCTGTCATGAGAGTAGTTTAAAACTTAAATACATCATATTCCACTTCAATCTTCTGCTTCGAGTGCCATAGCGCCTCTACCATTGTATCTAATTGGGGAGACTCATCGGGAGTTTCGGTAGATTTCCAAAAATCGACAACCATTCGAATTTCGTCAGCCAAGTTAACCAGAATCAAATCTGTCTTGTCCTGCCATTCCTCGGGCATCGAATCATAAACCTCCTTTTTAACAAAGGTCTGAGGCACCATCGGGTTAATTTCACCGGATTCAATAAGTTTGATTAGATTCAAAATAAACTTCTTGTGCTTATCTTCCATCTTCCCAGAAATCGCTTGGCCAGCTTTCTTCTGATCATCCTCGGTTACGCTGTCCTGGTGAGCTCCCATGGTTTTTTTATAGTCGTCTGGCATCAACAATATTCTATCATTTTTTGCGGCTATATTCTATTTTGCAAGGAAAGGAAGCAGAGGAATCAGAGGAAGCAGAAGAGTCAGAAGATAAAAAACAAGAACCCCTCTGGTTTCTCTGAATCTTCTGTTTCTTCTGCTTCTTGCGGCAGTATTTAGTATATTGAGTAATACTTAGTATGTGGTATAATATACTTAGAAATGCATATATTAAACACACACAAACCACTAAGAGCTTTTGCGCACAGACATGATGATTTGCCTGCATTCCATGCTGGATTCCTGATTTTAACGCTTCTGGCGGCTGCGATGTTCAGTCTGGGAGCATTCGGGCTCCTGATTTTTACTCATATGTGTTTGGACTTGGTTAAATATCGTGAATATCACGGGTATAGCTGGGGGCTGACATTTAAGGGAATCGTGAGAGAGAGTCTGATGGATTTGACGCTATTTATGATCGGTTTGATGTTTGCTGTTTTCCTTCATCATTCCATAGCTTTCCCGGGAATTAGCGGAGTAATGAGAGCTGAGATTGCGGTAGTTAGAATGTTCGGAACCATTATTCCAAAAATGAAAATACTGCATAACTTCCTTAAGATTGTTGCACACGTTAGACATTACCTGGATCACGCTCATCCACATCTTAGGAAGCATTGGAGTTCTGTTGATCGAGTTTGCTTTTGGTCATTGGGTCTAACCACTTTACTTCTCGTATTTTCGGCACCAATTTTGCAGGTGGAATATTCAACGGTTATTGAAATTCTAAGAGAAGAATTGGTTCCTAGATTGATTCATTGACATCAGTGAAATAATATTATTTAAGGTGTGTTCCGCTTCAAGGTGGCCTGCCAGCCGAAGTCGTAGCGACTTCATTCTCTAGTATGGCCCGCCTACGCATTCTGTGCTTCGGCGGACAGCCTACGCTACGCGTAGGCTGGAACGTCTTTTGGAGCTAGCTGAAGATAATAAGTCTTGGTTGGTAAAAGATTTTTTTGAGATGCTATTGACGAGGGTTTTTTAGCGGTCACCATATATAACTACCGCTCCGCCACCCTGAAGCTTAACCCACCCCTGCCTACCGCCTGCCTGCCGGCAGGCAGGGCAGGCAGGCCAGGGGGGAGGGTGCATTTTCAGAGATTTTAGAAAGGCGCAGGTCCATTGAACAACTCCTTCTCCAACTCCTTCGTTTCTTTGTACCACTTTCTGTGGAAGTCAGTTTCTTTTCCATCAGTGTAAATCCTTTTGAAGTATTCAAATCTTTCATCAACAGTTACCCATTCATTGTCTCGGATTCTTTTATCGGCATAGAAAAGAATTTTTTGCTCTGTTGTCATTTCCGGATGGTTTTCTGTTTTAAGGCCATGAATTTCTACAATCGAGGCCATATCCGGAAAACCCTGTTCCCTCAAAAACTCAGCACATGCAGATTCATGTGAATGTCCTTCATATTTATTTATCAGCGTTGCCCAGGTTTCTTCATCTTCCTTGGTAGTAGGAATTGGCGCGTGGTTTCCGTGATGGAATTCAACGAATCTGAACAAGTCATGTAGTTCTGAGCATCTTCTAAGGGTAGTAGGTCTAACCAGTTTTCCGATTTTAATAAGTTCCTCACCAACTCTTTGGGCTATATCTGCTACGGCATCACAATGAGCTATAACATTTGGAGGCAGATGAACTTCCTTTCTCCATTCCTCAATCTCGGATCGAGAGGGGATTGGGACATCTTTGAAAGTACATTCTAGAATTCTCATATCACGATCATCAGGATCTTCCTCTATCTTGATCTCAATATCAGCTTCAAAACCCCCAATGCGATCTGCCCATTCAATGCATCTGATTCCATCATGATCATCGGATGATTCGATTACTGATTCGGCTTCAAAAGGCTCAATTCTGTATAAATCTATATGGAGAAGTTCACCGAATCTATTAGGCTGATAATGTTGTTCAAGTGCATATGTTGGGCTTGTTAAATGCTCAGAAATACCTAATCCTTGGGCAAATCCTTGTAAAAACGTGGTTTTTCCGGCTCCAAGCTCTCCGATTAGGGAAATTGTTAGAGGGGTTTGATAGATTGAATAGGCTAACGATCTTCCAGCTGATGCTGTTTTTTTGTCATTAGAAAGCCGAATAGTGACTTGATCAGGGGTTGTACTAGACATCATATGATGGTATAATATATATGTAAAACAAACTATACAAATGCATCTTAAACATCGTAAGAAATTCGGGTTTAGAGTTAATCCTTTGCACAGAAAGCGCGAACCTCACGCCTTTCATTATCTTAGACAGCAAAAATCTTTCTGGATTGCAGCCCTTTCTCTTGTAGCTTTTGTAACAGGGAATATGCTGGGTCAGCATGGTTGGTATGCGTTCTGGAAATCGGTACTTGGCGGGGTAGATGATAGCTTGATTGTTTACACTGGCACAGTATCTCCTATAGAAATGGTTCCAGACTACAGTAAGTGGTCACAATATGGAGGAAATGTTGATGCTCATACTTATAGGCAAGTTCCACAGGATGTATTTGTATATTTGCCGACTTACAAATCTTCTCTTCAGCGTGAAGTAAATATTCTTCATGGAAGAGGTAATGATGTTTACTCGGTTGGATATTTGGGATCATACGCAACTGGCGCAGAGAATTCTGGAAGCCATCCGGGTGCAGATATTAGAGCGCCTGAAGGCACTCCGGTTAAAAACATCATGAATGGAGTCGTATCAGAAATCAAAGAAGGTGGGGGATTTGGAAATCTTATCGTAATAAGGCACCCGAATGTTCCTGATCCTTCTAATCCAGCAAAACTTACAACTCTTTACTCCTCATATGCTCACTTGAGCGCAATATATGTTGAGAAGGGGGCAATAGTTCATAAGGGCGAGCATATTGGAGATTCGGGAAGTACTGGATACGCATCAGGTCCGCACCTTCATTTCCAGATAGATAGAGAAGATGCACCATGGCATCCTTATTGGCCGTTTACTGCATCCGAAGCTGAGCGGGAGAATATGAGTTTCGCAGATGCTGTGAACGCAGGTTTGTACAAGGCGAGGGGATACCTATATACGGTTAATCCGATGTTGTATGTCCAGGCCAACTATTCGCCTGTTGAAACTACAATTGTCAGGGAAAAGAGAGAAGAAAAACCTGAAATTGCGAAGAAAAAACCAAATGTATTTCTTTCTGTTGCACAAAGGAAGGCACAACGAATAGCTCAACTGCTTTCAAGAAGAGAAGAAAGGTTGCGATTGCGACTCGCCAGAAGGGCTGTAAAAGTGGAACCGGATGTGGCTTTAGTTCAAGAACCTAAAGCAAATGATGATGAAATTATTACAAGTACAGAGGAAGTCGCGGCTTCAACAAACAACCCCGCAATAATTCAAAGAATGACATCCGGAAATGTGGCATCGGTAGAAATTCGACATGATGGTGAATATTCAGGTAGGGGATGGGAGAAGATTGTAATCACGGCTTTGGATGCTGACGGGAATCCTGTTGCCAACCCTACCATGAGCTCGGACATCTATCTTCGAACTGCTTACGGAGATGCAGAGTATCGTCCGTCAATAATTTCACCTCTTGATTTTGAAGAAGGTGAAGTATCTGTAAATATGCTTCCCAGAGGTAGAAGGACTATTGTTATAGAAGTTCAACCGTTTGGGATATTAAGTCGTCCTATGAGATATAATAAATAGAAGCCAGTGATCAGTGGTCAGTGATCAGTTATTAGCTTTAAATTAAATAATAGACTTGTAATCAAGCATCGGAAGAACATGAATAGCAGGTTCATCATAAGGATGTACTTCTTTAACTGCTTTGAGAACTTCTTTAAGTCTTTCTGCTGTCACAACAACTTCAATGCGTTCTTCATCCACTTCTTCAAGTTTGCCTTGTGATCCGATTGCCGGATCTGCACCTTCAAGAGGCCTAAAGCGCCCAGTTCCTCTAGATGAAAACGAGCAACTATCGTAGTTTCCAATATATCCGGCATCTGCATCGGACAGAGCCTGACGGATATTGTCGGCTGAATCCACAGGGGTGTAGATAATTAGATGATAATATTCAGTTTGCATTAGATCGTGAGTAATACCTTATTCCAATCATTATCATTAGAAGAATAACAGCTGATATAAACTTTTCTCGCGTTGAAAGAAATAGTGCCGTTATTCCAAATAGGCCACCAAGAACTGCAGTAAGAAGAATAATTTTTCTGGGACTCCATCCTTTATCCAGCAGTCTGTGATGGATGTGTTCACCACTGACGCTTCCGCTAAATGGAGATTTGGCCTTAGACACTCTCTTTAGAATAACTAAGCCTGAGTCTATAAGAGGGACTCCTAAAACCAGAAATGCGGTAGCCACTTTTCCTCCCGAATAAATTGTTAGGACTCCAAGCATCAAACCGAAGAACATCGCTCCGGTATCTCCCATCAAAACTTTTGGTGGAGGGAAATCGAAGATCAGACAAGCAAAGCTTATTGCACTCAAAACAAAAGCGATCATAGCAAGCTCAGGTTGATTAACTCGCTCACTTAGAGAAAGGAATCCAATAGTAAGAAACCCAATCGTGCTTAGCGTACTTACTTGTCCCGGTATTCCATCAAACCAATTGAGTGCATTTATTGTTAAAAGGAGCCAAAGAAGTGTGAAGATTCCGCTCCATAGAGGAAGAGGTCCGAACCCTGTCGTCATAACATCAAATGTATCCAGTTTAATCAGCTCTCCGAAACCAACTAATCCTTCCAGCGGATTTGTAATGGTATAAATTCTGGAACCAGTTGCGAAGATTATAAATGCAATTAAGACTTGAACAGCCAGACGCATCCAAGATGGCAGGGGAGTGCGGTCATCTGCAAAACTATAAATTCCTAAGATTATTACAGCGAATATCAATCCCAATGATTGCTTGGTTATTGATTCCAAGATTATAAAAAATATCAGAAAAGAAATTATCGCCAGTATTCCGGTGGGGTAGGGGAGCCTTGGGCGATCATGTCCGTATCGCTCCGGGAAGTCTAAGAGTTTGAATTTTGGAAAAAGTTTTTTGGCAGATAAATGTAACGCGAAGCACAGAAGAAATGCCAAAGATATTATTAGTGCTCTATTCACAGTTCCATGATACCTTGATGCCATGACACGTCCTAGAAAATCTCCCGAGCGAGAAATATATGGGATTATCGGCAAGCTGAATAACGCTTCCAAAATCCAGAAAGAATGGAATGCACACTTCAAAAAGAAGGGGATTGATGCGTTCATGGCTAAATATCCGACTAAGCCGGATCAGTTACCCGAGCGGCTTAGTGAGATGTTCCATTTTGACAGGAGGATGTATTTGGTTGGAGAAGATTTGCAGGAATCAGTCGGTCAATTGCTGGATGAATTGGATGAGTCAACTGATGAAGGAAAAGTAAGCACAATTAAGAACGAAGGGGGTATATTCATAGGCTTTTTCCAGAACATAGATACACTCGCCCCCCAGCCTGTCCTTCCGTAGCGCGAAGCGCGAAGGAGGAGGGTGGGTTAAGCTTCAGGGCGGAACATATAAGGAATAATAAAAAAGGACGCAGTATCTAAGCGACTACTGTGTCCAGCACGGATGGTTTACAGACATCCGTAAATCGATTTCAGCAACAATCACGCGAAGTAGTTGCAGAAATCGATATATCCGTTGAAAGCCTCTTTGTGCTTTCCGGACTAGCGCGGTCTGTCCTGTTGGTTGTATCAGAACCAATGGGTACCATACAGGCCGCGCTTGCTTTACAAATAAAAGAGGCACCAGCGAGAAAAAATAATAGCAGGTGCCAATTATGTATCTCCGACCAAACATAAAAAGGTATAGATGTCCCCAAAAAGGGAACTGAAAAAGGACGGAAAACCCGGAAAGTTTATTCGCTTAAGTTGTTATGTCAACAAACATCGACTTTTCATTTAATGAAATCGGTTATAATTCACTCATGACTTATCCACTACTTAAAGACCAAAATTTATCAGGAAAACGCGTGTTACTCAGGGCTGGTTTTGATGTGCCGATTGAGAACGAAGAGGTGCAGGATACTACTCGAATTGAAGCAATTGTGCCGACGATGAAGCATATAATTGATAGGGGAGGGAAATTGATTGTAATGGCGCATCAGGGACGTCCGAAAGCAGAGCGTGTGCCGGAGATGAGTCAAAAACCACTTGTGCCAGTACTTGATAAGTTGCTTAGTGTTTCAGTCAAATTTTGCAGCCAGTGTAGAGGAGATGAGGCGAAGAAAATGGTCGGTGAGCTTTCCGAAGGGGAGGTTTTGCTTCTGGAAAACCTCAGATACGAAAAGGAAGAGAAAAGTAAGGATAAGGCTGAACGCGATTCTTTTGGAAAAGAACTTGCAGAGTTTGGGGATATATATGTAAATGATGCTTTTACAAATTGTCATCGTGATCATGCCAGCATGACAAGTGTTCCAAAGTTTTTGCCAGGATACATAGGATTTGCAGTTCAATCGGAGATTGAAGGGCTTTCCAAGGCTATTGAGGAGCCGAAAAGACCAGTGACACTAATAATTTCCGGTGCGAAAATTGAAACAAAAGTTCCGATCATAAAAAACTTTATGAATCATGGAGATGATGTGCTTGTCGGTGGATGTATTGCAAATACTTTGATCGTTGCACGCGGTTTTAATGTAGGAAAGAGCGAGTATGATGATAAATTTGTTGATTTGGCCAAGGATTTGATACTCGAAGGCGAAAGTGAAGATAATGCAGATATTCATATTCCATTTGACTCGGTTGTTGCTGCCAAAGCCACTGAGGATGTCGAAAAGATAAATGTTCCCAGCGAGAAAATTGCTGAAGACATGGCCATATTTGATGTAGGTGAAAAAACAATTGAAGGATACAAGGAGATAATTGCCGCATCAGGAACCATAGTTTGGAACGGGCCTCTTGGCGTGTATGAAATTGACGGATTTTCTAATGCTACAAAGCGCGTAGCGGATGCAGTAAAGAAGGCTACGGAAAAAGGAGCAGTTTCTATAATCGGAGGAGGGGATACTCTCGATTTTCATGACAGATACGACTATCCAATGGATAAATATACCTTTGTAAGCTCCGCAGGTGGTGCAATGCTTGATTTTGTTGCAGGGAAGAAGCTTCCGGCTCTGGAAGCGCTTAAATAGGGAAATGGTTTATGGTACACTCTAGAGGATTCCCCATTTTATTATGACACAAAGGCGCAAAAGATTTTACTTGGTTCTATCGTTTACACTTTTCATTATTTTCGCGATACATGGATCAGTGACATTGCTCAGGAGTGTCAGGTCTTCTGTAACTGATGTTATTGAAAGCTCATCTGATTATTTCGAGATGGATTGTGGTAATACTTATGATGATGATGGAGATGGGGATGCAGACTGCGCGGATAGCGATTGTAGTGCATTGCCTGAATGTTTAATTATCTTGTCTTCATCTTCGGAAGAATTTCAGGAAGTAGATTGCGCCAATGGAAATGATGATGATGGCGATGGAGATACAGACTGTGCAGATAGCGACTGCTCATCGGATTTGAGTTGCCAGGCTGGCCCTTCTTCAAGCTCAAGTGAGGAATTCACCGAAGTGAATTGCACAAATGGAAATGATGATGATGGAGATGGGGATGCAGACTGCGCGGATAGCGACTGCTCATCGGATTTGAGCTGTCAAGCCGGAGGTTCGAGTTCCAGTTAGGAATTACTGAATAAGAGCGGTATTAGTGTATAAATTGACATATGCTATGTATTCTTTATGATGTTAGTCCTCTTGTAATATATGACTGATAATTTACCAAAATCATGGCATCTAGGTGATACTGAATCTATGATAAGTCTTGCGAGTTCTTATTGCCCGGTGATGATCCCAGTGAAATGCAAAATGCGTTTGCAAGCTCACTAACTGAAGCAAAGTTAGCAATTAAAGCAGCTTCAGATAGTGAAAGAGAAAATGAAGCAGAAATATTAGCGGCCGATGTATTCGAGAGAGTATCCGGTGTAAGTGCAGTATCAAATTATGCCATGCAGCATTTGCTTTTAAATGGAGGATCAAAGTTTGATGATAACTCTTTTATTATTAAAGCTCTACAACCCGGAGGTGGAGGCAGTCTTTATCTTGTTTATCATCATACACACGGAATTTGCGTCAATTAGGAACGCTACATGATAAATATGGAATTACTCATAGAGATATAAAACCTTCTAATTTGATGGTAAGTGTGCAGGGAGATACGAGAATTTTAGATCCGGGGTTAGCTTATCAGGAAGGAATGGCGAGACTTACTCAAACGGGACAGATACTAGGAACACCTGGATATGTAGCACCAGATCAAGCGAGAAGTTCAAAGGATGCGACAACGGCAAAATCTGATTTGTATAGCCTCGGATGTACTTTGCTGGAATTAGCTACAGGTGATCCAATTATGCGCACTAAAAGAGTTGTTGCCCATTTAATTACTATATCTGATAGAAAATCTCTATTGAGACAGTGTAGAAGACAACTTGAACAGGTAGCTGATAGAAATCCACAATTGGCCGAAGCTATCAGGAGCATGCTTTTGGGGAGTAAAGATATAAGTGAGTTAATAGAACTTCTTTACTCAGGCAGCGTTTTTGACGATGGTGGCCATTTTGCTAATGCAGACACCTTTAGAACTGCACCAGCAAGTGATTCTCATCTTAGATTAGAGTTACCAGCAGTAGATGAATCGTCAGCAAATCCAATTGAACCTAATTCGAATAGTCTTCATAGCCATGTGACATCATCAGAGCTTTATAGAGAAACAAAACAGCGAGCCAGAATAATGGGAATGAGAAAAAGAACAGTGGCGATGATTGTAACTGCTTTGGGTATAACAGTAGTTTTTACTTCGCGAATGGCTTAAAGAAGACACAAAACCTACAGATGATCCAAACAGAGCAGTTGCGAAAAAAACTGTAGGAGGAAATGGTACGGACATAGTGGATGATCCACCTGATGATACTCCGTTTGTTTTCGATACTGTTGGAGAAGGGGAGTTGCCGACGAGCATTAACGGAATGAGTTATTTCCATGACGGTGAAAGAGTAGAAATAGGCAAGAAGGATTTGATCAGATACTTAAATGAAGAGGGCGAACTAATTGGTGCAGCGTATCCCGATGAAAACGGAGAACCAGCTTATGTTTTATCTGGAAGGGATGGAAGGAAAGTGATAGTAAGAGGCAAAATTTCGTCTCAGACCGAGCTAGATAACGGCGTCTTTCCTGAGGGAATAACACTATACGATTCAGAAGACGGAACTATTGTTTGGTCAAAAGGTGCTGGAGGCGATGAAGCTGATGCAAATGATGTTCATAATGAAGGCTTCGGAAAACCTCCTTCAGGAAGATATGATTTTAAAAATGCCCAGCCCCAAGGCAATCCATCATGAGCAAACGAAAGAGTATTGAATCCAAGAGGAGCTTTTGTAAACCAAGCTCGTTACTTTAGCGAAATAGACAAGATGCCAGGCAACAGCATGCTCAATAATCTTAATGAAGCCCTTAAAACACCGGCTAAATAGACTGAAGTTTAAATAAATGATAGAGTCCTTCGCACTCGATGGATCTTATACCACTTCGTCCCTCGACAAGCTCGGGGCTACGAGGCACAAGAGGAGATAGTTGTTGTTTTTGTAACCTTTGTGATCACAATATCCAATGGACTTGACTGTACTAATTCCGGAAGAAGGCGAATCTTGGAGCTCTTTCTCTGAGAGAGCTGCTTTAACGGATGGTGAGCTGTTTATAATTCTCCCAGATAATTCTGATTATCTGCCTGAACATGACGAAAAAGCTCTTCAGTCTTTCTTTAAGATGTGCGAAGACAATGCAGGCAGAATAACAATCGCAACTTTAGAAAAGGTCTTTTTATCCATGTCCAGATCTCATGGTATAAAGACTATCGATCGTGTAAGCGATGTTAGATCGGCACTGGAAGGACATCCAATCTCTGCAGCTGCTCTTCAATTATTGTCACCAAGCTTGTGGAAACAGCAACTCAGGTCCCGTTTACAGTCGATAGGTCTTTTGTCTCTTCCTAAACTGCGTGTTTGGGTTCTTATTGCAGTAAGTGCAATTCTTTTGATTTTTGTATTGTTTAAACTCCTTCCATCTGCGGATGTACGAGTTTGGTCACGATCGGAAACGGTAAGTCAAACTGCAAATATATTCCTGGTTCAGTCTGGAGCATTAATTGAACTTCCTCCCAGAGTAAGGGTTCTTCCTATGATCGAACTAGAAGTAACAGTCTCCAAAGATATAACGTTTGATCGAATTTCAAAGAATTTCATTGGAACAAGCTCCAGGGTTCCCATGACAATTGTAAATAAATCAGATGAACCATATTCCATAAGAAAGGGCTCAAGGGTCGTAAATCAAGCAGGGATGGTATTCAGGCTGGATGATCCTGTAATTATTGAAGCGGGGGAGGAAGTAACTGTACGAAGTATTGCGGATGACACTGATTTGTATGGAGAGATAATAGGGGAGAGGGGTAACGTACCTTCCGGGATTAGATGGGATTTCCCGGGTCTTGCAAAAAAAGAACAAATACTTGTTTACGGCGAGAATCGCGCACAGGCGACTGGGGGAACAACCGCGTATTCAACCGTTTTGAAAGAGGAAGATCTGAATATTGCAAAAAAACAATTGGAGAAAGAACTTTTAACTCTTGCAAACCAAATGTTGGATGAAGAGCTTGAGCTAACAAACTCAACAGCATTATCAAGAAAGATCGAAAGGCTTTATTATGACATTTTCACAAGTGCTACGTACTCAGGATTTATTTTACCTACTCAATTCATTGGTCAGGAAGTTGCTTCAATGCCCATAAAAGGATCAATAACCTATAAAGCCTTGGCATACGACAAACAGAAGGCTCTTGGAATGCTGCTTACAGAGCTTAAATCCCATGTAGGAGAGGGGATGAAACTACTTGAAAATACCGTAAGCACGGATCGCTTAATTCATCACGTAATAGATTACGATGATGATAATTCGTGGATAAAGCTGACTGTTGATCTATCGGGCAGGCAAATATATGTTCTTGATCCTCTCACACCTTTCGGTGCTCACTTTGCTATGAATGTAAGGGAACGGATTGCCGGGAAAAAGAAGGATGAAGCACGTAGGATTATCAAGAACATGTTGGAGGTGGAAACGGTAGAGATTGGATTATGGCCTCCATGGTCTAGGAAATTGCCGGAAATACCCTCGCATATAACTGTTACCGAAATTACTGGCTCATGATTCCAGAATTCTTTCATATTCGTTTCATATTACGACTTGGTGGTTTAATAACTGCAATATGCGTAATTATCTACTTAAGCGCAGTTGCAACAGTAATTATGAACTTTGACGGGACTTCACCTAAATATCCGGTGGATTGCGCGATTGTATTTGGTGCGGCTGTGGGGAAGGGGAGTACTCCGGGACCTGGTATAACAAGAAGGGTGCAGACTGCTGCGGAACTTTACAAAAAAAAGTTCGTAAAAAAAATAATTATGAGTGGGGGAAAGGGGGGCGAGTGGGTGAGTAGTGAAGCTGAAGTAATGAGAAAAGTCGGCATGCTTGAAGGGATTAATCCCGAAGATATTGTTCTTGAAGATAAATCGAGATCAACATGGGAGAATTTAAAATTCACTAAGGCACTAATGGAAGGATTAGATTGTGCAGGAGAGGCTTGCCCTGAGGGAGACGAACGAAGTGAGTCGAGTCGAAGGGTGTACGAATGCACAGCCATAGTAGGAGTTTCTGATAGGTATCACCTAGCCAGAATATCTCTACTGGCACAAAAGCAGGGGATAGATGGGTTGGATACACATCCTGCAAATATTAAGGCTCCGTTTGCCTTTGAGCTGATGAGTGTCTTAAGAGAGGCGTTGGGTATTATTTATTACATTATTAACTAGCTTATAACTTTTAGCTTCATTAGCTTCTACTTGTAGACACCAAATGTAGTAATGATGAAAAGCTAATGAGGCTAGGAGCTAATAGCTATAAGCTATAGGTGCCTGTTTTATGTCAATTCATTATTAACATAAAATGCATTATGTTAACAAGGATAGAGTGTGGAAAACATACAGGAATGTATCCAATTCCATACTCCCCTTACGATTTACTCCCTCGCGACTGCCCTGTGAATAAGAGTGCAACAATTACCGACACAAAACTTGCGCAAGCAATTGATCGTTATTTGGTGTTTTTACAAGCTGAAGAAAATAAATCGCCTTTAACGATTTCTACATATCGACAATCATTAAATTTGCTTTTAGAGCTTACAAACGTTACAGATCCACTGCTTTTCGACAAATCATCCATACGTATATATAAGAGTGCACTGCATTCCTTCCGTACAAAAACAGGCTCGGAACTGGCTATACGCACCAAAAATCACCATTTAACGATTTTAAGGGCCTTCCTAAGGTATTTGGTCCAGGAAGAAGAACTAGACGTTTATCCGCCAGACAGAGTCACCCGCTTCAAGGAAGAACAGCGACAGGTCAAAGTACTGTTTACCGACGAACTCGAGAGACTCCTTAATGCTCCTGACCTTGATACAAAAATAGGAAAACGCGACTCAGCTATCCTTCAACTCTTTTTTTCAACAGGACTCAGACTCGCAGAGCTAAGGTCTCTAAATCGTGATGATTTAAACTATAAGACACGCGAGATCTCCGTCCGAGGTAAGCGCGGCAAGATAAGAGTCGTATTTGTCTCGGATAAGGCCAAAGATGCCCTGGAACATTACGTGGATTCCAGAATGGATAACCTAGATCCCCTATTCATTCGCAATCACGATATGGCACGAAACGCCATGCCGCCGGGTGAAGAGTTCAGACTCTCGCGCATTTCAATTTATAACGTTGTAAAAAAATACGCGCGACAAGCCGGCATAATGAGCAACCCGTCACCGCACACGCTCCGCCACTCCTTTGCAACTGACCTTCTACGTAATGGAGCTGACCTAAGGTCAGTACAGGAAATGCTGGGGCACAAAGATCTATCTACAACACAAATTTATACTCATGTCACTAATCCCCAATTGAAGGAGGTTCATAAAAAGTTTCATGGGAAATAAAACAATGACAACCTCATAGAGAGCACGTCTTCGACGTGCGAATATATGCAAAACATCGCGGGCCGAAGACCCGCTCTCAATGTGCGATGTATTACCATGACAATGGTGTTATATCCCATTTACCTGATGCTGAGGACCATTTGTATTTATCCTGGTTTTCACATATTCCAGCTTTAACAGGATTATTGTGAATATAACGCAAAGTTTTTGCCGTATTATTTATAACTTTGTTATAGAACCTTTTTTGCCATAAAGGAGATATTCCAATTTGAAAACTTAGGCCCATTTTGTACATTCTGATAACGGATGAAACTGATCCAGGCTCAGGAACATTTAGCAAGAAATGGCAGTGATCAGGCATAATCACGAATCCATAAAGTATGAATGGCATTCTTTCTTGCACGCGATAAATTTGTTCTATTGCTTCATGTGCATGAGAATCATTCAAGAAAAATGGATTACGTTTGTATGTGTTTGTAGTAACAAACATTGTAAATTCGTTCTGGGTTTCATGTCGTTGTGTCATAAGCAGGACATGGTATCACATCTTGACACCGCACGTCGAAGACGTGCTCTCATTGTAGATGTCGATCAGGAACTTATTTTAATTCACACTCCATCTTCTCCTTCGTAAGCACCTCAAGCCTCGTTTCACACTTACAATACTGCTTAAACATCTCGCTGATCTCAGATAAAGCTTGATCCAAGTCAGTTCGCGTAAATGGTGGGAAACCTTCAATAACAACAATGGCATTCTTTGTATTCTCTGTAGTTCTGGTCCTGTCCCCTTCTCGCCAGTTAAGTTTTCTGCAGATGACGCCTACATCATCTTTGTAAACGAGCTCCCCCTCATCAGGTGGTTCTTCCTCTTCTCCTCCAATCAATTTAAATGTTTCTGACCCGTCTGCATATGCAAGCTGAACATCGCCTTCGCATGCATCAATATCTTCCGCGCCTGCGCAGACTATGTAACGCAGGGAGATCACGTTATAAACGTCGACAAGAGGATTAATTTTAGGTAGTTCACCTCCCTTCAGGATTCTTTTAACAAGTGCCTGCGCGGAAGGTGGAAATTTGTTTGGATTGCTTCCGAATGCTCTGTGTACTTCCTGTAGAGCCGCAAGGTTTGGGTGCTCTTTGAAGGTATCCAGTTCTATGGAGTTTCTGACGTTTTCTTCCTCATTTCTAAGCATTTGGGCTACTTCCGGGAAGTTTTCTGAGTTATCAATATCAGTTGCGACAATGACGCCAATTGCCAGATCAGGATAGTTTTCGAACACCTTTGGAGAAATTGTAAAATTCATAAGTTGGTGATGTTACATCTTCTTCGCCATTCCTTCAATCGCATGCAATGATTCGATTGGGATCATCCAGATTGTTGTATTGCTTTGATCTGAGCTTAAGTCATTAATGCTTTGGAGCGTGCGGAGGTGAAGCGCTCCTGCTTGCTTTGAAAGAGTCTCTGCAGCTGTTGCCATGTTGTCTGCAGCCGCCACTTCTCCTTCAGAATTAATGATGACGGCCTGCTTTTCACGTTCAGCTTCAGCAACCTTAGCAATTGTCCTTTTGAGTGAGTCAGGCAGAACAATATCTTTGAGCTCAACAGCCTGAACATCAATCCCCCATGCATCGGAAGCCTCATCTACTTGCGTTCTGATCCTGTCGGAAATCTCTTGCTTGTTTGCAAGCAATTCATCAAGAGTAACTTCTCCAACTGCATTCCTCATAGTTGTCTGAGCCAATTGGCTTACTGCGAAGAAATAGTTCTCTACTTCAATTACAGCCTTCCTCGCATCCAGAACTTTGTAGTAGATAACGGCATTAATTCTGATGGGGATATTGTCACGCGTAATTGCCTCCTGATCCGGGACATCAACTGCTTTTACTCTGATATCCACTTTTATTAGCTTTTGAAACACTGGAACAACGATTTTCCAACCGGGATTCCATGTGTCTTGGAATTTACCCATTAAAAGAACTACTCCCCTTTCGTATTGATTAATTTGTCTAATGAAAGAGAGGAGGAGAATTACTGCCGGAATGATGTAGAACCAAGACATAGTTGATTGGGGGAAAGCGATAGAAATACTACATATATTGCATTCAGCAAGCAATTCTATTAACCATTTTATCGTATAATCCTTTCCATTATGGAACTTACAACTTTTGCTTACATCATCGGCACGCTTATGTTTTTGGTTTGTCTTCCAATGCTTGTGTCTCCTGCCAAGACTGTAGCATTTTTAAAGAAAGTGATTGAAGACGACACTTCTCTTCGCACCTGGGGCGGAGTTTATGTAATTGTTTCTGTTTTGGTTCTTAAAGAAGGAATCGAGATAGGTACTGATGCTTCAGGACTTTTCAGGCTTCTTGCTTGGGCAATGTTTGTAAAGGGATTGGTGATCGTATGGTCTCCAAAATCTATTAAGCCTATGCAGATGAAAGTGCTTAATAACAAAGGAGCACTCCCCATTCATGCCATTATTGGTATTGTTATCGGTGTGCTTTGTTTTTACGGAGCAGGACTTGTTTAACATTCAACTTTCAACAATCAACAGTCAACTATCAGCATTGCGTTGATGGTTGATTGTTGAGAGTCGGCCTAGGCCGACGTGTTGATTGTTAAAAGGTAATTGTAAATTTGTGCAATAGCAAACACTTGAATATGAAGGTGAACGTATGTACACTATGTCTGTGACAACAACAATCATAAAACCCGGCAAAAATAACCCATCCCGCGTTACAGTTGACTGGTCACAAGAAAAAGAAATAAACATTAATCATCTGGTGGAGTGGTTGAAAGGTTATCCCAGGAAGGGGGATATTCACGTTTACATTCCGCGTCGTTTCAACCACTCCCCTACCGCTTCTTTTCGTACTACTCTGCAAGCGCTTGGTTGTACTGTAACCTCAAAAATTGCATGCAGAGCTTAATTCAAGGTACTTTAGAATGTTGAACAAATAAGGTATCCGATTTTGGTAACAAAATGCTTATTTCTTCGTCTTTATATATGAAGCATGTCATCAGAAACTAAAAGCTTAGGGATAGCATTAATTACGTCACTTGCGATTGTAATTACAGCCGCGAGTGTACCGTCGCTTCTGCTTTTGTGATATAAATACATCATGAAGAGGTATTTTTTAACGATTTTCGCGTCATTATTGCTTGGAAATTGTACATACAATGTACATACAGTCGATAGTGATGAGTTGAATCAGACTGTGGCTTTGGCTCTGTATCCACTTGCCCAGTGGGATAAGCCGATTGATTCTACAAGAACTTTCATTTGGGAGGGACGGGAGGTAACAATTAAAGGACGTGAGATACAGGGAGTACATGATAAAGATTTGGATTCGGATCTACTCAGTGAAGAGACAGATTATGCTGATGATGATTTTTGGCAGTTCATGCTTGGGGGTGAAAAGCTAAAAAACATGGGTTACGAAAAGATTTTGGTGCAGGAGGAAAAAAAAGACAGACAGTTAGTAGGCCTTAGAAGTAATGACGGATACCTTTTACTCCTATCAAGCATCGTAGATTACGAAGATCCGGATAATTTTCTTTGTCCATGCAAATATACGTTTGTAGTTTTTACGGATGATAAACGCGTGATTATGGAATAATTAATCCATATTATATGTTGTCCACCGCGGGTCGAAGACCCGCTCTGGTCTTAACAAAAAATACCTAACTCAGAGCACGTCTTCGACGTGCGGTGGCTAATAATTAAATAATTACTTTCAAAAATTTCCTCTTCCCAACTTTCAAAGTCACCCCCTTCGCCAAAGCTTCGGGGGTCAGGCCCTCTTCTACTTCAGTATCAATTGAGTCCACAGCTTTATCATTCAACTTTACTCCACCCTGTTCAATTACCCTTCTGGCTTCGGATTTTGAGGATACGAGCTTATTCTCAACTATTACATCAATAACCTTGGTCCCTTTTTTTACTTTAATCTCGGTCATGTCGTCCGGAACCTCTTTATCCGTGAATACTTTATCAAAAGCTTTCGAAGCCTCTTCAGCAGCTTTCTCATCGTGATAAAGCGTCACGATTTCTTTCGCTAGTCTGACCTTGGCTGATCTAGGATCTCCTTTAATAATCTTTTTCACTTCATCCATCGGTACATCGGTACAACATTCAAAATAATCACCCATCAGGTTGTCGTTGACTGTCATAATTTGTCCGAACATATCTTTTGGTTCTGTGTCAAGATATATACAATTACCGTAAGTTTTACTCATTTTTCTACCATCTGTGCCAAGAATGATTTTTGTTGTTAATACAGCTTTCTCTCTTTTATTAAATGCTTTCTGTAACTTACGACCACACAGCATATTAAATAGTTGATCGTTACCACCAATTTCGAAATCAACATCTAGCATTACTGAATCATATCCTTGCATTATTGGGTATAAAAATTCGTTTGGTGATATTGGATCTTCATCAACAAGCTCATTTTTCTTAGGTTTAAATTTATGATCACATTCACTGCAATTAACTTCATGTATTTCATCGGCTATATCGTCAAATTTAACATCTGTTGATTTAACTACTGGGAATATATTTTTGCATTTAGGACATATTGCTTTATATGACATGCGTCTTCTGAACATATCACGTTGCAGCATTTGCTGAAGAGTGAAATTTTTTGCTAGATCAAATATTTCAACCGTACTTAATTTATCAAGCCACTTGTGGTTATAAACAATTTCAGCATTTTTAAAATCAAGTATCTTTCCTGCTTGTTTTTTGTATGTTTTAAAGTTTTTTTCCACCTGCTCTCGTGTTAATAGCTGTCGCATTGAATCTTGACCAGTTGGATCTCCAATCATCGCTGTAAAACTACCTACAAGGAAAATTACGTGGTGTCCTGCGTCTTGGAAAGCCCTGAGTTTTCTGAGTGTTACTGAATGTCCAATATGAAATCTTGAACCAGTAGGATCAAAACCAAGATAAATCCTCAGTTTCTTACCTGATTTTATCTTATTTATTGCAAGCTTTTCAGGTACAACTGATTCTACGGCTCTTGTGAGAAGTTCATCGGATTTCATTGACAAAAGGATAGCACATTTTTGGAAATTTAATTTCGTATTTTGGTTTATAGAGGCACAATAGGCGGGATGGGAAAAAGACTTGATGCTGCGTTGGCGGAAAAAGAGATAGTTCTAAGTCGTTCAAAGGCTCAGAAGCTTATAAAAGGCGGAAAAGTAACTGTGAACGGTAAGGTCGTAAAAAAGCCGGCATATGTGATTAAAGAAGGTGATGATATAAATTTCGAAGCGACTGAGGGAAAGGATTTAAATGCACACATCGATCCGGTTGATATGAATCTTGATATTTTATACGAAGATGATTCATGTTTGGTTATCAATAAGCCTTCCGGAATTGCTGTCCATCCATCGCAGACTATGGGGAAAGATGAGAGCACTATTCTTAATGGAATCGCTTTCATCATAGAATCTAAGGGGTTGCTTGTTCATCGTCTGGACAAAGAAACTACGGGCTGTCTTCTTATTGCGAAGTCTGAGGAGTCTCTTGCATTTCTCCAAAAGCAATTTGCGGACAGGACTGTTAAAAAAACATATCTGGCTTTGGTTTCAGCAATCCCCTCGCCTGCATCTGCAACTATTGATGCTCCGATTGGAAGAAATTTGGTAAACAGAACTTTGATGTCCATTTTTAAAACCAGATCAAGCCGTGAAGCGAAGACAACTTATAGAACTCTTGAAGTCCGTGAAAATTCAGCCCTACTCGAGTGCGATTTGCATACGGGAAGGACGCACCAAATCAGAGTTCATCTGAGATCCATAGGGCATCCGATACTCGGAGATCCTTCGTATGGTACTCAAGAGAGCAAGAAAGTTTCAGCTCAGCTTGGTATTGATGGATTATGTCTTCACGCTCTCA
Organism: Candidatus Peribacteraceae bacterium; assembly: GCA_030750465.1. Classification (GTDB taxonomy): domain Bacteria; phylum Patescibacteriota; class Gracilibacteria; order Peribacterales; family Peribacteraceae; genus UBA2144. Next base: position 26,857 of record JASMHZ010000013.1, read on the forward strand.
GGCTCTCATTCAATTCTCCTCGAGGTAAGAGAGTGGATGTGGAGGCACCATTAACAATCAACAATCAACATGCTCACTTCGTTCGCTTTCAACAATCGACTGATTATTGATAGTTGAATGTTGATTGTCGAGAGTCCGCCAAAGGCGGACGTGTTGATTGTCGCTTAATTGGATCTCGGATCGTACTTAACAGTGTACTCAATCTCATCCAATATTCTGCCTTCAGCATTTCTTGAAGTAATTCTGAATATATTTGTTCCACGATGAAGCGTTCCCATTTTTGTATCGGCTATATAATTCCAGAAGTCCTTTCCGGATTCATATAATCTAAGTTTATAGTCATTCACATATACACTTTCGGTTTTAGAAACAGTTGTTCCCTCCAAAAGGAATGAGCTGCCGGTAGCATTATGAAATGCACCAGGCGTTGGTCCTGTCACATGCAGAGTACCGGGCGCCAGAGGAATGTAGTCTATGATGGATGATTCTTCTGTTGTGTCATCGGAAATTAAAGGTTCCTCTGAATCTTCTGATTCTTCTGTTTCCTCTGTTTCTTCTAGAATCCCATCCTCGCCTTCCCCCAAAATAATGTTGAGTACTGCAGGCTCCGACTTGTATCCTCCTTTATTGATTGCAGTAATGGTAAATATATTTTCACCAAACTCAAAATTGCCAAGCTTGGTACTTGCCAAGTAGTTCCATGAGTCATCGCCTTGCTCGAAAAGCTGAAGCCTGTAGTCATTTACTTCGATACCGACGATGTCCTTCGCAACCTTGCCGACAATTTCTATATCTTCTCTGGAAGTTAAATATGTTTCTCCCCCCTTTGCCGGCGAAGTGAGTACTGGCGGAGCCGGCGGTTCTCTGTCCCTGCGGACTGAGCGCCTTTTTTCAGCTAACACCACTCCGTTTGAATCCAGAGCCTCAATTAGGATGCTTACCTGGTCTTCATCCGGAAGTGAGAGATCTTGTGTAAATGTTCTTTCTCCCTCTTCTAGCACCAAATTGTATCCATTAATTCTAACACTTGATACGTTATGCCCAATAGATCCAGAAACTTTGATTGTACTTGTAGATACAGTTATGCCATCTTGGGGCTGGGATACTTCCAATGGTTCCTTAATTTCGGGTTCAGCTACTTTCTCTCTTTCGTCCGACTTTTTACTGATGATTGAATACTCGCGTTTGCTTTGCTCCAAAAATGGAGACTGAACGACCATAGGATCGAGTGGCGATCTGTATTTGTACGCGTTCCCAGATATAGCTTCTTTGTCTGGCACTACTATCTTTTGCCCTTCTCCTATTATGATGTTTTCTTTTTTACCTGTAAGCCATACAAGAAGTCCCAAATCATCCGAAGAAAATACTGCAAGTGAAATTGGGCTAATCATAGCTTCTGTTCCTGATGGTATCTTTATTTTAATATTAGATGTGGTAATTTCTCTTAAAATACTGCCTGTGAAAGATTCAAGTGTTGGAGAGGCTACCCACAAAGAACCATTAAGCAATTCTAACGAGAATTCAGATGATTTTTCCCCATATGCACTTTTATGTATATAGAGTTCAGTCTGCTCATCCATACGTACGATAGTTCCATCGAAAAATGACAGTACAGCATAGGATCTACCACCTGTTTGCACTCGATCGCGGGGATAAAGTTTTAATTGGTCCTCTGCTCTTTTTGGGTTTTCACCTTCGATTGATACATTAACAACTCCCTGCCCCTCTACAGATAATCTTACGGGGTTTTGTTTTACCGTATTCCCAACTCCGAAAGACGAAAGTATTTTTGTTCCAATCCAGATAAGCAAAATTCCTAATACAATTAGTAGAACAATTCTCTTCATTACAGAAGGCAGTGTAGAAGTCTGAGCCAGCGGGTAGAATCCCCGGCGGTGGCGATGTCTGACCATTAAGGAGGAACATGATATTCGACATGCCCTTTGTTATGCAAGCCTTAAATACTAACCCTCATAACCTCCGATATAGACGTAACCTTATCATTTACAAGCTTCTCACCCCATTGGCTCATTGTCATGTATCCTTCCTTTTGAGCTTGTTCCTTTATAGTAGAAGCCGTTTCGTTCAATAGAATCAACTCTCTTAATTCAGGAGTAATTATCAGCAATTCAGGCAAAGCCATTTGACCGCCGTATGTTTCATGGGACATTGGATCGCAGTCGGCCCCATCTTTCTTGCATTCATCAGTTAGAGTCCTTACAAGCCTTTGAGCCAGTATTGCCCTGAGAGATGGAGCGAATGTGTAGGGGCTCACTCCCATTGAAAGAAGTCTGGGGATTGCTTCGATTGCTGAGTTTGTGTGCAGAGTGGATAAAACTAAGTGACCAGTAAGTGCGGAATCAATAGCAGTTTGGGCAGTTTCCAGATCTCGTATCTCACCTACAAGTATCACATCGGGGTCATGACGGAGTATCGACCTAAGTCCATTTGCAAATGTATAGTCGTGTTCATGATCTATTTGACTTTGAACGATTCCCGGCAATTCATACTCAATCGGATTTTCGAGTGTAATAATATTTCTTTCCTTCCCTGCCATGCATTTAAGAAGAGCATAAAGAGTAGTGGTTTTACCTGATCCTGTAGGCCCTGTGACAAGTATCAATCCATTTGGCAGTTTTACAAGAGAATCCAAACTTTCGTGTATTTCTTTTGGAAAACCGAGCTTTTCGAGAGGAACAATACCTTTATTCGGGTCAAGAAGACGAAGTGTAAGTGTTTCTCCGAACCTGGAGGGAATGGTTGCTACACGAATGTTAACAGTTCTACCAGGAGCTTCGAATGTGTACTGGCCGTCCTGCGGGATATTCGTTATGTTAAGTTTAAGTTTGGATGCGAATTTTACGCGCCTGACCAGCTCTATGTAATTTTTCATTTCCAACTCATCAAGCTTATTCAATACTCCGTGCAAACGAACTTCCAGCCTGACAAATGTTTTTTCAGGTGAAAAGTGAAGGTCAGCAATCCCCTCCTCAACACTATATTGCTGAAGCTTGTCCAGTAAGTCAGAGCCGTCCATAGATTTCCAGTCCATCGGGGTATTATAGCATAATATTTGATTCTTTTGAAGCTTATAATGATACTGTGAGGAAAGAACGAAAGACTGAAAGAAGGAAAGAATTAAAAAAAGAGAGAAAGAGAGAAAGAACGGAAGAAAGACAAAAAGAGAGAAAGAAAGGATAAAAGAACGAAAGGAAGAGGTAAAAGGACGAAAGAAGGAAAGAATTAAAGAAAGGAAGGATAAAGGAAAAAGACTTTAAGTTAAAAAGCTTTTACGCTTTCTACTTTTAAAGCTTCCTTTTTGCTCTTTTGGCCTTTCTTCCGTTCTTTCTCTCTTTTTGTCTTTCTTCCGTTCTTGCAGTCTTTTTATATGATAAGATTCCCCACCGTGTCCCCACATTACAGTCATCCTTCAGAAACCCAGCGAAAACGTTCCTTATCACAGAGAATGCTTGCTATTCATATATTCCTATTTATATGTGTCCTTATTATAGTAGCAAGACTTGCCGAGCTTCAGATAATCAAAGGCAGAGAATATCGCGAGGTGGCACAATCCCAACATTTTGGAGGTGTTGTTCTTCCTGCAAAAAGGGGTGAGATACTTTCTAGAAGCAGTAAGACAGGAGAAACAAGCATACTTGCAACAAATACAACTCTCAATATGGTTTATGTGGATCCGCTGATTACGGACAATCCAACACATGTATCAGAGACGTTATCTGACGTCTTGATCACAGAGCATATTCATAAAGTTTGTTTAGAGGCAAGCAATGATTGTCCGCGTGCGCTGGTTGACTACTATTCCGCAGTATTCGATCCCATATCTAGAATCAAAACATCTTTTACAGGAGCACTTCTGGAACCAAACAGACTTCGAATTGCAGGCGGATCTGCCGAAGATCTTCCTGATATTACAGAGATTAGAAGAAGATTTTCACGAGATACGGAAAGAAGGATAGAAGGAAAAAGAGTAACTTATGTTCCTCTTGTTTATGGGGCAACCAAAATTCAGATGCAAGCAATAGAAGAAATAGGAATACCCGGCATCGAAGTTATAAGGGATCAAAAACTAATATACGCCAACCCCGAAGAAGTTCCTCAACTAAAAGCATCAAAAATTGCCAAACTTTTATCTAATGCTGTTCAAATGGATACGGAACGACTTAAGCGTTCACTTAGAAGCAGGCCTCTGAGATATGTGGCAATCATGCGCAGGCTTTCACCAGAAGTTTCATCCGCAATAAAAGAAACTAAACTCAACTCTATAAAAGCGACCAGAGAGAGAAAGAAAAATGCTTCAAGTTATGAAGCAGCTCAGCAGATATTAGATCCGCTAAGGTCGATTGCTTTGATACCTGAACACTGGCGTATGTATCCGGATGGAAGTATCGCATCTCATGTAGTTGGTTTTTTGAATATTAATCAAGAAGCACAGTACGGAATCGAGAGGACTTTCAATCCACAACTTAGAGGGCAAGAAGGTTTGATAAGTGCAATGAGCGATCCGTCAGGAGGGCAGATTCTTACTTCACAACAGACGATAGTGGATCCGGAGGATGGTGACACGATAATTTTGACAATAGACAGAACAATTCAAAAGTTTGCGGAAGAAGCATTACGTAATGGAGTTGAAAAATATGGAGCGGAAAGCGGACAAGCAATAATTATGGAGCCATTTACCGGAAGAATACTGACGATGGCGAATGCTCCACTCTTTGACAGTAATGTGTATGGAAATGTTTATAGAAGAGAGCCTGTGTATTTGGATGAGAGAAAACAAAAAGAAATTGTTGTAGAAATAATTCATCCCGAAACAAATGCGTTCATACTAAAGGCTTATATTGGAGATGTATTTACCGAGCAAGGGCGCGAAAGCATATCGGAGGAGAAGCAATATAAACTCAAAATTCTTGAGGAGATGTATGATCTGAAAGATGTAACCAGATTCTATATGTATGTTGGTGAAAACCAGAGGGTAGAAATATTCCCCACTGATAACTCCGATATTTGGCTTAAATATGAAAACAACATCGGCGTTGGTTCATATCTAAATAGAAATATTCAATCCATCTACGAGCCGGGGTCAGTTCTAAAAGCAATGACTATGTCTATTGCACTAGATCAAGGTGAAATAACTCCAACTGATATGTATAACGATGATGGGCCGCTAAAAATTGATGAGTATACTATTAGGAACGCACTCAATACATATTATGGTGAAGTCAATATGACTAATTGTCTCGAATTTTCCATTAATACTTGCATGACAAGTGTTTCTGATAAGTTAGGAAGAAAACTGTTCCAAAAAATGCTTGATCGATTTGGATTTGGCAAAGTAACAGGTATTGCATTGGAAGATGAACAACCCGGTGAAGTTCTTCCCTGGAAAGAATGGAGCTCTGCACTTCTTGCGACTGCCGCTTATGGCCAGGGAATATCAGCTACTCCTCTTCAGGTCACAACTGCATTTTCAGCAATTGCTAATGGAGGCAAGCTTATGAAACCAATTATCATAGACGGAATAAAACATAGTGATGGTTCTATAAATAAAGTTAACCCGCGTGTTATTGATCGTGTAATTACCCAGGAAGCCTCTGCGACTATAACTGCAATGCTTACGAGTGCTGTTAGCAATGGCTTTGCTAAACCTGCTAAAGTTTCCGGCTATAGAATTGCTGGTAAGACAGGTACAAGCCAGATAGCAGGACCGGGTGGAAAATATGAAACCGGAACGGGATCAACGATCACCTCATTTGCCGGATACGCGCCTATCGATCATCCAAAATTCGTAATCTTCGTAAAGTTCGACCGTCCTCATAAGGTTGATTACGGATCTGAATCCGCGGCTCCGGTATTCAAAGAAATCGCAGCGTTCCTGTTTAAGTACTATGGGATTCCCCCGGACGAAGAGTAGATCTGACTAAACGATTTAGAAATTCTTCATCTTTATCCCTCGATTCCTGCCTGGCATTGGCAGGATATTTTGGAACTTGCGTTTCGTCATCAAGTGAAAAAATGTATGGTCCTCTTCTGGCAATTCTGCCCATCCAAGGTAAAGATGAACCAACTTCGCCTCTATAAGCGATTGGAAGATTCATGTTTATTGGGACCGGCTTTCCTAATTTTTTTCGTATACCGGGTAATGCTTCTCTACTTTTATCATCAAAAAGAGAAGCTACATCACTTCCTCCACTCAAATCAAAAGTAGTACGATGAACCATCGTGTGCGCTCTTTCAAAATCAACAATGCTTCTGCAAGGATACATACCAACGAATCTTTCAAATACGTTCGGATATTTTCTGACAGGAGATTCATCCGTATGTTGATTGGGCATCCAGATTTCACTATCTCCATTTAATTCACGTTTAATGGCCATCCCATTCACCTCTTCGACCCTTATTGGCAACCGATGCACCCTATACTTATCCAGAGGTGTGGAATGCATTCGTTCGTCAATTTTTTGGCAGAACAATACATATTGAACATCCGATTGTGTATATTGCACTACGCTTTCAAGAGGTGTCTCGTTAGGCTGGAAAACCGGTTGCATGAGAATTCTTACTTCATCGCGGTACAAATCAACCGTCCCATTATCTAGCTCATCATTAATTTCACCAATTCTGGTTCTGTCGAAGCCCTCAATGAGATCTTCTTTAGCTCTTCTGTCCCTAAGAAATTCGGCACCGAGATCGTTTCTCATATGTAAGAATGAAAGGCGGTTAATTTACATTACTCAATGTCTATGTCAATTATTTAACAGTAACACTCTTCGCTAAATTCCTTGGCATATCAGGGTCTTTTCCTCTCTTAACAGCAAGGAAGTATGCAAGAGCCTGAACAGGAATGATGTTTACAAGTGCTTGAGCAGTACCCGATTCCGGAACCTTTATCCATACATCGAATGACTCATTATTCTCGGGAGCTATTCCAATAATAAATCCTCCACGTGTCTTCAGTTCAATTGCATTAGAAATAATATCGTTCTTAACTTCATCATCTCCCATGAGTGCAATGCAAGGAGTCCCCTCTTCTATAAGAGCTATTGGACCGTGCTTAAGCTCTCCTCCAGCAAAACCTTCCGCATGAACATAAGAAACTTCCTGAATTTTGATAGCGCTCTCGAGCGCCATGGGATAGTTCCAGCTTTTACCTATTATAAAGAGGTCTTTTTGATCTTGAATCCTCTCCGCAACGGACTCCACAAAATCCACGTAACGAGGATTAAGCATGTCGTTAATTTCTGATGCAGTTTCCAATAAGACTTTCCTGCCTTCTTTCAGCTTTCCATCAAGTGCGTAAGCAATAAGCATAAGAACTGCCATCTGCCCTGTAAGTGCCTTGGTTGATGCAACTGCGCGTTCCGGTCCTGCATTTATCAGGAGCGAGTAATCGGCTTCACGATCTATGGTTGAGCCTTCCACATTAACAATTGCAAGAACCTTGGATCCATTCGACTTTGCAATCTGCATAGCTTCCAAAACGTCAGCAGTTTCACCGCTTTGACTAACAACTATTAGAAGGCTTTCCGGCTTTAGAAAATGATGATAAAGCTTAAACTCGCTCGCCGGTGCGAAGTTAACATGTTTCTGGGAAATCACAGAGAAGAAGTACTCGGCTGCCATGCAGGCCTTTGCAGCTGTACCGCATCCAACAAGGAAAGTTCCTTTAGCATTTCTAATTGCATCGGCCAAAGTCTCTATTTGTTCTTCGTTCTGATTTACAGCCCGGGCAATCGAATCTTTCTGATCCATAATTTCTTTGAGCATAAAGTGCTCATACTCACCCTTCTGGACTTCCTCAACTGACCAAGTGATCTCAATCTCGCGTTTCTCAATTTCTTCACCTGTCTTGAGGCTCGAAAATAAGATGCTATTTCCGTCAGTCACAACCATCTCTCCATCATCCAGATATTGAACCAAGCGAGAGTGATTCATGAATGCTGGTATATCAGATGCAATAAAGTAGCCATCTTCTCCAACGCCAATAATAAGAGGTGATCCCCTCCTGGCTGCGACCAAAGTATTTGACTCAGTATGAAGTGCTAGGAATGCAAATCTGCCTTCGAATGCTTCACATGATTTTTTGATGGCGGACGTGAAGTCTCCTGTTTCCTTCATATACTCTTCGATCATATGAGGAATAATCTCTGTATCAGTTTCTGACTTAAATTCGTGCCCTTTTGATTCCAAATCTTTTTTGAGCTGCTGATAATTTTCTAGTATTCCATTATGAACAACCGCAATAGTTTCGGTACTGTTCGCGTGAGGGTGAGCATTCTGCCGGGTTACTCCTCCATGAGTTGCCCA
>JASMHZ010000014.1 GCA_030750465.1 Candidatus Peribacteraceae bacterium
CATTATTTAATTAAGGAATAATACGAATATAAACGGCAATAAAACATTTAATTTGGACCTGAGTAATCCAGTAGGAACTACGACTCCCGACTTATCTGCATTGGTAACAATAATCGACGATGAAGTAGGAGCATTCGGTTCTGGCTCTATTAAGTTTTATAGATCTACATATACTGCAGCCGAAAGGTCTGGAATTGCTGTGGTAGAAGTAAGCAGAGTGGGAGGTACAAGCGGTACGGTCTCTACCGATTACAAGACAGATGGAGGAACTGCAGTTATAAATGCGGATTATGAGGCTGTAAACGGTACCATTACCTTCGGCCCAGGAGAAGCAAGGAAGTCATTTACGATTCCTCTAATTGTTGATGATATCAATGATTCGGGAGAAAGGATTAACCTGAAACTGGAAAATCCTGTTGGGACTGTTCTTACTTCTCCGACTTCTTCGGCTGTGATTATTGAATAAAATCGTCTGAACCACAGATTACGCTGATTACGCAGATGACACAGATTTCCTGCGTCATATTATCAGCGGAATCTGTGGCATCTGCGCTATCTGCGGTTCAGACAGTGTATGTACAATGTACATACAATGTCTGAGCCTTGATTATAAGGATTATTCGATAGACAGGATTTAGAAATATTTGACATAATTTATGGTCTTTGCCACAATTTAAATATGAGATTAGGTGTTGTTAGCCACATCAAGAGCAGGATTGGTCAAAGAGGTCGTGAAAAACAATTGCTGGAAACGCTTGATGAATTGTCACGGATTCACCCGGATGCAAAATTGCGAGGTTTCTTTGAAGATACAATAGCTTACGATGAGAAACGCGAGCCTGCATTTGCAGATGTTGCTGATGCAATTCGGAGCGGATCTCCAATGGGTCAAGCTTGGAATATTCAATTTCGCGATCCCCCCCTTTCCTTATAGTGGAGTGCAAATCAGTGTTCGTGATATGCTGTTGAAACTTGCGGATTTAGAGCCTGAGGAGCAGGAGCATCAAGTGACTTGCTAAAGATTGGCCTACTTCGCTATTACATCCACTCTCTCTGAATCAACTTTTCCTTCTTTGCACGAATCCAGCCTTTAATCTGAATTTCACGCTTACGTGCATCTGATTTCAACTTGAATGGCGAAGACTTGTACATCAAAACTAAATCGCCCTGATCGTGAGCGAACTTAGCTCCTTTACCACTGTTATGCTCGTTAATCCTTCTACAAGGATCAGTTGTTATTCCAGTGTAGTATCGACCGGTCCGTGCTTTTGCAATATAGACATACCATGACATAGGAGATGGATTCTAACACAAATTGTATATTTATTTGGGGCTCTTCGACTCACTACGCTTCGCTACGTTCGCTCAGAGTCATTCGACTCGCTTAGTCGAATGGCCCGAGCTGCGAAGCAGCGAGGACCATGAGCGAGCGCCGAAGGCGCGAGTCGAATGGTGCCGCTGGCTGGACTCGAACCAGCACGGACTAATGTCCAAGGGATTTTAAGTCCCTAGTGTCTACCATTCCACCACAGCGGCAATATTGGAAAATGATCAGGTTCTTCAAAGGCTTGAGTTAATTGTCAATTGTCCATTGTCAATTGTCAATTGTTTATATAGGCAGCATCTCCGCTTTTACCCTAGTCTTCGGTCTGGAACCGCGATCTCCTACTTCCATTGCGATTCCGGTTTGAGGATCGACTTCTTCTGCAGAGACTACCAATCGCCTTAAGGTCGTTCCAATTGGAGTACAAGTCATCAAAGTTGCAATACGCCTGTCGATAGGCTGATCAAGAACAGTAACGTCAGATGGTTTAACTTCCTTTTTGGATCTGACAATGTATCGGTGTTTGTCACCTCCGTAATATATCCAATACTCATCACCTGGTTCAAGCTCCGGCAATCTCGCGAACACAGTCTTAAATTTTCCCGTTGCCCAGGGATAGTATGAGCTGTGTCCTGTAACAAAGAAGTTGCCTGCCTGCCCCGGCTTTGCAGTTCCCGGGTAGTGAACAACTCCCATTGTCAGCGCCTCCTGAATATCTTTTTCTACCTGAATCCAATCTTCCCTCAGGAGAGAATCGTAAGATGGTGTGACCAAAGGAATGTTAAGCCCTAGCTTTGGAACTATTAATCTGTTTTCCGGAGGACCGATAGCTGGCAGATAGCTTAAGAGATTTCCATCATCGCCTCCGGCAACTGCGAGTGTCGGACTCTTCATCAGCTTTTCTTTGAGCGCTGCGTTGACCGAATCTGTCAGAGCATTAACGGCTCTGGCATGTTGGAGAGGTTTAATATGTGTTGCAGCAATCTCGATAAAACTCTGGTAGTTAAGAGCAACGAAAAGCGCAACAAAGATGGTTGCAAAAGTTCCTCCGAATCTAACTGTGTCCACTAGGAAAAGTTTAATTCTGCTTGTCTCCTTCGGCTCTTTGTTTTTCCTCGGTATCCAAACAGGTTGAGTAAGAAACCCCCACGTATGAGACATTGCCATGCGTGAATTTTTTCTGGTGTTCTTCAGAGACATCTTGGTTCCATTAAGAGTCCATCTGCATTGGTGCTTTCCTTCTTTAACGACTTCTTTAGCGGCATTAGTAAGCTTGCCATGAACTGACTGTCTGCACTGATAAAGGGAATCACAAATTCGGCTCATAGATTCTCCGACAAGCTTCTTCGCCTTGGCTCTTTTGCGTCCTTTAACTTTAGGCTCCTCAGTCGTTTCCCAAGTTTGCGCATACTTCCAGGACCATTCATTATTAGGTTCCTCGGAAAGATTCTTTGGAGCGTCTTCACCCGAAGAAGGGAGTATGATATTTCCCTCTTTGTCGTATCTGGCCAGATGGCGGCGATTAGGTTCAGTGATCAAGACATTATAGCAGAAATCAGGTTCTGAGGCACGTTGTAAAGGTCAGGGATTATAGCAAACTATTGCATGATTCCACCGCCAATTACTTCATTTCCTTTGTATAAAACCAACGATTGGCCCGGGGCTTGGGGAGGCTGGGGATTACTAAATATGAATTTATTTGACGAGTATATACCTTTCTTAAGCGGTGAAAGTGACCTAGTTCTGCATTTGCACTTGAGCCCTTCGGCTGGCGGAATACTTAATATCCAGTTTAAATCTTGTACACAAATTGTATTCACTTTTTCAGTTCCAGCTTCAGCAACAATCAGTCGATTATTCTTTATGTCCTTTTCGATCACTTCAAGAGGAACTTCGAGGCCTCCAATCCCGATTCTGCGCTGACCAATTGTATAGAGGGGGAGTCCTTTGTGTTTTCCAACAATCTTCCCGTCTCTTGTGACGATGTTGCCGCTCCTGAGATTTTTAATGTGCCTCTTTAGAAATGCCAGTGGAGTCTTCTCTGGGAAGAAGCAAAGGTTTTGGCTTTCGCGATACGTTTTTTCGTCCAAGGGAATTTTATACTTCTTTGCCAGTTTATATACTTTGGACTTAGTCAGATTACCAAGTGGGAACATAAGTTTAGACAAATGTTCTTGAGTCAGTCTGTAAAGAAAATAGCTTTGATCTTTCGATTTATCCTTGCCTTCAAGAAGTGCAAATCTATCCTTTTTCATTTTAATCTGAGCGTAGTGGCCAGTTGCCAGCTTCTCACAATCGAAGTCCTTTAGAAGATCCAGCAAGGCTTCAAACCTTACGCACTTGTTGCATTGCACGCATGGGTTCACCGTTCTTCCTGCCTTGCATCCTTCCAAATAGTAATCAACTACTTCGCGTTTAAAAGTTTCACTTAAATCAATTGTATGCAGAGGAAATTCAAGAGTTTCTGAAATATGCTTAGCCCTTGCCGCACTCTGTGCATCGCAGCATTTGTTGGAAAGAAGTTGAGCTTCTGCCGGAGCTAGCGGGTCAGTCCACAAATTGAATCTGACGCCGACCAGATCATGCCCTTTTTCTTTGAGCATATAGGCAATTACGCTTGAATCGATGCCTCCGGACATAGCAAGTAGTATTCTCATTAATCTAAGTATAGCTTGCGGAGATACAAGAATATTCGAATATTCAAATATTTCGGTACTATTTCTGCTATTATTCGAGGTATGAGCGTAAGTGCAGATAAAGCATTGAAGATTTGGAAACAAAAGGGACTTCTATCGGAAGGCCAAATTTCTGAACTTAAAGGAGCTTTATCTGATGGTGGGCATCATGTGCACAGAGGAGTTGTAATATTCTCAACCATCGGAGCAATCTTGGTTGGATTGGGAATATTGCTATTTATTGGAAGTAACTGGAAAAACATGGGACCTGTATTTAGATTGGTTGTTGTATTTCTGGGGTATGCCGTGTGTGCAGGTGGTGCTTATGTGGCGGAAGAAAGAAAGTATAAAGTTACATCAGAAGCTCTTTGGCTTCTTACAACTCTTGTATTGGGCGCAGGTATTTTCCTGGTAGCACAGGTGTTCCATTTTTCTCTGACTTACTGGCAAGGACCCGCGCTTTGGGCAATTGGAGCTTTGGCGATGGGGTATGCAAGACAGCAAGAAGCGCATGCATTCCTAGCTGCTCCGCTTGTGATACTTGCTATCGGTTGGTTCGAGACGGTATCCGGAAGGGGATTCGGAGATCAATTTGTTTTTCTTTTCAGTGATGATGGACTTAGAGCTCTTATCCCTGTAATTGGCATAGGCTTTGTTTCAATTGGACTTCTTCTCAGGCGATTTATGGATTGGAGTTTTGTTTCGGCTCCGTGGATGCTTTGGGGGATGCTTATGATTACAGTTCCATTGGTAATTACAACAGCTGATGATCATATGTTAAAAGAGTTCTACCAATTCGATATGGTATTTAAACAGTGGGTTCTGCTTGCCCTATCAGCAATTGTAATGTTTGCGGCTATCGGTTTCGGCGATACCAAAAACAATGAAACAAAGGGGGCATTGGTGATTTTAATGCTTGTCATGGCGTTGTTATTAATTCAATCCGGTGATCAATCGCTTATAGAAGCTATGGTTAATAAAACTGCGATTGTGTTTATAGCATATATTATATTGGTATTTCTTTTGGCCTTTGGAGCTATCTGGCTGGGGCTTAAAACCCGCAATGCGCATGTTCTTAATTTTGGAATCTTGAGTGTGACTATACTAATAATTATCCAATACTTTGCATGGTCATTCGATCTTCTTGATCGCTCGCTTGCGTTCATACTTGGAGGCATACTTCTTATCACTCTTTCGTTGGGTGTTGAACGCAAACGCCGAGAATTACTTGAGCAAATTAAATGAAAAAATCTCTTACAATAGCTATTGGCATACAAGTTGCGATCATGATTCTAATTATGATTCCACCGATGTTTGCACGCGCTTTTGGTAGTGAAGTCTTGTTAGAAGTACAGAGAGTGGATCCGCGTGCTTTGTTTAGAGGTGATTATGTGATACTGGATTATCCTCTGCTTAACGATGTAGATAATGGTTTGACTGCAGATCAGATTGCTAGGTTCGAACAAGCGGGTCGAGAAAAGAAAATGATTTATGTGACACTCACTCAGGATCGTCCCGCAAAGCTTGTATCAATTGATTTCAAAAAACCGGATCTTGCCCCTGCACAAGCTTGCATTGCAGCAAGAGTTGGGCATTGGACTGAATGGGACAAAGATGTTTCGTTCCCTCAGATTTCACAATACTTTGTTCCAGAGGGAGAGGGCAAGTTGCTGGAGAGAAATTTGGAATCTCTGCTTGCGCGCGTAAGAACAACGAATGGATGCAATGCAGTTCTTTTAGGATTGGAACCAAAAGAGATGGAAAACTAGGGCAATGCCCAAGAAAGCATTATCATGTAGATATTGTTATATATGATCGATAAAGCTAGAGCACTGGCAAAAGAATTTGCAGATCTTCATAAACAAATGCAGGATCCAAAGGTCCTAAGCGATCCCAAAAAGATTGCGACTATCGGGAAAAGAATTTCTGATTTGGAACCTTTGATAAAGTTAATTGATGAATATGAAAAATGCGAGAAGGCTATTGCAACAGTTGATGAAGTTAGCGACGATGCGGAGCTCAAGATTCTTGCAGAGGAAGAAGCTCAGATTGCGCGTGAGAGGATCAAAGAGTTAGAAGAAGAGATGAAAGTTCATCTAATTCCAAAAGATCCTGATGATGGCAAGAACGTTATCCTAGAAGTCAGGGCCGGTACTGGAGGAGAGGAGGCGGCACTATTTGCCGCTGAGTTGCTCAGGATGTATTTAAGGTTTACAGAAGAACAAGGTTGGAAAATACAAATTCTGAGCAAGGCGGATGCGGATAGCGGGGGATTAAAAGAAGTAATATGTGAGATTCAAGGAGACGGAGCTTATGGCAAGCTCAAATTCGAATCAGGAGTGCACAGAGTTCAACGCGTTCCAGTGACCGAGAGTAAGGGCAGGCTTCATACTTCAGCTGCAACAGTTGCAATACTTCCTGAGGCTGAAGAGGTAGACGTTAAAATAAACCCTGAAGATGTGAGGGTTGATGTTTTCAGATCAAGCGGACCGGGAGGACAGTCGGTTAACACGACTGACTCCGCGGTCAGAATCACGCATGAGCCAACCGGTATCACTGTCAGCTGTCAGGATGAGAAAAGTCAGCACAAGAATAAGGCGCGTGCCATGAGCATCCTCCGCTCCCGTTTGTACGCAGCTGAACAAGAGAGACTTTCAAAAGAAAGAGGGGATATGAGGCTCGGACAAATTGGATCAGGTGATAGGTCAGAAAAAATTCGTACATACAACTACCCTCAGGACAGAGTTACTGACCATAGGATTGGCCAGAATTTCTCTAATCTCCCTGGCATTCTTGAGGGCAATTTAGGTGGGATTATCGAAGCTCTAAAAGAAAAGGAGCAAGAGGAGAAAATGGCTGAAGC
Organism: Candidatus Peribacteraceae bacterium; assembly: GCA_030750465.1. Taxonomy (GTDB): domain Bacteria; phylum Patescibacteriota; class Gracilibacteria; order Peribacterales; family Peribacteraceae; genus UBA2144. The sequence continues at coordinate 6,863 of JASMHZ010000014.1, forward strand.
AAGCTAAGAAAGATGATTAAATAATTAGATCAGGCAATCTCAGCTTTGTCCTCCTGCCCGGTACTTACAACCTTCTGTTGGGCTGATGGTGCTACTTCAGGAAGCTTTTCTTCCGATACCCTTACGTCAGGCAATTTAAGAAGTAGAGGCATTGGAAGGAATGAAGATAGGATTGCAATCCAAAGGACTTTATCAAGGTGCGTATAATTAGCCGCTAACGTTTCAGTAGCTTGATGAACGTCGAACATCGAAACAAGCCAAGCTCCTCCAAGATCAGATACCGCAAGTCCTATGTTCATAATCGAGGCGAGTATTGCAAACATAGTTGCTTCTATACCTTTAGGGCAAAGCCTGGCCGCTAGAACGAGTAACGGAAGGAAAGCAATCTCACTCAGTGGCGCAGAGATTAAGGTATCTGCCATTGCAAAGAATCTGGCACTAACTCCGATGTATTCGTACCAACCATAGACAAGTCCTATTGTTGGTAAGCTAAGAATTACGCTTGCAATTATTATCCAAAAGAAGAGTTTCTTTAGTGGAATTGAAATTAAGAACTTTCTAAATATTACAACGCCGACTATTCCCATTGCGTAGCTGATCATAGCAAGTCTGCCAAAGAACTCCGGACTAAATTCAAGTTCATCAATCATGTAATAACTTAATGCTCCACCACTTGAAGGAGTTGCTCTCCAAATGAATAAGAAGAGTACGGCCCAGAAAAGAGCTGGTGACATTCCCTTCTTTAAACTAGACCAAGTTTGTTTGAACGAGAACTTAGCAAGGAGCTCTGGCGACTCCGAAATAAATATTGCAAAGAATGATGTGAATAGTGGAAGAGTGGCCGTTATAAAGAAAACATTTCTGGCGCCGATTGCTTCCACAAGAATTCCTGAAAGATAAGCTACAGCCAAAGCTCCTAGCATAATGGCAGCTCTACAAATACTCTGGAGCTTTCCGGCCGCTTTTTGGCTTTTGCTTCTCTCGGCAACAATTCCGTCAACGATGACGTCAGCTAAGGCAAATCCAAGTCCAGAGAGCAAGATTGAGAATAATGCTCCATTAAAACTTGTTACCCATGTTGCAAGTGACAGATATCCGGCAGATCCGAAAAGTCCTGCAATAAAAAGATATGGCTTACGTCTAAGTTTAAAAATAGGCTGTCGGTCAGACAAAAATCCATAAATAGGTTTTATGCTCCATGGAATAATTGCTATGGACGCAAGAATTTGAACTTGAACAATAGTCAGCTGAAGATCCTGTTTGTAATAGAACGTGGTGGCTACTCCTGCCAAAGATGTTGCTCCGGCTATGAAATAGACGAATGGAATCAGAATTGTTGTTAAATCGACTCGTTTCATTGGAGGGTATTGTATACCCCTTCGCCCTGCTTATGCAGGGTTTCGGAACATATACCTTAGTTATTAGTTGAACGTGGTATACATTAATGTAGAATGCCTGTCTCTTATGTCTGCTGATAATCCCAAAGAAAAATATGAGTGGCGTCCGCAGACGCTAGATCAGATGATAGATGGATATTCTGAAGGTAAGATTTCGCCGTCTAATCTGCCGGATTTTATAGAATTACTGGAAACAATGAGGCATAGGCTAACCAGCGATCAGAGAGTAGCAGTCAGCCACCTTCTTTATTACGATCAAACAGGAGCAAATCCATCCCAAACAACTGTTACGTAACAGTCGCCGTATTATGTTGATTATCTGAACGGATACTTTTCGCCTGAAGAACTCTTTGCTGAATTAATGCGTCTGAACCAATGTCTGAACGAAACCGTATAGGACCAGTCACTTGTTCGCAGAATGACTGCGCGGTTTGCTCGGCTTCTTCAAGCGTTGACCCTAAACCTACAATTCCCGCAGTCCGAGAACCTCCAAGATGAAGGGAACCGTTCTCAGCCTCAGAGATATCGCCAAAATAAAGAGCAGCCTCGTCTGGGATTTTAGGGAACGTAACCAGTTCTCCTTTCTGATCTTTGCTCACAGGATAGCTTTCCGGAGTTATATATTTGCACACAGTTGCTTTCTTTGCGCACTTAACCATATCCTCGGACAGATTTCCATCCAGCATGCTTAGGCAAATTGCAACAAAGTCCGACTCAAGTAGAGGCATTATGTTCAGAGCTTCGGGATCACCTAAACGGCAGTTGTATTCAATAACTTTAACTCCATCTTTCGTGACAATAAAACCGCCGTACAAAAATCCAATATATCCTTCGGCGTGCTCAGGGCATTCGTCCATAAGAGCTTTTGCAGTCAGCTTATTAATCTCGCTTGCTCGCGCAATGTCAGAGGCTTCCAAGAAGGGGAGTGAATGGTCAGCGTCTGAGTACGTACCCATGCCTCCGGTGTTTGGTCCCGTATCTCCTTCGTATGCTCTCTTGTGATCCTGAACAGCGGGAGTATCTATAACTTGTAAACCTGATGTGAAACTCATAAGAGAAAACTCCGGGCCAACCAGCTTATCTTCAACTACGACCGATCCACATTCCTCGATGCACTCTTTTGCGTAAGCAATTCCTTCATCTACTGAGTTTAAATGTTCTCCGCTTACCTTAACTCCCTTGCCTCCTTTAAGTGCATCGTACTTAACTACGAAATTGCCGTCTAAATCTTGTTCAATAAATGTACTCAGAGAAGAGTCGTCTGTAGAGCCAAAAACCTTAAATTTAGGTGATGCATCAATGCTATATTTTTCAAACAGATTTCTAGCAAATCCTTTGCTTGCTTCAATGCGTGCAAGTGACTTTTTTGGAGCTACACTTCGGATTCCAATCTTCTCCAGTTCATCTGCGAGGCCTCCTCCAATAGGATCTTCCGGTCCGATGATTGCAAAGTCAGGCTTTGTGTCAGATGCGATCTTTAGGATTCCTTCAAAGTCCATAATGCTCATTACATGTTGTTCGATTGATAACTTCTTTATACCTGGATTTACCGAAGGACATATTGAAATAATATCCGGATTCTGAGGACTGCGGGCAAGTGCATCAGCGATAGAATGTCCGCGTGCCGAAGATGAAATAAGAAGAATTTTCATGTATACATTCTAGTTAAGGCAGGTTAGCTTTGTCCATTATTATCAGCTTCATTAGCTTTTAGCTTCATTAGCTTCTGCTGGTTGTCACTAATATCTAGCCTCAAACAAAAGCTAATCAAGCTAATAGCTACAAGCTAAAAGCTAAACAAGCGTCATCATTTTTGTAGCATCATCATCAAGATCATGAACAAAATGGTCTCTGGATTTGTTTCGTGAATATCCGAGTGACTTAAGAAGCTTTGCATCGACTTCGGGGGTTGGATATTTACATGTAAAGCAACCCTCGGAAAACTTGGTTATTTTCTTGTTTCCATATTGAACTGCTTTTTGCAGATCTTCAATTTTTCCATAAAACACCCAATCTGCTCCCATATGTTTAGAAATTTCTTTTGGTGATAAATTAGAGGCAATTAGTTCCTCTTTTGTAGGCAGATCTATTCCATATGGATCTGGGCAAATAATTGGTGGAGCAGCAGAAGCAAAATAAACTTTCTTTGCACCTGCTTCACGCACTAATGCGACAATCTTTTTGCTGGTGTTTCCTCGTACTATGGAATCGTCAACGAGCAAAACATTCTTATTTTTGAACTCGAGTTCAATAGGGTGAAGCTTAAAGTGGAGTGATCGCTTGCGTATGTCCTGGCCTGGCATAATAAATGTTCTGGTTATATATCTATTTCGAATTAAGCCTTCACGATATCTAATCTTGAGTTTATCTGCTAGCCCTGCTGCCATAGGCCTGCCGGTTTCGGGAACTGGAATAACTGTATCAATTTTGACTCCTAATTCTTTAACTTGCTTGGCAAGATACTCGCCCATGCGAATTCGTGCCTTATAAACGTTAACTCCGTCAATTGTAGAATCAGGGGCAGCGAGATAGACCCACTCAAAAATACAAGGATTAAGAAAACCTTTTCTAATTTGCTTGGTATGCAATCTATTTTTATTATCTATAAATACAGCTTCGCCAGGATTAATGTCACGGACAAATTCAAAATCAAGTCCTCTGAATGCAGTATTTTCAGATGCAATAATATACTCTTCCTTCATTCCAAATTTCCTCTTTCCAAGTTGAAGCGGCCGGATACCGTGTGGGTCGCGAAAGCCTACAATTCCTTGCCCTCCGACCAGAGCTACAGCTGAATATGCACCTTTGCATTGGCGGAAAAGATTACTGATAGCTCCAAAAATATCATCAGGACTTAGTTTACCCTTTGGTTTCTGGTTTCGAAGAGCCACGGAGAATACATTTAAAAGAATCTCCGAGTCGGAGTTCGTATTTAAATGCCTGTAATCTTTTTCGACTAAACGCTTACGGAGTTCTGGAGAGTTGGTTAGGTTTCCGTTGTGGGCAAGGCCAATTCCAAATGGAGTTGAAATAAAGAAGGGCTGAGCCTCAAATTCACTTGAGCATCCTGCTGTTGGGTATCTAACGTGTCCTATTCCCATTGGTCCTCGCAAACGCTCAATAGACTTTGAATGAAACACATCTCTTACAAGTCCGTTTGCTTTCTTTAAATGAAATTGGTTGTTGTATGTAATAATTCCTGCTGCATCTTGTCCTCTGTGCTGGAGCATAATCAGTCCGTCATATAGGTCTTGGATAACATCGCGGAACCCGGAGACGGCTATTACTCCACACATTAGGCAGGTTTGGGAAAACAAAAAGCACAAAGCCGCCTAGAGGAGTAGAGTCCTTCCACCTTCGTCCGCTCTGGCGGACTACAGCGGACATGCATAATTGATTTTGATAGTGGTGGCACGAAAGGCCAAAAATTGGGAGGAGGCAGGTCTTCCACGGAGATATTCTACAGATTATTTTTTGGATCGCAAGAGGATTGTTCTTTCTTTTGTCTTGAACGACCTCACCCCCGACCCCTCTCCTGCAAGCAGGAGAGGGGAGCTACACAATTAGCATAGTTCCCCCGCATCCTTCGACAAGCTCAGGACAGGGAGGAGAGGGGGTTGGGGGGTGAGGTCGGGATAAAGTGATTGTGCTATAATGTTTATCATGAATAGGGTAATAACCATATCTGCACTTTCAATTCTGCTTGCTTCTTGCAGTTCAACTGAGCTTCTCAAGCCTCTTGTGCCGGATCAGCCTGCAGCAGGAACGGGTGTTGTGGAGGTTCATTCATCATCGGAAGAAGTCAATGATGATCCATGTGCACATAAACATGGAGATCCACAGGATTATTGTTATCAAAACTTGGCAGTCGAAAGAGAAGATCCAGAGATTTGCAAAAGGGTAAAAGGAGAGAGATTTTTATCTGAAAAGAAAAATCCTCCTAAAAATAAATGCATATCTATGGTGGCAGCTAAAACTTGCATTCCCTCATTATGCGAAAATATTAAGAAAGGTGAGTTCTACACTCCACTTAAGTGTAAACAGAGGATATCGCGATTGTGTCCGTAGAATGCTGGATCTAAAAGAAAAGAGCAGAAAAGCTAGGTACTAACTTGCCTTTCCTTCGCATTAACACAGTTCCTTATTAAACTTGCAACAGTCATTGGTCCCACGCCACCAGGAACCGGTGTGATCGCAGATGCTTTCTTTTCGATTTCTTCGAAGTCCACGTCTCCGCATAGTCCATCGTCAGTTCTGTTAACACCTACATCGATTACAACAACTCCATCTTTGACCATATCAGCTGTGATCAACTTAGGCTTCCCGACAGCAGCAATGAGTATGTCAGCTTGCGAAGTTATAGATCCAATGTCAGGAGTTTTGCTGTGGCAGACACTAACGGTTGACCCACGGTTTAGTAACATCACAGCAATTGGCTTGCCAACGATGTTGCTTCGTCCAACTACAACTGCGTGCTTTCCTTCAATAGGAATTTTATAGTGCTCAAGCATTCGAATTATTCCTGATGGAGTTGCGGGCGGGAGGTGCTCGTACTCAGTTGAAAGGAACATCTTGCCTAAATTATAAGCGCCAAATCCGTCTGCATCTTTGCTCGGATCTACCGCGCGTGTTATCTGTGGGATTTTGTCATTCAAATGATCAGGCAGGGGCACTTGGACTATGAAACCGCTGACGTCACTATCGTTGTTTAAATCATCAATGACTTTCAAAAGCTCCTCAAGAGAAGTCTTTTCTGGCATGTGCTTGTGCTCCGAACGCAACCCCACTTTCTCGCAGCTTATAAATTTTTGTTTAATGTAACTCCCGCTTGCCGGATCTTCACCAACTTGAACGATAACAAGTTTGGGATCCAGCTTCTTGACCTTAGGCTTTAGCTCATCAAGCAATGCATCTGCAGCTTCTCTGCCGGATAAGATTTTGGCTGACATGTGTTGATTATAGGGCTAGGAGCTTGGTGGAGGCTAGGGGAATGTGGGGAAAGTTAATAGTGAATAGTGAATAGTTAATAGTTATTTTAAAACACTATTCACTATTAACTATTCACTTGGAGCTCTAACTTTTTACATACATGTTTGTAAATATTTTCAGCGACCTCCTCCTTCTCCTCACTAGTATCAACAACAATTATGGATGGATCTTCCTCTGCCATCTTTTTATACATTTCATAAACCTTCATCTGAAGTTCGTTGCCTTCCAGCGAGTCGTGGTGTTCGCGTCTGCTCATTCTTTCTTTGCATACTTCAAAAGGAGGAAGCAGAAAGAATACGACTTGAGGTTGAATAAAATCTTTGTTCAGGTTTTTTAGCTTTGTCTCATCAAGTCCCAGTGCTTTCCCATAGCAAATTGTGGAGTGGTAATAGCGATCAGAGATTACAATTGAACCCTTTCCAAGTGCAGGTTTTATAACTTCTGAAATATGCCACTCGCGGTCTTTTACAAATAACTTCTGAAGTTCATCGGGAGGTATTTCATCATGTGATTTGAGTTTTTCTCTAATGATTGAACCTATTGGTCCGTCGGTTGGCTCAAAAGTTGAAATAACTGATAGCTTTGCTTCTAAAAGACGCTTGAAGAGTAATTTGGCGTGAAGCGATGTTCCACTACCATCAGGGCCTTCGAATACTATGAATGGCGGCATTGGGGGACACTCTACATTAAAACAATGAAGGGGAATAATGGATAATTGAAAATTCAGAAAGAACGAAAGAAAGAAATGCATAAAAGAAAAAAAGGAAGCTGGAAAAGAAATAAGGATTATTAAGAGAAAAAGCTTATATCCTTTAAATTTCCTCCTTTTTGCTTTTAGCCTTCCTTTCGTTCTTGGAATCTTTCGTTCTTTCTATATCCGTATTCCAATACTCTAATCTAAGTATATTCCAATTCCTTAAAGTGGCTTTTTTTGGTATAATTAACTGAAATTATTGAACCTAATGTCAGTAAATACAATCTTAAAGGGCCCGGGTACATTGAGCAGAGTTCTCGCTGAATTTCTGTCCTGGTATTTCTTGGAGATGCCGGTAACTATTCTTAAAACAGCAAAAAGCTATGTATCGACATTTAATGAAATATTTTCATTTATGTTCCTTATTCGAACATTCTTGTCTCCTTGGAAAAGCATAACAGATAAGTATCCCGAGAAAGGTTTCAATATAGGTATTATCGCGCAGGCATTTACTTTGAACATGACTTCACGCGTTATTGGCATAATATTCAGAAGTGTAGCTTTTCTAATTGGAGTAATTGTAGAGCTGATTGTTTTGGGAATATTCATATTCATATTTTCAGTTTGGATCTTCTTCCCGCTCCTGCTTGTGGCGGACCTCTTTTATCTAATCGGAAGCTTCACGTGAATCAAAAACCACTCGATATAACCGGCACGCATCTTGCAACGGGCAGAGCCCTGATGAAAATACTATATGGGTATATTGCATTCCTTGTTTACGTAATTATTGTAGCTTTGATGGGAGTGATGTTTTGGCTTACTGGAGGATTGCCGCCTCTTGCAATAGCATGTGCTCTGCTCTTTTTTCCTATTGTTGCATTTCACATGTTCCTGGAGCAGGCATTTTTACGAAGAGGTAAAAAGGTCAGGTGGAATACGCATGAAGCCGAACACCTTTCATACGCGTTAGTAAGAAGATTTCCTGATATGTCCAAAATCACTTTGCTGGATTTGGTTCAGGCATCCATAACCAGTCCGATAGGGAGATTTATTGTAAAAGAAATGGGCAAGGATCCAGATGAGTTTTTAAAGCGTGCTACTTTGCTTGTGGAAGCAGCCGAGGTTACGGATATAGAGAAGTTTGTAAAGGAGGGATACAAGGCAATGAAGGAATGGGGTCGTTCGAGAATAGATTCAGGAGTAATACTTGCACTTCTTTTCAGAGATGAACAAGGATTCCGCGAGGAGCTTTTCGAATCAGACTTGGAATTTAACGACGTGCTTGCTATCCTCAAGTGGGAGAGTTTCCATAGAAAGTTCGAAGATAAAGTTCCTTTTTGGTCAACAAAAGGACTACTTAGGACATTTGGCGGAGTTGGCAGGTCATGGGTAATGGGTTATACGGATGAGTTGGATAGACTTACTGATGATTTGAGTGAGCATGTTCTTTGGTCAGCTGAACGCCATGTTCGTATTCATGAGGATGAACAGAAACAAGCGATTCGGATTATAAATAAATCCAATCTTCATGATTTGCTGATAATGGGTCCAGTTGGCGTAGGAAAGAAAACGCTTGTGGAAAATATAGCATACTCGATTCGCAAGCATGAACGCGACGAGTCTAAGGCATATTCAAGAGTTTTGATGTTAAAGACAGCTGAACTTCTTTCCGGGACTGCAAACCCCGATGCGTTCCTGCTCCATGCTCTAAATGACGCAAAGAAGTCAGGAAGATTTATTCTGGTGATTCAGGATCTGGCGTTGATGCTTAAGTCAGGCGGAGAAAATATCCGTGGAATACTTTCGAAGTTTATCAGGGAAAAAGCAGTCCAACTTATTGGAATTATCAGTACAGAGGATTACCACAGTTATCTAAAGAACGATCCGTCTTTGGATCAGTATTTTGAAAAGATGATCATAGAAGAACCGAGCGAAGAGGAAACAGTTTATGTTCTAATGGAGCACACCTTTAGATTGCAGAAGGAAATTGGAGTACAAGTTACTTACAGCGCGCTCAAAAGTATCAAGCGCTTGTCGGAAAGGTACCTTGCCGGTATGTCATTCCCTGGAAAAGCTGTGTCAGTTTTGGAGGATGCAATGTTGCTTGCGAAGGATAAGAAGGATAAGTTTGTTAAGGAGAGCCATATTAGAGAGATAATTTCACAAAAAGGAAGAGTTGATGTGACCGAGATGGATAAGGACGATAAGAAGAGAGTCTTGAATTTAGGAAATTCACTTAGAAAGAGAATAGTAGGACAAACGCGCGCGATAGATGCTTTGACCGGCACTCTTAAGCGTGCGGCTTTGGAAATACACGAGGGTACCAGGCCTCTTGGTACATTCTTATTCCTGGGATCAACTGGTATAGGAAAAACGCATACTGCAAAGATCTTAGCTGATGAATACTTTGGATCTGCAGATAGCATGATACGTTTGGATATGAATGAGTATTCCACTCCAGACTCAGTTGCGGGAATTACAGGAGGAGGAGACGTAAGTTTTCTTGCGCGCCAAGTGCATGACAAGCCGTTCTCGCTGATACTTATGGACGAGATCGAGAAAGCACATCTAAATGTTTTGAACTTATTCCTTCAGATTCTTGATGAGGGACTTTTGATAGATCACAGCGGAGGAAAGACTGACTTTAGAAACACCATCATCATCGCCACGTCTAATGCAGGCGCTCTGTTTGTTCGAGATGCAGCGATCAAAGGAACCAAGGTTGATACAGATGAATTTAAGCAAAGCATGATCGATCACATCCTTAAGGCCGGTGCATTCTCTCCGGAGTTCATGAACCGTTTTGATGAAGTGATACTCTTCAATCCGCTCAGTAAAGAAGAGGCCAAACAAGTTGCAATACTTATGCTTGATAGCATCGTTAGAGAAATGAAGGAGAAGCGTGGCATCACTCTCAAGCTTGATGAGGAGGTCCTAAATGATTTGGTTGAAAAAGGATACAGCGCAGAGTTTGGAGCGCGTGAAATGCGAAGGACGATTGTAGATACTATCGAGAATAGGCTGGCAGATTACATGCTGGAGAATGAAGTAAAGAGAGGGGAAGAGATTGTACTAAAAAAGGATGAGGATGGTAGTTAGTGTGTTGGGAGTCACGGGTCACGGGTCACGGGTCGCGCGACTCGCGACTATTCTTTACGCCAATAATGTTCCAAGAAGTACGGTGAGTGACTCGTGACTCCCAACAGTTCTGATGACTTTCACCAAGTCAGTGGTTTCACATCATTCCTCCCATTCCTCCCATTCCGCCATCCGGCATTGCGGGCATGGCAGGCTCTTCCTTTGGAATTTCCGTAATAGCAACCTCCAACGTCAGGAACATTGATGCGACTGATGCTGCGTTTTCCAGAGCGGAGCGGGTTACTTTCTTTGGATCGATAACCATCGCTTTTACAAGATCTTCGTACTTGTCGGTTAAAACATTGTAACCTTCGTTGCCCTTTGCCTTCTTTACTTTATCCAGAACAACGTCGCCTGCAACTCCTGCATTTTCTGCAATAGTTCTGGTTGGTGCAGTAAGAGCGTTTTTAACAATATCGACTCCTATCGCTTCATCCTCATCATCAGTCTTCACTGTATCCAAAACTTCCAGTGCGCGAATATAAGCTGTGCCTCCTCCGGGAACTATTCCTTCATCGGCTGCTGCGCGAGTTGCTTGCAAGGCATCCTCTACTCTGTGCTGTTTTTCCTTCTGTTCAACTTCCGTAGCGGCTCCGACTTTTATAACTGCAACTCCACCCGAAAGCTTCGCAAGCCTCTCCTGAAGTTTCTCTTTATCAAAGTCAGATGAGGTTGTATCAAGCGCAGCTTTGATCTGTCCAATTCTTGCTTCGATATCATCCTTATTTCCCCCGCCGTCGATAATTAGCGAATTATCCTTATCGGCAACCACTCTTCGCGCTGTTCCCAGATCTTCAACAGTCGCGTTTTCTAGTTTAAGGCCGACTTCCTCCGAAATTACTCGTCCTCCCGTAAGAGCTGCAATATCTTTGAGCATGTCTTTTCTTCTATCGCCGAATGCGGGAGCTTTTATGGCTAGTGCTGAGAATGTTCCCCTAAGTTTATTTACAACCAAAGTCGCAAGAGCTTCTCCTTCAACGTTTTCTGAAATTATCACAATCTCTTTCTTTCCTTTCTGGGCAAGTCCTTCAAGTAACGGAAGGATGTCCTGAATTGATCCGATCTTGCTGTCTGTAATCAGAATGTAAGGGTCTTCGAAGACAGCCTCCATCTTTGCAGTATCTGTAACAAAGTAAGGAGAGATGTATCCGTTATCAAACTGCATTCCTTCTACGTACTCTTTCTCTAGTCCAAGCGTTTGACCTGCTTCAACTGTAACAACACCATCTTTACCTGCCTGCTCTATTACTTCTGCAATAGTATCGCCTACCTCAGGATCTTGTGCAGAAATGTTTGCAACCGCTGCATACTCCTCTTTTTTAGATACGTCTTTCTTCATATCCTCGAGCTTCTCGACAATCGCTTTTACTGCTTTATCAATTCCGCGCTTCATAGAGATTGCATTAACTCCGGAGCTAACGTGCTTCAGTCCTTCTTCCATAATTGCGTGCGCTAGAACCGTAGCAGTTGTGGTTCCATCACCCGCGGCATCATTGGTTTTGGTTGCAGCTTCGCGAACGAGTTGAGCACCCACATTTTCGAACGGATCTTCGAGTTCGACTTCTTTCGCAACAGAGACACCATCCTTGGTAACAGTAGGACCTCCGAATTTCTTTTCGATAACAGCGTTGCGCCCCTTAGGGCCCATTGTGGATTTAACTGCGTTTGTAAGTTGGATAACTCCGGCGAAGACTTTTTCGCGTGCTTCAGTTGAGAATAAGAGTTGTTTGGCCATAATAGAAAAATGGAAAATTGAAAATGGTAAATTGAAAATTAAACGACTTTTCCGAGGACTGAGTCGAGATGAAGGACTTTAACTTCGATATCTTTGCCTTCTGTGGACTTGAGTTTGACGTCATCTCCTGCGTATTTGCCGAAGAGGACTTTGTCTCCGACCTTAAGGAATGCGGAAGGATCGGCGCAGTCTTTGCCTACTCCTCCTTTACCAATAGCGATAACCATTCCTTCGGAGGGCTTCTCTTTATTCGCAGTATCAGGTATTACAATACCGGAAGCTGTAACTTCTTCGGCTTCAAGAGGCATTATCACCACTCGATCGCCAAGGGGTTCGATTTTTACTGCAAGTTGAGGGATATCGGACATAATAGATGTAGTAATGGAATATTGGAATAATGAGTCGACTGATAATGGCGGCGTAGTTAATCCATTGGATTAACGAAGCCGTATTAGCAGTCGGTATTCTAGAGTGCTAAGAAGTTGAGTCAAGAGAAAGAAGTTGTAATTTTCTTGATGAATACGGAATTATGATATTGTTGGTTTCCTGTCTGCCCAGAGCGGTTGGGAATAGCGATAAATAATTCAAAATAAAGTTTTATTTCTGTATCATCTCTTCCCATGAAAAAATCATTTCTAATAATCGGATTATCAGTTTTGCTGGTTGGTTGTAATCAGGAAGGGTCTCAAGCTCCCAAGGGGACTTCGTATACTAATGAAGAAGCGGGGTTTAAGCTTACGTTTCCGGAAGGAGTTGAATTGCTTGAACCTGAGCACTTGGTTCCAAGTTCAACTGGAAGCATTGCACTTGCCGTCAGAGTTGACTCTGTAGATGCACTTGAGGAAGCCGGTTTGTATTCCAAAAGAATGGCAGAAGAGGTTATGAAGAATCTGGGAAAAGGAGAACTGGGTCCCGGTCTTGATTTTGAAGAAGAGAAATCAGAAAAAATTGTATCTCTTGGCAAACTAAATGCGAGGGAAGGAATGATTTTTGCACGGTTTGAAATTTGTGATGTTACGTTTGAGCGTATTTTGGTTTTTTATCCCAAAAAAAATGATAAGACATATCAGGTTGTTCTTAATCTAAGCATGCCGGATGAGAAAATGATCGAAGCTTTCCCGGCTTACTTCCATAAAGACTCAGCGAATTGTGGAGATGAACTGGTTTGGATTCAGCAGGCAGAGACAGGCGAGAACATGAGGATCTTCAGCAAGTTCCATCATTATGAAGTAATGGCTAATGAGCATCCTCTCATCAAGGAATGGAATGGAGCGTTTAAAGAAATTAAAGAAAGCATCAAGTTCAATTGATTAAAATTCGCGGATAATCGATAATTTAGACGTGCCGACGTGGCGGAATGGTAGACGCGCACGCTTCAGAAGCGTGTAGGAGCAATCCTGTGAGAGTTCAAGTCTCTCCGTCGGCACCAATAACACAAATTAGTAAAATCATGTAAAATGATTTCATATGGAAGACCCTCTTCCAAAACGTTTACGCGCAATCATCAAGAAGGTTTCAGCTTGGCCTTGGGTCACGATCTGCGAAAGGTCAGTTTTGGGATTTCTGGTGTTTGCTCTGCTTTGGAAAGGAGGAAAGAGTTTGGAAGCGACGTGGTTGCTGACAGGTTTAGCTTGGCTTTGCACATACGTTTACTGGGCAAGCCAGAAAAAGAAATCGGATGAAGATCCTGTACCTGCAAGCATATGGATTCTTTTGATGCTCTTTATAGTCTGGACGATATTAAGTTTTGCATTTTCCTCAACAAAAAACTATGGGTTGGATGAGGTTTTTAGAACTGCAAGCCTAGCTTTGGTATTTTTATGGACGTGCAGATTTACTAGCGGCAAAGAAGGGAAAGCATTCTTACAGAATTTGGTTAAGTTCATTGTTATAGGAACTTTGATTGCCGGACTAATCGGATTATTCGTTTACATCTTCCAGCCCGTAAACAGGTTTGTCGGAACTTTCTTTGATTATAGATTCCATACAGACTACTGGCCCAACGCTTGGGCGGATTGGCTTTTGATTGCGTGGCCGTTGATTGCGTTATGGGTTGTAAAAGAGAAGAGGATGATTCCGATGCTGCTTAGATCTCTTGTACTTGGACTTGTAATTGGTTTTTTGCTTCTAAGCTATTCGCGCGGGGCAATAATTGCATTTACAGGACAGCTTGTACTTTGGTTGCTCTGGACGGTCCTTATATATTGGAAGAAGAGCAGTTTCGAGTGGAAGAATGTTTCAATACGCGCAGGAATGATTTTACTTACTTCAGTCTTTGTTTTTTCTTGTGCAAACATAGTTCGTTCACAGCTTTTTCCGGTACAACCAATTACGGAAAAAATTTCTTTTACTGCCGCAGAAGGCTCGTCCTCGGTTTCCGAACGTTCTGAATTTTGGAAACAGTCTCTGTTTTTATCTCTCAAGCGTCCGGTACTCGGATGGGGTCCTTACAGCTTTCGTTTCGTACAACCGAAACTTCAAACCAGTATTCGTGCAACTTCCGATCATCCGCACAATGTGATCCTCAAGCTTTCGATGGAGAGAGGAATAATTGCCGCCTTTCTTTTCTTAAGCATTTTAGTCACAATTCTTTATGCGTCAGTTAATAAAATTTCAGCTAAGCCCAATGTTCCCGTTTTAGGATTTTCTCTGATTGCTGTTGCAGGCCTTTTGTCCCACAGTTTGATTGATTACAACCTGCAGTTTGTATCTGTTTCGATGCTGCTTTGGATCTTGCTTGCAGTACTAATGGCCGAAAGTAAACGTAAGAAAAGTATCGTATTGAATAAAAAGATAGTACGGACATTTGAGGTTCTGTTAGCCTCAATTGTACTAATAGTAGCCGTTTTTGAAGCAGAAGGAATTGTCATATCTTCTGTTGGCAGACATCTTGAGGCCAGAGGGGAAGCTGAGCGTGCTCTTCTTTGGTACGACAAAGCAAATCCTCAGATAATAAGCAGAGATATGCACCTTAGCCGTGCAAATATATTGTACGGACAAAAGCGCTTTGCAGAAGCACAAAACGCACTTGATGATTACATGAAGGTAAACAATGAGGATTATAGAGGTTGGAAGATAAGAGGGGATATATTTCGTTCCCAAAGAGAGGTTGATTCTGCACTTGAGTCATACGAAAAGGCTCTTTCATTCGGAGGCAGATTTAATGATTTCGGTATAACCAGATCAAAAACAGAGCTTATGATAGATTCGGAAAGATGGGACGATCTTGCTCTGGTAAAGGAAGATACAATTGGGCTTATGAAGACGTATGTGGATGCGGTTGAGAGTAATACTCACTTCATAGCCTTATCGCCGAATGTGGAGGATGTGATAGATTTGGCGAATCGATTCTCTCTTATATACACAAGAAGGGAGCGCCCGATGTTCGAAGTTCTTGCCGCTCGTGCAGATCATCATTCGCAGGTGGAGAGGGCGAGGATCGAGGCGAGAAGTCCTGGATATCTCTGGTAGAAATGAAAGGAGGCAAAGGGTAAAAAAGAGTCAAAGGATACAAAGGAGTTTATAAATGAGCATTATCTCTTTTATCTCCTTTTACTCCTTTTTCTCTTTATATATAATTTGCTTCTCATGAGAAAAATCTTAATACTAATCATTCCATTACTTCTAATAAGTTGCGGCAAGTCCGACAAAGTAAAACTCTCTGAACAGTCGATAGGCGAAGAAGCATTCAGGTATTTGATGCCGGGCAAGGATGGCATAGTTCATCCCAAGCATGGCAAGGAAGTTTGGTTTGCGTATGGTGCAATGAGTGGTACAGAAAACACTCCGGCTAACGGGGTTGTGCAAGGTTATGTATATGAGGATGGCACTAATATTATCACAATGCATTTGAATGTTTTGCCTGCAAGAGAAGGTTCATTTTATGAAGCTTGGTTCATTGGTCAGGGCGATACTGAGCCGTTGCCGGCTGGGCACTTAAAAAATCACTTCGGCGACGCCAGACATCAGTTGCAGTATAAAACTGAAGATGACATCAGAAAATTTGAAAAGGTTCATGTTACGCTAGAGCTGGACGATGGGAATCCTCGGATGTCGGAGGGGCTGGTTGCTGAGGGGCAACTTCGTCATGTGAATCGTTAGCTGGTTCAGGGAAAGGAAATTCAATGCGTTGTTCTTCGCAAAATCTTGCAAGTATGCTTGTGCTTAGATCAACAGTTGCTTCTGTAGAAGAGTCTTTTGAAACACTTCCGTCTTCAACTTTTGTTCTCCATTTTTCAATTAGCGTAAGGAGTGCATCGCCTCTGCATCTTTCAGCAACTTCCTCTATCCGACCTGCACTCAGTGTTGAAGCATTCGTTACAAGTGTTGATCCATTATTTTGGACTTCTGTGAAACATGCCATATGTGAGTTTGTTGCGCCGATAAGTAATCTCAGTCTGGCTTCTGCGTCCGGATTATCTCCTACTCTAATTTGTCGACTGTCTAAAGTTATAGGTGTCATTAATTCTGCGTGTGTAGTCATTGGAGTAGTTGGTAAGGAAATAAATATACAAAAAAACCTCGCGATTTACGAGGGTGAATAGAAGTTTAATTTATACGCTCAAGTCACCCTCGGTCTGCGGACCAACAGGACGCAATGGGAGAGCAGTTGAGGATGTAGGCTGTATTCACTATGGCGAAGATATACTTTGATGATTAAAGGCGCAAGATTAATTTTTTGAGGGCATTAATTACCCTATTGACGGGACGCTCATCACCATTACCAGTGCAAAGGAAGCGATGAGGACTGCATGAGCCCAAAAGAGCTCTAGCGGTAGTGGGTGTGAGGTTTGTTTCACGTTATTATGATAGATTAGCCGGGAACCATTAGGGACTTTACAGCTTGATAAAGGGATGTATGGCTATACTTGACTAAAAATTGTGTTCAACCTGACGAGATCAATTTTAGAGTGTGGAAAAGGGGGATTGGACTAGGGTGAGGGTGATGGTGAGAGTGAGGGTTAGAAGTTAAGGAAGCTTAACAATTGAGGGACGATTCTTGTATACAAAATTTGTACAATAATGATGCAGAAAATAGGCAATTTTCAATTCAAGCCACCTCTTTAAGGCCTCTCCAAAGCCTCTTTGGAAGGTTTCAACAGTCCGTGTTGTAGCGAGGGATTGTGAAGGGAAATTAGTACTGTAATAATGAATGTCAACTGTCTGAACCTTGATTCTCATGATTAAAGGATTAGCTTGATTACTGGGAATGATATTTAATCCTGTCTATCTTTGAATCCTTTAATCATGGTTCAGACAAAAGTGCTGACACTCTAGCCATTTGTTTGATTATTTATATAATGAGTGAAACTTCGGGATGTAGCCCTGCCTGCCGGCAGGCAGGTCAGTTGGCTGTCGAGTCCGCCTTGGCGGACGAGCAATTAATGAGTCGTCACTCTAGCCATTTGTTTGATTATTTATATAATGAGTGAAACTTCGGGATAGTAGCTTAAGTTGGCTGTCGAGCGCCCGCGAAGCGGGAGCGAGCAATTAATGAGTCGTCACTCTAGCCATTTGTTTGATTATTTATATAATGAGTGAAACTTCGGGATGTAGCTCAGTTGGCTAGAGTGCGTCGTTCGGGACGACGAGGTCGCCGGTTCAAGTCCGGCCATCCCGACCACAACAATCTTGCAAAAATAACTTAGCTTATAGCTCATAACTTTTAGCTTCATTAGCTTCTGTAGGTGCCATATTAAACTCGCAAAAACGAAAGCTAATGAAGCTATAAGCTAAAAGCTAATAATCCCCCAGTAAACCACCAGCTATGCTGGTGAGACTTCCGTAGGTTTTACCGTTCCAGCGTTTGTTTTACGATACAAAGGGAAAAGCCCCCCGAAGGGACATTCTCCCTTTTTATCATGCGCTCATTCAAAGCACAATCACATGTCATGTGGGACTGTAAATACCACATCGTCATAGTACCAAAATACCGAAAGAAAGTACTGTATGGAACAGCAAGAGTTGAAATAGGTACAATCATTAGAGAATTAGCCAAACAAAAGGAAGTAGAAGTTATTGAGGGAACAGCGTGCCCTGATCATATGCACATGATTCTCTCCATTCCTCCAAAACATTCCGTAGCCTATATTATGGGATTCCTAAAAGGTAAATCTGCCATTCGAGCTCATAACACCTTTGCTCGTAAACGATCTGTCAGCCAGAAAAGCTTCTGGAGCAGGGGATACTTTGTCTCAACCGTGGGAATAGATGAAGATATCATTCGCAAGTATGTTCAAGACCAATGGAAAAATGATCAATTCTTTGATGGTCCAGAGTTGGATCTGCATTGGGATTGATGAAAACAACTGGTAGCTCTGGCTCACTTTAGTTAGACCCTTCTAGGGGCTTTTCCCAGGCTACCGGCTTTGCCGGTAGTCATGACATGACGGATTATGTATGGTAGAATGTGTCATATGAAAATTATGAATATCCTTCCGATAGCTTTTATCTTTCTTTTTGCCTGTGGAGCAACCGAGGAAGCTCCTGTTCCCACAAAAGATGTCATGCAAATAACTAGTCCTGAATTCGAGCATACTGCGTCCATACCATCCATGTATACATGTGATGGGGAGAATGTTAATCCTCCTTTGGAATTCAGCAGTGTGCCAGATGAAGCCACAAGCTTAGTTTTGATCATGGAAGATCCGGATGTTCCGAAATCAATCCGCGAAGATGGAATGTGGGATCATTGGGTAGTGTTTAATATTCCTATGACTGTAAAAAAGATAGAAAAAGATTCCGTACCCGAAGGAGTGTTGGGAGCGAATACAAAGGGAGAAAATAAATATGGAGGACCTTGCCCGCCGGATCGTGAGCATAGATACTTCTTTAAGTTGTTTGCGCTTGAGTCAGAACTGGACTTAGAAGAGGGTGCAACTAAGGCACAGGTTGAGGAAGCGATGGAGGGGAAGGTTATAGAGGTGGCTCAGTTGATTGGGAGATATGAAAGAGAGAAGAATTAAATTGTTAAATTGCTAAATTGTTCACAGAGTGAGAATAAAGCTGTATTCGACAAATTATGTTAACCAGCATGCGTAACGCTCTGTCGAGCAATTTAACAATTTAACAATCATCCATTATACTATCTGCGATTCTTAACTAAATTTCTTATGAAATCAAAGACCCCTCTATTCATTTTATTAGCTATTGTCGTACTCGCAGGCCTATGGGTCTGGAGCGGATACAATGGATTTGTCTCCGGCAAGGAGAAAGTAGATGCACAGTGGGCGCAGGTCGAGACACAGTATCAGCGTAGAGCTGATCTGATTCCTAACTTGGTAAATACTGTTAAAGGTGCTGCAGAGTTTGAGAAGGGAACATTCACAGCTGTTACAGAGGCTAGGACTAAATGGATGGGAGCAGGGGATAGGGGATCGAAGATTGATGCAGCACAAGGTATGGATAGTGCATTGGCCCGACTTCTTCTGACTTTCGAGAATTATCCGGATCTTAAAGCCACAAAGGCTTACACGGATCTGATGGCACAGCTTGAGGGCACAGAGAACCGTGTTGCTGTTGCAAGGCGGGACTTCAATGAATCAATAAGAGTCTTTAATGTAATGGTAAAGAGGTTCCCGGGACTAGTACTCGCCAGGCTCCTCGGATTCAATCCTGAATCCTTCTTTGAAGCAGACAAAGGGAGTGAGGATGCGCCGAAGGTAGAGTTTTAATAGTATTATCTCAATGAAATCGATGCTCAAGATATTCCTTTCGACAGTATTGCTAACCTTTGCAGGTACTGCCTTTGCATTCGAGGTTCCACCGAATGACGGTTATGTTACCGATATTGCAAATGTTCTTAGTCTCGATCAGGAATCTGCATTAGAAAGTGATCTAACAGCTTATCAAAATGAAACTTCGAACGAGATTGCAATTTTGATAGTAGAAACATTAGAGGGTGAGTCGATTGCCGATGCAGCGGTGGAGATAGGAAGAAAATGGGGAGTAGGGCAGGCAGATTTTAACAATGGCATAATGATTGTAATCGCTTACGCAGATCGTAAGCTTTTTATCGCAACAGGCTATGGAATGGAGGGTGCAGTTCCGGATATTGTTGCTAAGGGAATTATTGATGAGGATATAACTCCATACTTTAAGCAGGGGAAATATTTCGAGGGAATATCTGCCGGAATATCCGCACTTAAGAAACATATTGGGGGAGAGTACACAGCGGAGCGATTCAAGCAAAAGAAATCAGATGGCTCGGGTGCCGCTTGGATTTTCTTTGTTTGTTTTATTTTGCTTCAATGGTTGAGTGCAATATTTGCCAGAACTAAATCGTGGTGGCTTGGAGGGATAGTAGGAGCTGTTGCAGGAATAATTCTTGTAATGATTTACAGTTGGTGGATTTCGATTCCGATACTTGCCCTGATTGGATTTTTGCTTGATTACGCAGTCTCCCAGAATTACAAAAAGAATCGTGGAAAAGCCAGTTGGTGGGCAGGAGGTGGAGGAGGTCGGGGGGGAGGTAGTGGGGGATTTGGAGGATTTAGCGGTGGGTCATTTGGTGGAGGGGGATCGGGAGGGGGATGGTAAGACATAAGGAGTAAGACGTAGGACGTAAGGTTTTCTTTAGAACATAAATACGAATCCAGCAAATCGATTTCAGATTAAGAGGTTTATAATGTGCGCATATGGTCTCATCACTTATTATCGCTTACTTTTTAAATAACTTTGTAGCTCCGGATGCGCAAGTCCCGCGTGTTCGCACTTACAGGGAGATAAGAACATCCGAACATCACGCATCGCTTGATGTTGAAGTTATTCCCGCCGAAGGCGGATCGATCCCGCCCGGAGCAAGCAGAGTGGAGGTATTAAAGTTTAAAATGACAGCTGATTGTGATGGGCAGGATGTATCGATCAAAACAATCACTCTTAAAAGAGAAGGAATGGGTAATTACAGAGATATAAAGAAAGTGTATGCGACGCATGGTACTTATCGATTAACGCCGGGACATACTATGTCCAGAAGGGATGGAATTGTCAGGCTTCGATTCAGGTCGTTTACAGTTCCATCCTGCGAATCCAGAACGGTTTCAGTCAATGCGGACTTTCGAGGGTCGGCTCAAGTATCAGGTGAACACAGGTTTGTATTGCTTGGCCAAAACAGCGTAGCAGCTTCTGCATCATCTATTATCGTTCACCCTTGGTCTGCTGAATCAGATAATGTAAAAGTAGAAGAGAAAACAATTGTGGAACCAAAGCCCAGAAGCGAAGCGAGCCCGAAAGCAAGATGCAGAGAAGGCAGAGCGTATTACCCGCGAGTAAGGTCTTCTAACATAGCTTCGGAAGAGTGTGTTAATGTTACCGACCCAGCGCTTAGAGTAAGCGGAGAAGAAGTTGGCTTGATAGAAGTTACGTATTTACCATGGCTTAGGAGAATTACATATGGTCCCAGAAGAACTGTATTGAGATTTTCGATTAAAGCAGATGAAAAGAACGATCATCGTATTCGAGCGATAACATTAACAAACGAGGGCACAGCAAGGAATTTTGATCTTCATAATCTTTCTTTACCGGGAAGCCGGGTAGTTTCATATATGTCTGGCAATAAGGTGAGGATAGTCTTTTCGCCTCCTTTGAAACTAAAGAAGAATCAGGAAAGGCTAATGACGATGAAAGCGGATATAAGAGCAAGTAGAAGGAGAACGGTTAAGTTTGTGATTAAAGAGCCGTCTGATATTGAGTCGTCGGTAGTTAAAGGGCGTAGATGAACTGTTGGGGGTCGCGGGTCAAAATTGAGAGCATGTCATATGTCAATGAACTGATATTGGTCACGAGTCACGAGTCACGAGTCTCATGACACATGACACATGACTCATGACCCGTGACTCCCAAAACAAGAAACTGACTAGAAACCTCATGGCTTCTATGCCAAACTACTCCCCCATGAAAAGATTGTTGTTGATTGCATTGGCCCCCGTTTTCCTAATCGCTTGTGAACAAGTGGAGCAGTTGCCGGCGGATGAAGTTCTTAAAAGATCTGCTGTTGCAAGCAATGATCTATTGTCTGCAAGTTTCGACTTAAAAGGGACATATGCTTTCGAGGAAGCAGATAGATTTTCTGTAAATGGAAATTTGGAAATGGAAGGTGTCTTCCAGAGAAAGGGAGAAGATGTTGCAGGTTTGATAAAGACAAATGCACGTTTTCCAAAGGGGGAAAAGGTAATTAGTGCAGATATAGAAGCTGAAATAATTTCGATAACCGGCAGTGATCCCTTTGTATATCTTAATAAACTTGCTGTTGGTCCTGATTTCCCACTTTTCAGTCCGGATATTGTTGAGCGTCTTGATGGACAGTGGTGGAGAATCCCAGCTGATAATGCATCTCGCCCAGAGCAGTCGATATCACCTGATCCTCAATTACTTCGCATTCAATCTCAAGTTGTAGATGTTGTATCTGATCACGGGTTTTCTTCTGTAAACAGAAGGCTTGCGTACCACTATGAGGTAATAATTGATCCGGAAAAACTCAAGGCTTACATAGAGACCTTGTCGTCGGAATTGGAAAATGAGATGGATCCGGAAGCCATAGAGACTCTAATAAGTGGGATGGAAGCAAGGGGTGAAATATGGATAGATGCTGAAACGTTTTATTTAAATCGAATAAGATGGACAATTGCGCCATTCAATTTAACCGAGAGTTTGAATATGGCATTATCCTTTACAATTACTCTTTCGAATATAAATTCAGCTCCTGATATCAAAATTCCAGAAGGAGCGAAGCCATTTTCGCTAGAAAATCTTTTGATGACAGAAGTCCAAGAGGATGATCTATCTACTCTACCATTGAGCATAGAAGATGCTATTATACGGAAGATTGTTGATGGGGATACTTCCCCTTGAATATTCCCCCTTCCTCATGTCGGATAAACCCAAGCAGGTTAAAAAGCCTTCAGTTGATAGTCTGTCTTCTACAGCACAGGCAAAGCAAGTTGCGATAGATAATGTTCCTCCCGAACTTAGGAAAAGAATGAAGATGATCATTCTGTTCTTTATTGGAATGCCTTACATGGTTTATGTTATCTGGTGTCTGTTTTTAATCAGTATTTTCCCGAATCGTACCGGTGCATTCCAAAAATTATTAATGCCTGCTGTAATGAGTTGTGGAATTGCAGCTCTCGTATTTGTTATTGTTGGGCTTTTGTTTTTAAAGAGAATAATGAGAAAGGGCGTTCCAAATGCTGGTAAAGTTATGGGGATAATTCGTTTGTTGCTATTTCTTATTCCTGGCTTGGCGTTGTCCGGTATTGTTCCTACTATGATTATGCGAGAACCTAGTTTGATACTTGAAATAACAAAACCAGGACCGGGTGCGCGATTGATAGCTCCGTTGGCGATTACTTATAATCTGGAATCATCAGTTAGCGTACTGGAGAGGAGAGGACTTTCTGTTCTTGAGTATTCATGGGACTTTGATGGAGATGGTGAGGAGAATGATAAAACTGTACTGCCCGAAGCAACTGGTATTTACGAAAGACAGGGTGCATATGTTGTATCAGTTGTTATGACTCTGAACAATAACACGAAGCGTAGAATCTCTAAACGAATAGCGATTCCAGAAGAAGTGTTTTCATTCTCTCCTATTCGTCCTGGAGTTGATGAACCGATCAGGTTTAGCGTCGAGAGACTTGTAGATGATATCGAGATGATCACCGAAGTGCAGTGGGATTTTGATGCTGATGACATTGTGGATACCGTAAGTGATTTGCCTGATGCAGTACATACTTATCTACGAACGGGGACAGTAGGTGTAATAGCTACAGTTAAGCTTAATAACCAGACTCAAAAAACATATGAACGTGAAATCGAAATATTTGAGCCGCAACCACCCCCGTTCCCTGTTAAAATAATATCAGAGCCTTCGATTCTAATAGGTCCGGCACCATTTGGAACAATATTCAGAGTAGAATCGGAAGTTGATCTAGGTGATGTTATTTGGGAATTCGGAGATGGAGAGAAGAAGAGGGGAGACAGAGTTGGCCACACGTTCCAGCAGCGCGGAGTTTATCAAGTATCTGCACGTGTACATGCGACAAGCGGAGAAGTAGCACAGTTATCTAATGTAGTGCGTGTTGTAGATAATCTTAAGCTTCCTGACCTTGCATTTGATGGGTCCCACACAGTAGATGACAAAAATGGCATAGTTGCAGAAGTTCCTGTTACCATCAATCTTAAACCCAGATCTACTATGCCACTTATTGATTTTAAGTGGGAAGCTCCCGGCGCGACAAGTGTTGGTTCAACAGATCATGAGCTTCAGGCAATTTACAGGAGGCCTGGGCATTACGATATAACTCTAATAGCACAGGATCCGGAGGGAAAGGTTCTAAGGCACATTATTTCGTTAACCGTTGAGCCTCCTTCAACGCAAGTTAAAATACATATGAACCCGGAAGGAGGAATTGCCCCACTAGAAGTAAGGTTTGATGCTTCGGAAACGGTTATACCGAACGAAGAAATTTCTGGCTTTGAGTGGAAGTTTGGCGATACCAAGAGCGATGCACCACAGCAGAGAGGTGCTCTGGTAGAACATTTGTTCGAGGTGCCAGGAACTTTTACTGTTGTTTTAACTGCTTTTACTACAAGCGGAAAGTCATTTAGTTCCGACAAGACAATTGTGATCCGAGCACCAGTATTGGATGCGTGCGCTGTTCCAAGCAGGTCATCCGGTAAGGCACCTTTGGGGGTCAGTTTTGATACTTCATGCACAACTGGTAACGCTGTGGAAATTAATTGGAACTTTGGTGACAAATCTGAATCTGATGAATTGAATCCAATACATGTATTTGAAGAAAGCGGTACATACCGAGTAGAGCTCACTTTAAAAGATGCAATTGGATCTACCAGTTCAACTACAATCAAGATTACTGTTGAATAAATTTATTATACTTAATTTTTACCTATATGAAGCACAAAACTGTTGTTAGAGTAGTCGCAAGTCTTGGCGCGATTGCAATCATTGCATCGGCTCTGCTACCTATGATGTCGGCGTTTTAGTACTCATAGAACTGCTTCATCCAGAGGCATTGATGCAACTGTCTCAAATTCATTGTGGGCTTTTTCGCCAGTCTCTTTGAGAAGAAAATAAGCTGCAGCACCAATCATTGCAGCATTATCTGTGCAGTAAGAAATTTTCATTGGAACCCTAAGTACAGCTGGCTTAATTGCTTCTTCGGCCAGTGTTCGCAGATGTATGTTTGCAGATACACCTCCGGCCAGATGGACCTCCTTTACTATTGGATAAACTTCAAGAGCTTTCTCTATACGGTCAATTAAATGTTTACAAATCGCATGTTGATAGGACGCTGTAATATCAGGTATTTGACTTTCAAAGTCAGGAGTATCGCGAAGCAAATATTTAAGTGAGGTCTTAAGTCCGGAAAAACTAAAGTCCATAGATTCATCGTTATGAAGAGGCAATGGAAATTTGAATGCATCGAAATTACCATCAATTGCAGACTTTGAAATTGAAGGACCTCCGGGATAGGAAAGGCCAAGAAGTTGTGCCCCCTTATCGAAGGCTTCTCCTGCGGCATCGTCTCTCGTTCTTCCAAGAAGTTTTCCCTTTGTGTGTGATTCCCTTAGCCACAAATCTGTGTGTCCGCCGGATGCAGAAAGAGAAAGGATAGGAAATGTATATTCATCAATTGCGTCAAGCCATGTTGAGCTTAGGTGCCCGAGTGTATGGTGAACACCAATTAATGGTTTATCCCAGATCGATGAAAGTGTTCTTGCGACTGTTGAGCCTACAAGAAGCGATACAAGAAGTCCGGGACCCTTTGTAACTGCTATTGCGTCAATCTGTTCATTTGAAACACCTGCCTTATCCAAGGCTTGATGAATTACGGGAAGAGTACATCGGACCTGCTCGCGGGCTGCTTTCTCTGGAATTACTCCACCGGAATTGGTGAATGTTTCTTTTGAACTGGAAATTACATTAGAAAGCACTTCGATTCCGTCTTTTACCACGGATGCGGATGTTTCGTCGCAAGAGGTTTCGATGGAGAGGATTAGCACAAAATAATGTTGAAATAGACTATAGAACTCCTTTCCAGATCATGTCCTGATGTACCCTCCCCCCTGGGGTGGGTATAGGACCGGGTGGGCGGGATGCCATTAATATGTGTCATTTGAAAAACTGCGTCAATGCATCATTTTGTATAAACAATTTATACAGTCAAATAATTGGCTTAAATTAGCCAAAATAGGCGTTCCGCTCTAAAGCGGAACATTCATTTGAAAATAAATCGTAATCATGGCAATTACTAGACAATGAGTCCATTCACCCCTAAATTGTCAGATAGTCAGAAATATGTTATAATAACTCTAAATGAAACATAGACATAAACAAGCATTAGCGGTTCTAGTTGCCTTTGTGCTTGTTGTGCCTGTGTATTTTGTGTGGGCAGGAACTATTTCTGGTGCTGTTGGAGCGTATATTTTAGCTCCTTTTTTAGATAATGAAGAGGTTCATGTGGAGATTGACTTGTCTGATGCCGAAATGGTGGATATTGATGAGTGGAAAAAAGATAATTTTGAGGATGAAGTGATAATGCATTCAGCTCCTGAAATTTCTAAAGCAGTCATA
The DNA here is from genome assembly GCA_030750465.1 of Candidatus Peribacteraceae bacterium. Lineage (GTDB taxonomy): Bacteria > Patescibacteriota > Gracilibacteria > Peribacterales > Peribacteraceae > UBA2144. The sequence continues at coordinate 33,409 of JASMHZ010000014.1, forward strand.
TTGAAAAAGCAGGAAGTAGTACCAACGCAAAAGGAACCGGATCAGGATGCAAAAACAAATATCATTGATGTGATAATGCAAAATCAAACAAAGAAGGAACTTGATCAATGGGGAATTGCAAACTGGCTCTCTATTTCTATTCCAAGCATATCAGTACGTGCACCGATTATGTATCCGGAAATAAAGTATTGGAATGCTAAGGAATGGGGCTTATTGGAAGAACAAATGCAAGTGGGGTTACTGCATGGTGCTACCGCATATCCTCATTCGATGAAACCAGGATCAATGGGAACATTGTTTGTAGCAGGGCACAGCAGTCCGCCGCACGAGAGAGCAGAAGAAAGTGCTTACGGACACATATTTAAAAATCTTTCTAATATAGACAGGGGAGATAAGATTACAATTGCTGGAAAAGGAACAATTGTTACATATGAAGTTATCAGAACGCATATTGTTTCGGCCAAAGATACAAGCATTCTTTCCCAGCAGAATGATAAAAGCATGCTTAAATTAATAACCTGCCATCCTGTAGGATCAACAAAAGATAGGTTTGTTGTGACTGCTGTGAAAGTTAATTGATTTTGCTAGTCCATTGAAACACGTCTTAAGGACAATACATAAGTGATAAGGAATATCAAAGATAAGATACTAATAACAAAGAATACTTGTTGTAATCCATATTTTTCTGCAATAACTCCTAATCCGCTTACTGCAACTGCTGCAACGACTGTTAAAAATTGCTTATTAACCGAAAGCATTGTTGCTCTTTTGTCAGATTTAACTCGATCGTTTATGTATGTGCTAACAGTGGGATCATAAAGTCCTCGGAGAAAAGAAAAGACGGCGAGGACAGGAAAAATATAATAGATACTGTCTATTCTTTGCATCAGCACAAGAAATAGTCCAAATACTGCCGCATGAAGTACTAAGTATTTATCAATTGAAAATAGCTTTCCAAGCTTGTCTGCGAACCATGATCCTAGACCTCTGAATACAAAGAAGGCAGCAGCAATAAATCCAAAGTAT
>JASMHZ010000015.1 GCA_030750465.1 Candidatus Peribacteraceae bacterium
GGGCATCTATGGTGGTTGTTAAAACAGCCATAATAGCGCCATTCTATGGATTTTTGTCCTTAAATCAACCATTTAGAAGAAGAAACAGAGGAAACAGAAGAGTCAGAAGAAATGATGCCAAAAACGCTAAATATTCTAATTGTAAAAAATCCTCTGATTCCTCTGGTTCTTCTGACTCTTCTGTTTCCTCTACACAAGGAATACAGATGCAAGTCCTACCGATGATAGAATAATAATCAGTCCAATGGCGACTCTGATAATTATCCCCTTGGCCCTCTGATATTGCTCGTCTTTACCAACATTTACAATCATCAGGAATCCGGCAAATACCATTACTGCAACAGCAACTATTGTTACAAAGCCAAGCGCAATAATTACATACTGGTTAATTCGATTAATAATCGGGTCGGGAGAATGTGTGTTTAGGAATGCATCCACAAAGTCTCCCTTTGCAACTATCAAGAATATTCCAATCAGTATTGAAATTATTGTTCGTCTAATTTGGGTAATTCCGTCGCTGCTTCCCCAGTTTATGATGGCTCGAATACCGCTGACAATAATCATTATAACTGCGACAACTGCAATTGGTTCTTCGACAAGATCAATGATTCCCATGAACTCGGTCTTTATTCCGCCTGCTGCACTGCCTGGATTCGAAAGAAGGTCATTGCCTCCTCCAAAAAGCGCATTGGAAATTGGATTTGCGATGAATATTAGAACTATTGCGACAATTGCGGATATTATCTGTTTTTTGAAGTTGGCAAGCTCGCCTTCACTTTGTTCCACAATTAGAAGTAGTGCAGCTCTGGCAATTACAACAACAGCAATGGCCTTGATCAGTAAGTTCAATTTGAGAGCATTTGCTATTCCACGCAAAACATCGCCGAAAGAATTTCCGGCAATTCCTATGCCGCCCGACACGACGCTAACTACTGTATTTGCAGATGGAGGATTGTAAGCAGCACCTACCATCCCGGGGATCGATAGGATGGAACAAAGTAGGGCAAGTGCGAATGCTGATGGGATTTTTTTAATCATTATGATAGAAATGCATGAATAATTGCATACGACATCCAGACAACGACCAGTCCAATAATTCCCCCGATTACCAATTGTTTGCCGCGGTCCTTTAAGGCGTCATTAACAGAGGCGACTAGCATTATACCTCCAACGATTATTGTAATTGTTGCCAGGAATCCGAATATTGTTGCCATGAATTTTCCAATTCCTGCCATCTCGGTTGTAAATTGTCCCATGCCACTTCCAGTAGGAATGAATGCGTCGACTATTGTATCCAATAAAACAATTACAATTGCTCCAATCAGACCTTCTATAAAACGTTTTCTTGCGGCGCTAGATTGTGATTCGTCTTCCGAAAGTATCATTCTAATTCCCTGGAAGGTGATTGTGACCAGCAATGCAATGCCAACCAGTCCTTCAATAAACAGTTTAACTGGAGTAAGAACATTTGCTTCCAGATTGCCTGCATCAACGAGAGTACCCCAGTTTGTGAAACTGTTTGCGAAGATGCGGGCGCCAGCTACTAGCACGGCTCCAAAAATTGCGAAAACCACTGCCTTTCTGGTTTCTGTTTGAACATTTTCATCGCTTGTAGATACAAGCATTCTAAATCCGTAGAAAACAAACATCGCAAACAAGAAAGCTCCAAATACTGTAATGCCTGCATTGGCAAGATTTCCAAGTGTAGTATTCACATTTGCATTACAACTTATCCCTGTGCTAGAAACACAAGCATTTCCTGGTACCAAAGAAATAGCAGCAACACCTGTTGGATAGAGTGCTGCAATTAAGCCCGTTATTAGCTTCAAGTAGCGCATAATATTTATTTAAATCTTATTATTATAGCTTAAAACTGAAACTCAGGGTAGATGGGGGTGCTTTACAAAGATTTGATATTATTGAATGAATAAATTGCCAAATTGTTAAATTGTTCACAGCGTGAATAAATAAGATGGATACTAGAAATTACAATTGCCAGACTGCGTAACGCTCTGTCGAGCAATTTAACAATTTAACAATTAATCATATACATTTGCTATACTTAGATTATGCTTAATTCAACTCAAATCACTTCCCAACCAATTCCTCTTGAATCCTCACAAGAGTCCCAGGTTTATGGTCTTTTCGCTCTTGCGATGGCAATTACTGCTGTAGGAGTATTGGTAGGCATTCAATATGCTCCGGCAATTCTAACTTCCGGACTCCATATGGTTCTTCTGATTGCAGAGCTTGCTCTTATATTTACAGCTCGACTTTGGATGAATAATTATCCTATTAACTATGTCTTGTTCGCGCTTTTTCCGTTTCTCTCGGGTTTCACAATAACGCCGTACATACTTTACGTACTTACCGGATACGCAAATGGAGGATCGATCCTTCTAAATGCTTTCGGCGCTACAGCGTTTATGGCTCTTGCAGCTGCTGTATTTGCAAGAACTACCAGCTTCAATCTTTCCGTACTTGGTAGAGCATTGTTTATGGCTCTGATAGGTTTGATCATATTATCAATTGCTCAAATCTTTGTACCGGCGCTTCAAACCACACAGTTTGAGTTATTGCTCTCGGGAGGCGGAATAATCATATTCGCTGTATTCACAGCTTATGACTTGCAGAGGATTACCCATCTTTCCAAGCAGGGAATGAATCCTTTCCTACTTGCCCTGAGTCTTTATTTAGACATATTCAATCTGTTTATGTTTATACTCAGATTCATGTTGATAATTGCTGGGGATAGACGCTAAAGCGTAGCTTATAGCTTTTAGCTTCATTAGCTTACGCCAGTAATATCATTGGCTTGCATTCGGGAAAGCTAAGGAAGCTAGAAGTTAAAAGCTAATTCTAGGGAATTTTCTTTACATACCTCTATCTCGTACGTAGTCTGTGGCAAATGGCTAAACGACCCACCCCAAAGAAAAGGCGAGCAAAATCCAAAGGGCGCAATCAACAAAGCGTCTATGAAGCTAGTCAGATTAAAAAGATTACTAATCGGCGGAATTCGCCCTACTCAAGAGTTGCTGAGCCAAAGAATAAGGAAAAGAAAGCTCTTAAAGGTGTGACGAGAATTAAGGCTTAAAAAACAATTGACAATTGACAATTGACAATTGACTATTAAGAAGAATTTTCTAATTGATTTTCTATGCCAAGAAAACGTCATCTATCCAGAATAGCAGTCGTACAAACTCTGTTTGAAGTCGAAAGACGGGAAGTTGAGCCCGCTGATTCTTTGAGTAGAAATGTAAAGGAATTGGGAGAAATTGATGAGGAATTTGCTCTTGAGCTTCTAGCTGGAGTTACAGACAAGAAAGATGAGATCATAAAGTCGATAGAGGAAAATGCTCCCGAATGGTCATTTGAGAGAATGGATCCTATTGCTCGTTGTGTGCTTTTAGTTGGAGCATATGAGCTATTGTTTAACAATGATGCTCCTCCAGCGGTTGTGATGGATGAATCAATCGAGATTGCCAAGGAATATGGCACAGATGAGAGTGGAAAATTTGTTAATGGAGTCTTGAACGCTATGGCAAAGAAATAGCTATACTTAGCTTCATTAGCTTATAGCTTCATTAGCTTCTGTTAGTTGTCACCGATTGCATATCTCAAAGAAAAGCTAGAGAAGCTAAAAGCTAAAAGCTATAATCTATCAGTAAACAATATGCCTGCGACTTCATTCATAAATCTAGAAAAAACAATCGGCATTACATTCGTGAATAAAGATTTGCTTGTGCAAGCTTTAACACATCGCAGTGCCGTTAGGGGAAAGAGAGCACAGGGCCATAACGAAAGACTTGAATTTCTTGGTGATGCTGTATTGGAACTTGTAGCTACCGAGTATTTGTTTCAGTATCAAGATAAGTCCGAAGGAGAACTTACCAACTGGAGGGCGGCGCTTGTAAAGGGCGAACATCTTTCCAAAGTTGGTAATGAGATTAAACTTGGCGATTTTATTCATATGAGCAGGGGAGAGGAGGCAAGCGGTGGCAGGGAGAAAATTTCAACTTTGGCGAATACGGTTGAAGCTCTTATTGGAGCTATATTCCTCGATCAAGGATACGAACAGGCAAAAGAATTCTGTGATAATTTTATTCTGGTTCATCTTCAAGATCTTCTAAAGGCCGGTAAGGATCGGGATGAGAAGAGCATGTTCCAGGAGAAATCCCAAGATCTCCTAAACATTACTCCTCATTATGAGGTAACAGACGAAGAAGGTCCCGATCATGACAAAAAATTTACTTGTGCAGTTTATCTGGGTGATGAAAAGATTGCAGAGGGATCCGGCAACTCAAAACAGCGTGCTGAACAGGATGCGGCAAAAAACGGGCTAAGAGTTAAGAAGTGGAAGTGAAGCTCGTTTTTGTGGTCTTTTGTGCAATTGAACAGTGAAGTTGTTTTAACTTTGAAGTCATGTTATAACAATGTGTGTTCTATTCCTAATTTATAGTTATGAAACATACAAAAACATATTTATCCGTTTACTCTTCAGGGAGCTTAAAAGAGCATCGTCTAATATTTGATATAGCTGCTGCTCATTCTGATGAGTGGTGGGATAAACAAATTTCTGGAATTTCTGAGTCAGACGGAGATAGAGACGAGGCTTTAAGGGATCTAGTAAAGAATAATGTTGGCGGAGCAGAGTGTAATGTAGTATTGCATCGCCTAGATAGCCCCGATTCTGTTTTGTCACAAGTTGCAGATGAGGTAAAAACTGTGATTCGTGATGCGGTTCAAGTAAAATTGCAAACTGAGGATTGGCCGAAGGCCTAATAATGAAACAGCAGTTTTACAGTCTTGATCCTGAGTTCGCTCACTTGTGCGAGGCTACGTCTAGCAGGCGGTATCCTGCTGCTAGCCCATTTTTATTTCAATGTCGACTCCCGATGGAAGGCTGAGGTTCTGTAGGCTCTCAATCGTCTTGAAAGTAGTCTCGGTCAGATCAATCAACCTCCTGTGTATTCTCATTTCAAACTGATCGCGTGCGTCTTTGTGGACGAATGTGGAGCGGTTAACCGTGAACTTCTTGATCTTGGTTGGCAGAGGAATAGGGCCGTGGATAACGGCTCCTGATCGCTCTGCTGTATCTATAATCTTCGCAGTCGCTTCATCTAGAACTACGTGGTCGAATGCGCTTAAGCGAATTCGAATAGAAGAAATTGGCACATCGGCTTTCTTTGCGTCTTTCTTCTTGGCGGTATCTGTGCTTACAGTTTCTGCAACCTCTTTCATCGATGCATCCTTTTTGGAAGGAGCCTTTTTAGCATTAGATTTTTTCTTAGGCGGAGCCTTCTTTTCTTTAGAATCTTCAGTCTTCTTTTTCGCAGGAGTCATGATGGAGAGGGAAAGAGCAGTGGGTCAAATATAGCAGGGATAATTCCCTGCAATATGTTATTCAACAACTTTTGTTACCACTCCGGCACCAACGGTTCGTCCGCCTTCACGGATAGCAAACCTGGTACCTTCATCCATTGCAATTGGTGAACCGAGTGTAACAACGAACTTAACGCTATCTCCGGGCATAACCATCTCTACGTTCTCCGGAAGTTCTACTGTGCCGGTTACGTCAGTTGTACGAATGTAGAATTGGGGTTTGTAACCCTTAAAGAACGGAGTGTGGCGTCCGCCTTCCTCCTTGGTGAGGATATAAACTTCGGATTCAAACTTGGTGTGAGGTGTTATAGATCCGGGCTTGGCCAAAACCTGTCCGCGTTCAATATCTTCACGCTCTACTCCGCGAAGAAGCAGGCCAACGTTGTCTCCTGCCATTCCTTCGTCCAAGAGTTTGTGGAACATTTCAACTCCGGTTACTACAACTTTTTTGGTCTCTTTGATTCCAACAATCTCCACTTCTTCGTTTACTTTAACAATGCCTTGATCAATACGTCCCGTGGCAACTGTTCCACGTCCCTTGATAGAAAAGACGTCTTCGACAGACATAAGGAAAGGCTTCTCTGTCTCGCGTTTTGGTTCTGGAATATAAGTATCCAGCTTATCCAAAAGCTCTTTTAGAACTGTAATTTGATCAGCATCACCTTCCAAAGCCTTAAGAGCGGAGCCCTTGATAATAGGAGTGTCATCACCTGGGAATTCATATTTATTCAGAAGCTCACGAATTTCAACTTCAACTAGTTCCAAGAGCTCAGGATCGGTGACAAGATCTACCTTGTTCATATAAACAACGATATGTGGAACATTCACTTGGCGTGCAAGAAGAATGTGCTCTCGTGTTTGAGGCATCGGGCCATCTGCAGCCGAGACTACTAGGATAGCTGCATCCATTTGAGCTGCACCTGTAATCATGTTCTTGACGTAGTCAGCGTGTCCCGGACAGTCCACATGAGCGTAGTGTCTCTTTTCGGACTCGTACTCAACGTGGGCAGTTGCAATTGTAATTCCGCGCTCGCGCTCTTCCGGAGCATTGTCGATAGCTGCGAAATCCTTCTTTTCCCCTTCGGGTGAGAAGTTTGTAGATAATGCCGCCGTTAGAGTCGTTTTACCATGGTCAACGTGGCCAATGGTACCGACATTAATATGGGGCTTTGAACGGTCGAATTTCTGGTCTGCCATACGATTAAGGGGAAAAATAGGGTAAGAAAACTAACTTGAAATATAGATCTGGGGCAGAATGCCCCAAGTAGCCGAAAAAGTCTAGTCCTCAGCCTAATAAAATGCAATATTTTTGACTAATCAGACAACAGGCTCTGTCCTTGCAAATCCACCATTTCCTGGTAAACATTGCATGTTTTCATAAGTTCCTTATGAGGAGCGCAGGCTATTAGTCGGCCTTTTTCAAGTACGGCAATTCTATCAACTGTTCGGACTGTTCCTAACCTGTGAGCAATAACTATCGTTGTTCTATCCTTCATCAGGTAGTTAAGTGCTTCCTGAATATGTTGTTCAGATACAGAATCCAGACTGCTTGTTGCCTCATCGAGAAGAAGGATCGGTTTATCAGCCAAAATTGCTCTTGCGATTGCAACACGCTGGCGTTCTCCTCCGGAAAGCTTCACCCCCCTTTCACCTACCAGTGTCTCGTAATCTTGTGGCAGATCTTTTATAAAGTCATGCGCGTGTGCGAGCTTGGCTGCTCTTTCGATCTCTTCCGAGTTAGCATCAGGTCGGGCATATGCAATGTTCTCCCTTATAGTGCGATGGAATAGGATAGGATCCTGTGGCACCAAACTCATTGCATTCCTCAAACTTCCTTGATTTACATTTGCGATGTCTTGCCCATCGATCAGAATCTTTCCGTCATTAAGGTCGTATAACCTCAAGAGCAATTTAACAATCGTACTTTTGCCTCCACCCGAGCGTCCGACAAATGCTATTTTTTCTCCGGGTGCAATTTCAAGAGAGAAGTTATTGAATATCGATTCTTGCTGATTTTCATACTGGAAAGTAATACCGGAAATAGAAATTCCGCCCATAGGTACTTTAAGTTTCTGAGCGTCGGAAATATCATCAACTTCAACAGGAGTTTTTGCCATTTCAACCATTTCTTCACAATTCGTGACGGCTCTTAGGTAATCCTTCATATTTCTTCCAATGTCATGCAGGCGTCCCCAAAGTTGTCCAACATAAAACATTACAACAATGAATCCTCCAACTGTGAATTCGCCTTTGTACCAAAGCCAGAGAGCAAGCCCCAAAACAATAAGCTCAATAATCATTAGCATCATGAACTGGATCCAAGTGACAAAGCTCGAGATTTGCCAAGATTTGTGAAGTCGATGCTGCCATTCGGAAAGCACTTCTCCATGCCTTTCTTCTTCGCGCCCTTCTGCTGAAAAAGTTTTTACAAGTGTGTTTCCGCTAATTGTATCAACCAAGCTTGCAGTCAGCTTCGTATCCTGTTTATCAACCCAGCTCCAATACTTCATTGTGTACATGTTGAGTGTCACAGAAATAATTGTGTAGATAAAAATACTGATAAGCATTGCTACACCGATGATAGGCGCGAAGAAAGTTAGAACTATTGCTAGCCCTATTGTAAATACTATTAATGGGATGAAATTAAACCATAGTCTATCCATCATAGATTCCACTCCTCCTACTCCGCGATTTATTTTGCGCGAAGTTGACCCGGCGAAAGTATTTACATGAAACTTTGTAGATAATCGCTGAGTGCGTGCAAATACATCGGCATGCACTTCTCTCATAATTCTGACCTCTATACGTCCAAGTATTAGTGATGCGGTTTCATGAAGAGTCAACGATAATGCTCCGAACAATATTCCAAGCAATATTACTCGTAGTGCGGATTTCAAAGCTAACATGTTTCCGATGCTATTCTCGGCGATAATATCTATCGCTTGTCGGTAAAAGAAAGGCTGTGCAAGCGTTAGGCATGTTGAAATCAAAAGAATCATGCACATTAGTCCTATCGACCAATAATGGCGTTTTACATAGGTCCATACGAACCCAAGAATCTGCGAGTGGCGTGATGATTTAGGCATCAAGATGTATAAACGATAAAAAGGGGAGTTTGTTGCAAAGTTGGCCAACTAAACTTTCCCATTAGCCTTGAGGTTTATCCTCCTCTTCGGGTTCCGCGGGGCCTTCGGCGGGCTCGGGCTCGGGCGAGCTTGTGCTGAGCTCAGTCGAAGTAGGCTCCTCTCCTGGCAATGGCTCTTCACTGAAACCTGGGGCTTCCGGCTCCTCGTTTTGCGCCTCTGGCGCAGGCTGCGACTCAGGAGTCGCAGCTACGGAGTCGTCATTAGTTTCTATTTCCTCTTCTGTTTCAGTTTCATTCTCTTCATCTTCAATTTCCTCTACCTCCTCCTCATCTTCTTCTTCACCTTCATCTTCTTCTTCACCTTCATCCTCAGTTTCCTCTTCAACTTCCTCATCCTCACCTTCTTCAACTTCCTCATCCTCACCCTCCTCCTCAACTTCCTCCTCACCCTCATCCTCTTCCTCAACTTCCTCAGTTTCATCTTCAGCAACTTCCTGTGCCTGAGCAGATTCGTCAAATGCCGTATCTTTTTGTACTGGCAAAACGGAATCCGGTCCAAGTGTTTCGCCACTGTCATCGGTCTGAACTGGCTTGTTTACTGGCAAAACGGAATCCGGTCCAAGAGGTTTACCTTCGGCATCCAGAATAGGAGCTTTCTTCTTCACTTTACTTTTATCTTCTTCCATAGATGTCAAAGCTTGTTCCAATCTGTTTGATCCTTTTTGAACCTCTTTTGTTGGTTGGTTTTCTACAACTGTTTCCTCGGAAGGCTTGGCTGCCTTTTTCTTTTTACCCCTTTTAAATACAAATAGGAATATAAGAACAAACAGAACAACGATAACACCTCCAGCTATCATAACGAGACCCATAGGAATTCCCTTTTTGCTCTTCGCCTTCTTTTTACTCTTCTTTTCCTTCTTTTCCTTGGTATCTTTCTTCTTTTTGTCATCTTTGCTGTCATCGTCCTTTACTACTGCTGCTTTATCAATTTCATCAGCTTCATCATCCGAAATCGTACCCGAACCCGAGTCCGTACCAGCACTCGAGTCATCATCTGCTGTTGTTTCTCCAATTTCATCAACTACGTCATCCGAATCTGAGTCATCATCAGATTGTCTTTTTTTTGGTGCGATTTCTACGATTTCTCCATTTCTATAAAACACTGGTGCTGCAGCATTCATTCTTCTCATGTTATTTGCATAAATAGAACGAGAAATGTCTCCATCCAAAACTTCATCAAACATGGTCCTGTCTGCTAGATCAGTTCTAGAGTTTGCATAAGGATCAATAGCAGTCGCTACCAATAAAGTGAATCCAATTGATGCAAGAATGATAAATATTGATGTGTATGGCTGTGGTTTCATTTACAAAGTTATTATAACAGAAATCATGGTTAGTAGCAATAATGCATGAAATGGCAAAAGAAACAGAAGAACAAGAAGAAACAGAGGAATCAGAGGATTTTACTCTTCTGATTCCTCTGACTCATCTGTTTCCTCTTACTGCGCACTCTGTTCAACTCTCCTTTCCCGAATCACATTAACCTTAATCACGCCCGGATAAGTGAGTTCTTCTTCAATTTTTTTAGCGATATTCTTTGCCAATTCTTGTTGTTCCAAATCATTAACTTTCTCCGTATCAACATATATGCGAATCTCGCGTCCGGCTGATATTGCGAATGCCCTCTCTACTCCATCAAATTCTTTAGCGATTCCTTCCAAATCCTTTAGCCTCTTTAGATATGATTCGAACGACTCTCTTCTTGCTCCGGGCCTAGCTCCGGATACTGCATCAGCTGCAGCTACTATAAATGCCTCCGGAGATTCAATTGGAATATCTTCATGATGTGAAGCAACACAGTGAATCACCTCTGGTCTTATCTTAAATCTTTTACATATCTCAACTCCAATATCAACATGCGTTCCGGCAACTTCATGGTCCAGAGCTTTTCCAATGTCGTGCAGTAAGCAAGCTTCAATTACAACTCTTGTGTCGGCGCCAGCTTCTTCGGCAAGCATCTTGCCCAGATTTGCCATTTCTACGGAATGTTTAAGAATATTTTGTCCGTAACTGGTTCTAAACCTGAGGCGACCAATGATTTTTAGAAGATCCTGCGGGTAACCCGTTATCCCGAGTTCCTCCACAGCGCGTTTTCCAAATTCAAGCATCATTTTGCCCACCTGTTCTTTCATCTTTTGTACAATCTCTTCAATTCTTGCGGGTTGGATACGCCCATCTTTGAGAAGCTTTTCCATCGCTAGCTTCGCGACATAACGCCTGGCCAAGTCGAACCCAGAAATTACAATTGCCCCCGGAGTATCATCAATAATAATATCCACTCCGGTAGCTTGTTCAAATGCAACAATGTTACGCCCCTCTTTACCAATAATTTTTCCTTTAACGTCGTCAGACGGAAGTTGGACGATAGTGGAAGTGGATTCCGTAGCAACTTCCGATGCATAGCGCTGAATTGATTCAGTTAGTAATTGTTTGGCCTTCTCTTCCATTTCTTCTTCCATATCTTCTTTTAATTGTTTTATATTTGTAGCAAAGTGGTCTGAATATTCTGTTTTCAATTCATCCCAAAGCTGCTGTTTGGCTTCTTCCTGACTTAAGTTTGCAACCCGCTCAAGTGCCTCGCGGTGCTTATCGCCTGCTTCAGAAAGTTCAGCTTTGAGTTGTTTAGCCTGTTCAAGTTGTGTTCCAAGAGTATTTTTCTGCTGGTCGATTTCAGCAACACGCTGGGTTAAGGAGCGCTCTTTTTCTTCCAATCGAGCTTCATCCTTTTCTATTTTGTTCTCAAGTTCAGATGCTCTTAGTTTTGCTTCACTGATAATTTCTTTTGCCGCGGCACGTGCTTCTGCTTCGGCGGCTTTTACTCTTACTTCGGATTCATTGATTTTACTTTCGAGTTGTTCCAAAGATCTTTCTCGTTCATTTATTTCACCTCGAAGGCGTTCGCTGATTCGCTTTCCTTTCGAAAACCAAAACCAGCCAACCAAAATTCCAAGCAAAAGACCGGCGCTTAAAGTCAGAAATACAATCAGATAAATTGTGGTGGTGTTCATGATTCATTGGGGCAGAATTTAAATTAAAACTTCTGCCGCCCTCTCTATTACATGCGCACAGACAACCGCCCTTTATAGAAGGGAGCATCAAAACTCTTGCAGTGCAGATCCAAAGTTGTAAGTGTCATCAGATTAAAATCAATATTAGAGAGAGCGACTAAGCTCTGTTTATATTATAACGATCTTTGACATTGGATGCGAGTTCCTGTTTTAGGGCTTGTTTAAGCCAAATACATTATCTTTAGCTTAAAAGATGGCTTTACAAATTTGCTAAATTACGCTTTTTGTTGTTGCTTAAGTGTTCCGCTTTGCAGCGGAACGTCTTACAAGGCTGAGGTAAGCTAAAAAGTCGAGGTTGGCTAAAAGAAATTTTAAAATGCTATTTCAATCATCTTTCACCTCTGTTTTATTGTTGTACTTTTATGTCTAATTACTTTCTAAAGTACGGCATCCTTTGGATATGCGCCATAACCCTCGCGGCAGCTGCTTGCCCCGTTGATGCGAATGCTCAGGCGGTCATAAGCGAAGTTATGTGGATGGGTTCAGATATGTCTAGTGCAGACGAGTGGATAGAGATTGCAAACACTTCAACCGGAGCAGTTGATCTTTCGGGATGGGAAATAAGCTATTTAAGTTCAGGTGAGGAAAAAATAATGTTTACATTTCCAGAAGAGTTTAATCTGAGCGCAGAGGAGTTTGGCATAATTAGTAATTACGATTTGGATAAGTCCAGATTGAGTGATGAGCCGATATTTATATCATCTTCCATTAGTCTTCCGAACTCCAAACTTCTAATTAGTTTAATCGATGATGAGGGAAATCTAATTGATCAAATTGATGATGGAGTGGGTGTTCCTTTTGCCGGGAGCAAGTCTCCTTTTGCGAGCATGGAGCGGATTGATTTGAGAGCTTCAGGATTGGATCCGGATAATTGGAGAACGGCTGATCAATCCAGAGGATTTGATGATGGGGCAGAGATTTATGGAAGTCCGGGATATTATGAGGAGCCAAAGGAAACAGAAGAACCAGAAGAACCAGAGGAGTCAAATAATGATAGTACACAAGAGTCAGATGATTCTGTAGGGGCACAGCCTGGTCAGATTATTCCTAATGTATATATTTCAGAAATTCTTCCGAACCCCGAAGGGAAGGATGATGGTGAGTGGATTGAAATTGTTAATGATGAGAATTTCGAAGTCGATGTTTCCAATTGGATTATTAAACGAAGTGGAGATAAATATAATTTTAATGATTATTCTTTGGGCCCAAAAAGCATTGCAGTATTTATGAAGTCAGAAACCGAACTTAGTCTAAAAAATTCCGGCGATACAATAGAAATATTTAGCGGGTCAATTCTGATAGACTCTTTTTCATATCCGACTGCGCACGACGAAGTCAGCTTCGGTCGAAAAACAGGAGACAAAAATTCATTTGCCTCATATTGCGTACCGACTAAAGGTGAACTTAATCAGGTCAAGAAATTGTATCCGCGAATACTTGTTGAATCTGGAAAAAAGCGTGCAGAGGCCAAGGTGACATTAAATTTTAAAGCTATATCTGATCATGGATCACTGAATTCTGCGAGTTGCGTTTGGAATTATGATGATGGATTCGAGAGCTACAAATGTAATCCACCGTCTCATATTTTCAGTGAAGTGGGAGCTTATGCAGTTACTCTAAGCGTGGAAACGGTGTGCGGGAACTTCGAAGAAGCGACGGAGTATGTTGAGGTTTTTGAGAAAGAGAAAAAAGAGTTAAAAGAGTTAAAAGAGATAAAAGAGAAAAAAGATGAGGGCGTGTCATCTAACTTGAGGTGGTTCGAACCCGAACCCGAATTAAAATGCACCCCAACAACCTCAACAGGAATTGCAATAACACAAATTTTTCCATCACCATCAGTTGGAGAAGAGTGGATAGAGATTGAAAATCAGACTGATGAAATATTCAATTTATGCGGATGGATTTTGGATGATGTTTTGGATGGAGGAAGTAAACCGTGGACTTTCGAAGACATTTCAATTCAACCGTCAGAAAAAATTAAATTAATGCAAGGCCAAACAAAAATTTCACTTAACAATACCGGTGATGAAGTTTGGCTGATTTCTTCTGATGGAAGTTTTAAAACAGGATTCGAGTTTAAAAAAATCGATAAAGACGAAACCTTCGGCTTCGCCCAGCCCATCCTAGTGCATAGCTCTTCTTCTACACCTGGCGGGTATTGGGAAAAGGATGGGCTGGATGGAGCCGAGATAATTGCTGAAAAAAAGCCTCAACCTCCTTTGGAACGGAGATATAAAAATATTATTCCATCTGTTTTGGCAGAAGATTCTATCGAAGAAAGAGTTATGACTGGCGTTTTTAAAAGTTTAAATATTGTGGATGAAAATGAGGCGGTAATGAGATCTGATGATGCCAATTCGATGGGTTTTGAAGTGTTCGTAGTGGTAATTGGAGTGATTTCTTCCGTCGGGCTATTCGCTCTTAAGGTTTTGAAAGGATGAGATACAATAATTTGCCTTATAGAAAATCAATTCGCATGAAAATGCACGATTACATGTCAGGAAAATATTTTGTTACTATTAATACTTGCAAAAAAGTTTCTACCTTTGGAGTTATAAAAAATGAGGAAATGATTTTGAGTGAATGGGGAGAAATAGTAAGAGAAGAATGGAGTCGTACTGCAGAACTAAGATCGAATGTGAAGCTGGATGCATTTCAAATTATGCCGAATCATTTTCATGGAATCATTGAGATTGATTTTGTTTGGCCATTATTATATTTGCATGAAGAAATTGCGGAGGGAATTCGTACGGACACGATGCATCGTGTCCGTACAAAAGATCAATCTTCATTTAATCCAGCCAATTTAAATTGCAGAAAATTTGGCAAGCCAATTTCGAATTCATTACCCACGATTATTGGAAGATTCAAAGCTGCCTGCACACGCCGCATAAGCATTCTAGAAAATTATCAATGCGTGAGAGTATGGCATCGAGGATATTATGAGCGCCTCATCAAAAATAATAATGAATTAGAAGCAATTCGCAGATACATAATTAATAATCCAAATAGATGGGAAAAATGATGTATGTACGGGCACGATGCATCGTGCCCGTACATACAATCGAGAAATTTGCCTCTACGAACCCAAAAACAGCCCCAAATCACCCCTACCCCAGAAGGCAATTTTTTGGTATAATGTTTCGATGCCTGTAAACACAAACAATACACCAGATGATGCAAACAATGCAGATAACAGCCTGTCAGATTTGACGAGGAGGGAGTCTTTGGATTTCTATGACAATGCACTTGATAACATTGCTCAGTTAAGCCGGGATGCGCGCATCAGAATTGCGGAAACCTTGTCTACAATGCCGGCTTGGTATTCACCGACTCTAAAGACCTCGAGGCTTGGAATGGCCAGAGCAACTCCGGATTTCATTCTCAACAGAGATATTCAAAGAGTTCTGGATGACAATACAAACGGAGTTCGTGAGCAGTTGGCAGAAGTTCTGGCTACAGAGGGCGTAGGCTTCTCGTCTTTGTATTCAATGAAGCGAAGAGAAGGGGGCAGGCTGAGTAGATATAGCAATGTTGATGGCAACAGAGTGGACTGGTTGATACGAAACCCATACTCACCGGAAGGACAAATGCTTATGCATTTGTACGGCCAGCTCTGGGCAGGAAATCAAGACAGACTTCAAGATGCTTTTGATCGCGTTGATAGTTTTGAAGAAGCAAGAAAGTTGCAAGCAATGGAACGGCTTGCGAAATTATTTGATGTGATGAATGATGAGAAATATGAGAACCTGGGGAATCCGATGAATATAGGGCCTGCAATTGCAGGTTCAAAAATATCAGATGAAGCGGATAATTTAGCATCATTGGAATTGGAACTTGAAGGTATAGTTAATGCTTCTCCGTATGGTACACCGACAACACTAGCTGAAAAGAAATATGAAAATACTATTAAGGCCAATGAAGCACGTATGGAAGAACTAAATACACAGATTGCTGAATCGAGGAAGAAAGTTACGGATTTTGAGGGTACTCGTACGGAATTACGTGGCCACATGAATGAACTTAATAGATTTACTAGCGATAATGAATTTAGGACTACTCTGTTTGGAGCTCCGGTTGGTGTAGGCATAAACTTTGCTCCAAATGACGAAAGTGAATTTAAAAGGACTGATTTTAGAGCAAGAACTTTCTTTGGAAGAGATGTAACAGTAAATACTTTCATGAATCCGGGAGGCACCACACACACTCTTGGTGACTGGGTAACAAATAGCGCGTACCGAGGTGCAGTAAACAGACTCATCCGCCAAGAAAAACGTTCCGGCATCAGGGAGCTTGATCCAAAGGGAGTTCTGGATGAAATGGTTAGAATCCAAATTGAAAACGGTGCTATCGAGGAAGGACAGCGCGAACAGGTGATAACTCAGTTCCAGGGGTTGGCAACCTCCAGAAAAGAAGTCCCAAAAGATGCGCAAATTGGTAGGGAGACTTCTGTCACTCCAGTTGCACAACAGGAGAAGAAAGAAAGATTTGGATGGGTTAAAAAAGCAGCGGGCTCAACACTCAAAACCAGCGGAAGATTTCTTTCCGGCATGCTTGGTATGCGCGAGCCTAACTATGGTAAAACTTAAAAAATGAAAAACTTCAGAAAACTTTATCGGGATTACAAAAAAAGCTTCGCTGCTGAACGCAGACTGTGCCACGGTTTATTTGGATTTGGAGGCGATGATACTCCGGAAGTAAAAGAGCCGGAGGAAGGAGTGAAGATAGATATCAAGATGCAGAAAGAAGCGATTATTATGAATACAAATTCAGAATTCTTGCGCAATGCAATGAACGTAATGCAAGACAAGAATGGCAAAGAGATTCCAATCAAACAATATATCCAGCTTACCGATGATGCGGAGTGGCGACAGGCATTCAAGGAGTTCTATGATCCCGTAGAATGGGCTAGATATCAGCGTGAAAAAATTATGAAAGCAGTTGGGGTGGTAAGACCTATGTTTATGCCAATTACAGCTTTACCCGGAGTACCTACAGAACAGATGTTTGTCAAAGATCATGCAGTGCATGCTCTTTGGAGCAAGCTTTCACGGAAAGATAAACATAAGCTATTCAAGGTGTACATGAAAGAGTATTTTCCCGAAGTAGATTTGAATGCAAGGTTTGATGCTATTGAAACAAGAGGATTTACTGATCCTAATGCCAAGGCTGAGTACAAGCAGATGGTTGAGCTTAGAAAACAGCAAATGGAGGGTGACAATACAAATCCTGAGGTCAGAGAAAGCCTTGTTAACATGTATAAGCCCAGTGGAGATTTAACAAAAAATGCATACGATGATTATTTTCTTATGACAGATCAAGAGCCCGGGCTTAGAAATGAGGCAAGGATTCTGAATCCTTCAACTGCAACAGTGGGAGATCTGATTGCTCAATTGCCGAATTCAAGTCTTAAAGGTGCTTTGGAGTTGGGTATAATCAACAATGAAGATGCTAGAAAGCTTGTAGCAAAAAACCAAGCGCGCGAATTGGATAAGGCTCAAACTAAATTGGCAATGCGAAAGGAATTGGTTGGACTAAAGAAAAGAATTGAATCTAAGATGGGATCTTCGGATGCCATGGAAAGCCCCGAGCGTTACTCTGATGTTGTGTGGAGTGAATTTAATAAGCTTGGAGCGGGACAAAAGTTTTTGCTTGGTGCTGCATCTATAGCTATTGCTGTAATGTTCCTTAAGAAGTTATTTGATAAAGACGCCAGTCGAGCTTACAAGCTTGGAGCTTTAACGACTTTGGCTTTGGGTGGTTACTTCATTGGGGGAGATAAAATTGTTCATGGAATTGGAGACAGAATGGCATTGAGAGGTAAAAAAGGAAAAAGTGCTAGCGAGAGTATGGCGGAAGATGGATCTACGAAAGCTGCGATGGAATTCTTGGATTCAGCAGACAAATTTGCAGAGACCCATGGTGAAAGTATGGAAAGACAGAAGTTCAATGGAAGAGCCATCTTGGGCCAGATGCCACTCAGCTTGATCGCTTCAAAATTTGTACCAATAAACGGAGGCAGGACTGGCAAGCTTTCAGTAGGTGGAGATTTGGAGCGCGGATTAATAAACGAATTTATGAAATTTGATGGTATGACTGAAAAGAAAGCAAAGGGGATGATGGGAACTCTGAAAGGGGATGAGTGCGGTGATTTTATGGCTCACATTTTCTACGCATATGGAATCTATGCAAATGAAGGATTAGGCAGTTCTACGAAGAGAGATAATCAGGCAATTCATATGGAATTGGCTGGCATGCTGGGTGGAGTAGGGGTGGATGCGGATAATCCATTAAAAACAATCGCAAATTTCGATAATATTCCTGATGGCACAATTGCCAGGCATCGCTATATGGAAGTACAAACTCAAGGTCAGGCTGCTGCTATGAGGAGTAATATGAAGTTATCGGATTTCTTGATAAGTATTACGCCAGAATTGCAGGTATAGGGCTTATTAGGTTAGAATTTGGTATCTTGTTTATATAGCAAGATTATTGTATAATAGTAATAATAAATGCAAACAGATAACACCACCCCACCAACCGTCGAAGTAGATTTCAAATATATCTACGATTTGCTGATGACGGATATTGAGCCTGATCTTGTTACGGGGAACATGCCGTATTTGGATGCAGCTTATGAGGGTGAGACGGAAGATGAAAAAGAAGTCAGATTAGAAAGATATCGCATGGCTTTCGAAGTATTTACCGAAAGGTATGAACAGCTAATGGATCTTTGGCACAAAGAACTTGCCAAAGGAAAATCAAATATTGATCTGGAAGTTTTGAAAAAGGAGCTACCGCAGAACAGTGATGAATAATAGAAAATTCAAAAACTCGGCTGAAAGAAGACTGATCTACAAAATGAGTCCGGGAGGTCCGGAGAAGCCTGAGTGGGAAGATTTGAAATTCACGGAAAAAGAAAAAACAGAGAAATTCATCAGAGAGATTCTTAAGGACACTGAAGGGAGATCGATCAGAAATGCTTGGGAAAAAATCAAAGCTGATAGTGAGGTTAGAAAAGAAGAGGTAGAGGAATTTGCGAATGCGATAATTGCAGAGGCTGCGAGTGGAGGAAAAGTAACGAGTGCGTCTGCTTTCGAGGCAATCCGAAGACATCTTCCTACAGACCCTAAGCATGTAAAAGATCTAGCTGTTGCTACGGGGCTTACCAGTGTTGATGCTCTTGTTCAAATGGAACTTGTGAGGCAAAGGGGTCAGCAACAGAGGCCACACACTCCGGCCTCAAAGGATTACTGGGGAGGCGAATGGAAGTGGGATAAGCCTAAAGAATCTACAGTGCCCAAAAAAAAGCCAGGTCCAACTAATTATGAGAAGTACAAGGATCACCCGCTTGTAAAACAAATTAAAAATATTGATCTTGAGCTAAGGCATGTCGATATGTACGGAAGAAGACAGAGAGGAAATTCAGCGTTTGCTCGCAGACGAATGTATTCAAACAATATGAAAAGAGAAAGCTTAAGAAAACAGAGGGTATATCTTGTCAGACAGTTCCATGAGGAAACGGGCGTGATGTATGGTGAAATTAATTTAAAAAGACATCAATATGAAATAAGAAAACGTCAGGGAAAGGTTGGATCCAGCGCTACACGCAAAGGTCCTGTCCGCGATGCAAGAGGCAGA
The DNA here is from genome assembly GCA_030750465.1 of Candidatus Peribacteraceae bacterium. Taxonomy (GTDB): domain Bacteria; phylum Patescibacteriota; class Gracilibacteria; order Peribacterales; family Peribacteraceae; genus UBA2144. The sequence continues at coordinate 19,237 of JASMHZ010000015.1, forward strand.
ACTGCTCAGGAAGTAAGAGCGATGCTTATTGCACAAAGAGCAAGCAGTTCTCGTTCCTCAGGCACAAGCAGATTTGGTTTCAGAAGCAGGGAGTCTTCTGCTTGGGATGGAAGCAGGGGATTGGATGCCGCGGAGGTTGTAGCTTACGGTGGAGATGCAACAGGCTTGAATGCAGCGCGTACCCAGAGGCGAGAGGCATTTGAACGCAAAAGAGCAGTTGATTATTTAACAGGTTCAAAGTCAGACTGGAAATACGGAGGACCTACCAAGCCCATGTCTACATACATTGATAGAACCGGTGGATCGAAAAGATATCAGGGCGGAAGTTGGCTGGATAAATACAAAGCAAGTTCAGAAAGAGCGCGAAATGTATCAGGGCAGATTCGCAGTGAAGAGTTGTCGGATAAGCTAAGTTCAGGTTATTACGATCAGTTCAGAGGAGTGCCTGCTTACAGCGGTTTCATGGGGAACCTGAATATGTTTTCGCGTCATTGGAGTACAAACAAAGATAGAATCCCAGGAGACTTGATGAGGCTGAGGGCTATGGAGGGTGAGCTACAGAAACAGCTTACTAACCAGAGACAACATCAAGAACATATGACTATGGTGCGAGATATTGGTCTAGAAAGGAAGACGGGTATTTATCATCAAATACATATACCTGAATCGACAGTCGGTCTTGGATTTACACCAAGTCATACAATTACTGTTACTTGCGAGGAGCAAAACGGAAAAGTGACGAGGTTTTCTTACAAACCTTACAATGCTATTGGTGGCAGGACTGCTTACGGGAGCGATAATGCAGCAGAAGAGCGCATGGCAGACTATGGAATCGTTTTTGATCGTGTTTACTACAATACCAAGACCATAAATGGCGGAGCTAGAAGAGCTATTAAAGGAGTTAATGTCTACTTCTTAAGAGAGGGTAAATATACGGTTCAAGCTCCGGGGGGATACAATCAGCAGTTTGTGGTACAGAGACATGATGAACATCCGGGTGACACAAAGGTTAGTCATCTTTCCGAATACAAAGAAAGCAAGATAATTAAAAAGCAAACAGTAGATCTAAAAAAACTATTTGGAAAACCTGGAATAAACCTTGCACACATAAAACCCAGGGAACTTACGATTGTTGTTGGAGACAGAGACTTAGGTCAAGCTCAAAATGAGCCATATAGAATCCATGTAGATATTATCGGTAAGCTAAATAAGAATAATGGACGTCCGTACAGATTTCCTCATGGTGTATGGGTAAGAAGGATTAATGCCATGAAGTATGAAGTTTCATTTGAAGGAAGAGGCATAGATGGTAATTTCACAATTCTTCCTATTGATGATCATGGAATTATGGGAACGCCTTTGAAAGTTAATACGGGTAGAGGAGCACAGAGAAAAATAACTTAAAAGTAGTTCCTTCTTCGTTCGCCTAGGCGAACTACGGAGGGCAAGCAGTGATCAGTAATCAGTAATTTTTTTGTATATTAAGAAAAGGACCCGACCACTGAGGGCTAGGTCCTTGAGAGAAGCGTGGTTTATCCATTGTGCAGAATCCATTCCGCATCCGAACTACTCCAACTCAGTCGCCTGAGAAGAAGTACCTCGCGTTGCCGTCGTGGGCTCGCGCCCACGCCTTCCACTCGCGTGAAGGGCCGGACTCGATCACGACCACGTTAGGGTCGCTATCGGGAACCACGATGACGGGGGGAGTGATGACTCCGCCACTAGTGACGGCTCCGCCGTCACAGACCGCGGCACCGATCCCAATGAGACCAGCGCCGGCGACCAACGTGCCGACGACCAACGCGGCCAGTACCAGAGCGCATAGGACCCACAGAGGGGTCATGCTGTTGCTGGAACCGCCACTGCCACCGGACGAGCCGGTGTCACCCGTGTCACCCTTGTCGCCCTTCGGACCCTTCGGTCCGGGGCCACCCTTCAGACCTTTCAGTCCGGGTTTACCGGGCTTACCGGGTTTGCCATCCTTCGGCCCTTTCGATCCTGAAATCAGCTTGACTTTGGGCTTCTTCGGATCGTCGGGCTTCTTGAGCGGCGCAGGCTTCTTGGGTGGCGCGGGCGGCTTGGGAGCGAGTCCCAAGTCGAGCGGGCTGGGCCCCTTCTTAACGAAGGGACACGGCTTGCCTGTTGGATACTTGTCGACGAGCTTGTAGGCCGCGTCGAGAAAAGCATCCCTGCTGTCCTTTTTAGGGGCCAGCTTGCAGGCCACCGCCGTTGCGATACTCAGATCTTTTTCCATCTTTCTGATGGCTGCCAGAAGTTTCGTTCGATTCATCGTCATAACTCGATCTCCTAAATGCGACGGTTTTAACCGTCAGGTTCAACGTACGTAATGGTTTAGCTTTAACGCTTCCCCACCTTTCTATCTTACAATTTCTATCCGCCTGGCTACGAGCCAGAGGATTCAAAAATGGGGAAGATAGATTTGTGGGGAATGAAACACGGTGGTTTCAAAGATCAACTCAGCACTTATTAGTGTATAATATTATGAGAAAATGTCAATAGGTAAAAGGACATCAATTCTACGCCTCTCGTACCCTATCTGCCAGCATTTTGAGGATTTTGGCTTATAATAGGGTTAGGGTGAGGGTTAGGGTTAGAAAATGGCTTAAATAAGCCACAAACAGCAATTGGCAGTTGGCTCTTGGCAGTTGGCCTAATGTTTTTAATAGATAGTAGCCAATAGCTAATTGCCAATTGCCAATGGCCTTTAAAATCACTATCCTCTCCCAGACTCATGACTAAACTTACTCTTTCAGACGGTACTTCCTACGAAGGCCAGTCGTTTGGTTCTACATGCGATATGGATGGAGAGGTCGTCTTTAATACAGGAATGGCGGGTTATGTAGAAAGCCTTACCGACCCGAGTTATAGGGGGCAAATTCTGGTATTTACGTATCCTTTAATAGGGAATTATGGGGTGCCAAGTGCAGAGATGAATGAGTATGGATTTAGCAAAAATTTCGAAAGTGAATCCATTCACGTAAGAGGTGTAATTGTCGCACAGCAAAGTCCGGACTTTAGCCACTTCAATGCAGTCAGTTCTATTCACAACTGGTTGGAGCATCATAATATTCCGGGCGTTACGGGGGTGGATACAAGGGCATTAACCAAGAAGCTGCGGGAGCATGGGGTGATGTTGGGTAAGATTGTTCAGGGTGAGGGTGAGGGTGAGGGTGAGGGAAAGATTGAGGATCCCAATTTGAGCAATCTTGTAGCTGAAGTTAGTTGTAAAGAAGTAAAAACATATGAACCTTCTGAAGTTAAAAAGACAATTGCTGTGTATGACTGTGGAATAAAAAATAACATCATCAGATCCTTTCTTAAGAGGGGAGTTAAGGTGCATCGCTTACCTTGGGATTTCGACTTAGACGGATCAGACCTAGAGTACGATGCAGTGTTTATTTCCAACGGTCCCGGAGATCCAAAAATGTGTAAAGAGACAATCGAGCAAGTTGGTAAAGCTATAGAGAAGGGGACTCCGACATTCGGAATTTGTTTGGGTACGCAGATACTTGCCCTCGCTGTTGGCGGAGATACTTTCAAGCTTAAGTACGGACATAGAGGAGTTAATCAGCCATGTATTGAGCACGACGACTCAGGAAATAAAACTGACAAATGTATTATCACTTCCCAGAACCATGGCTTCGCAGTCGATGAAAAGAGTTTGCCAAAAGATTGGAGGGTTTGGTTTACGAATGCAAACGATGGAACAATAGAAGGAATAAAACACGAGTCGGGGAAATTCTTGGCAGTACAGTTCCATCCGGAAGCAACACCAGGGCCGGAGGACGCTAATTATCTGTTTGATGAGTTTATTAGCTCAATTTAAATGTAGCCTTCGATGTGAATATCTTTCTTGTCTAACCCCCATTCCTCAAGGCATATTTTTTTGACATCAGTTGTCATTGCAGGGTTTCCGCAAATGTAGAATTGCTTTTCTTTAAAGTCAGGAATCGTTGGAATCACTTGTTGAACTCGCCCTGTTAGTCCTTCCCACTCAGGTGGTGGATCCGTATATGAAAGATGAAAATTAAAGTTAGAGTATTTCTCTTCAAAGGCTTTTAGCTCCTCTACCCAAAAACTACTGTTCTCGTTGTAAGTGCACCAGACCAAATCAATATTCCTGGACTCGCCATTGGTCAGAATTGATCTGACCTGTGATATAAAAGGGGCAAGACCTACTCCGGTTCCAACAAACAAGTAATCCTTGGGGTTATCAGGATTCAAAGAGAAGTTCCCCATGGGTCCCTGCATCTCAACATCCGTCCCCTCAGTTAGCATCGAGTAAAACCATTTGCCTGCTCTGCCCTCCGGAACTATCCGAACAATAAACATAAGTTCGTCTTCATCCGGCGTGGAAGCTATCGAATATGCACGGGGCTGAAAGTCTTCGGGATTATCGATGTCTGGTACTTGAAAAAGTATGAATTGACCGGGTTTAAAATCAAAACCTCTTGGACGTGTGAACTTGAGCTCATGAATATCTTTTTTTAGCATCATGTTCTGCCTGCAGGTGACTGTGTATGAGGGTGTTGGCATGGGGTGTTTATTTAAGCTTAGCAGGTATAGGTAATTTGATCTCTCCAGTTTCTATCATTTGCAGAGTCTTGGGATACCACTCTTTTTCCAGATCTTGAATGCGGGGCTTGAGGGAATCTACAGTATCATCGAGATTAATAGAACAATTTTTTTGAACAAGGATTGGCCCTGTATCAACACCTTCATCAATGATATGGATTGTCATTCCGGTCTCTTTATCATCGGCACCCAAAGCATCTTCGATACCATGAGCTCCCGGATGCTTGGGAAGAAGAGCAGGATGAACATTTACAATTCTTCCTTCCCAATTTTGAACAAACCAGGGGTTTAAAATAAACATCCATCCAAGGGTGGCAATAACATCCACTTCACCCATCTCATTTATAGCTTCGTTCAATCTCCAATCATATTCTTCCCGTGGTTCTCCTTTGATTCTCCCAACTACTTTGATCGGTAAATTAGCTTTCTTAGCTTTCTCGACAGCTCCACGATCTTCACGATCAACAACCAATCCTAAACAGTTAGCAGTCAGCGAACCGTCAGCCAGTCTGTCTATCACTGCTTGGAATGTGGTGCCGCGAGATGAAGATAGGACGATGAAGTTCATGTCAATATTGTACATTAAGGAACCAGAGGAAACAGAAGAAACAGAGGAAACAGAAGAAGGATAGTAAGATCCTCTGAAACCTCTGTTTATTCTGACTCTTCTGTTTCTTTATAATATCCCGGCAAACAGATCATCCTCTGGATCGAGCCCCGATACCCACCCCTCAAAGCATGTAAATGCAATATTGTGATCTCTGATTATTGCTGCAGGAGTGGACTCATCTGCATTTCCCATGATCATATTTGCAGCGGTTGCGAGCTGATCAGCTCTGGCCTCCTGTGTCATCTTTAATTCTTTTCCGAACAAATCTTTCTCTCCAATATGGCTGAAGAGAGGGTCAATTCCGCTAACAACTAGAGCCATTGCAGACACTCCAATTCTTCTAGGTCTGCAGCAAGAGTCAGTTAGGATTACTGCAATCTTCTTTCCTGTTATTGCCTGAACCTCCTTCCTTAGCTTTTGCACTGATTCAACAGGATCTTGCGGCCATCCAATAGCGTATCCATCTTCAATATTAGACTGATCTAAACCGGCGTTTGGTGCGAGTATTATTCCATCTTCAAATCCATCGGGTTTAAGTTGCGTAAGCATTGCATGCGGGCAGTCCCCCAGAACTTTCCCATTCAAGCGTTCAACTTCATTAAGCACCGCCTGGCGGAACTGAGGAGTCTTGCCGCATTTGTCTGACCATTTTTTACCATCTTCAGAAACTTGCACCTTGTTCAGATCAATAGCTGCGCCTTCTACGGTTGCAACTGCTTTGGATGAAACTGACAGAATGTCTCCATCTTCAAAGTCAGCATTCTGCATCAGTATTTCTACAAGGTCAGATCCATTCTTCAATAGTGGTGTTTTAATAGGGATTATATTCATAGTTACCAAAGTTTAACTGGTCCTTCTTGTACAAGCACTACTTCATTTTCTACTAAGCCTGATTCCATATCAACTTTCGTCAGAGAAACCTTAACAGTTACTTTCGAAGGGTTATGTATTATCAGGGAACTTGGAAATTTGGGTAATTCGAAAAGAATTGAAGCACCGGCAGGCATATGCCACCGCTTGAATCCAAGCGATGCGGTTTCGAATGTCACATCCTTTATAGATGCATTGCGCACTTCTTTCCGAATCCAATCGCTGGGCAATGACAATAGAATCTCTTCCGCTCCGCTCTGTTCTATCTCGAGAAGTCCTTTGCCCTTCATCTCGCTTGCTTCAATTGATACTGATAAAGGTTCATTATGCTCAATCCCAATTTCAACAGGATTTTCTATCCGCTGCTTTGGTACTACCTGAGCTCGCTGAAAGCTGGATGCTCCAAATATTGCAATGGATGCACTCAGGACTAGAAGCGCATAGATGTGCTGGGATGGACGAGGCATGTCTGCATATTACTACTGATCACCAAATAAATGTATTGTTTACTTAACTTATCTGGATATTTCTCTTTTGTTTTTTGTCTTAAAAGGCTTGAAGTGGTATAATAGAAAGACATGGAGATCGACCCCCACACACTCCAGCAAATTCTTCAGCGCATATATCAACAGATGCGTTGCCCACAATGCGGAAGCAGGGTGCCGGTTGATTTTTCGTCGGTTCAAGTTGTTGCAGATGATGCGATGTTGCTTCAGCTCAAGTGCGATGGGTGTGGATCTTACATTGTGCTCCATGCTTCGGTTGCAGGTTCAGGCAAAGATATTGCCGAGGTAGAAGAAGTTGCAACTGCCAATATTTCCTCCAAGTTAAACATTGCAACTGATGAGGTAAAGATGGTTACCGAAGCTTTGAAAGAATCTGATGGTTCTTTCGGAAAGTTGTTTGAAAAATATAATGTTGGCAAAGATAACAACGAATCAACCTCAGAATAAGTTATGCGAGAACGCCGCTTCTGCACGGGCTCAGCCTTTCTCCTTGTACTGATGCTTGTAGGAGTGCTTTTGGTTGGTTGTGATTCTGTAGAAGAGAGACAGAAAAAGGCGGCTAATTTATTGCAGGGCTTGGAACAAACAGCCTCGGGTGTTGTAACGGAAACTGTGGGGCAAATTAAAAACGTTGTTGATTCCGGCAAGTCGGTTGTTGGAACAGTTCAGGAAGGAGTTGCCGATGTTAAGCGTCGGGTTGACGCTGTTGAAGCGGGCGTAAAAAAGATCCAGGAAGGAAAAGAGCTTATTAATGAGGGGTTGGGAGATTAGCCATTATTTCCTTGCACTCCCTCCAAATTTAAGTAGAATTTACGGGAAATCACCGAAGTTTCTCCACTGATTCAGACGATCAGCCAGGGGGAGCTGCGGTTTTTTATAAGTTAATTCGTTACTTCGTTAATTCGTCGCAAAGCGATACCTAACGAATTAACGAGTAAACGAAATAACGAAATCTTCTATTCTTCCCAAGTCAATTCTCATGCCACCTTCAAGGCCCCCTGCCGCTGCTACAGATTCCTTTGATGCAGTAGCACTATCAATCGCTAGTCCAGAAGATGTAATCGCCTGGTCTCGCGGTGAGATTACCAAGCCCGAAACTGTTAACTATCGAACTCAGCGTGCGGAGCCCGATGGGCTTTTCTGTGAGCGTATATTTGGACCGACAAAGAACTTCCAATGTTTTTGCGGTAAGTATAAGGGGGTTCGATATTCGGGAGTTATTTGTGAGAAGTGCGGAGTGGAAGTAACACGCTCGATTGTCAGACGAGAAAGAACAGGACACATAAACTTAGCTGTTCCTGTAACTCACATCTGGTTCCTTAGAAGTTCACCGTCAAGAATAGGTTTACTTTTGGATCTTCCAATAAAGACGCTGGAACAAATTGTGTATTTCGCTGCTTACATTGTTATCGCGGTTGATGAAGATTCAAAAGCTGAGTCCGAAAAGGAAATTAACTCTTCTATGGAAACCAGAAAGGGGCAGTTCAAAAGGGATTTCGATGAAGCAAAAAAACAATTGCAGGATAGTAAAGCAACAAGAGAGCAGCTGGACGCGTTGGATAAAGAGATGGCGGAAAAATTGGAGACACTTAAAAGCAATCATTTAGAAGCTATCACAGATTTGAAAGATCTAAGTATTGGATCTGTTCTTTCCGAACTTAAATTCAGAGAAATGAACATGAAGTTTGGACATGTGTTTAGAGCTGGTACAGGAGCGGAGTCGCTGGAAGAGATTATTACGAATATAGATCTAGATAAGATGCTCGAATACCTTCAGCAAGAACGACAGCAAAGTAGTGGTCAAAAACTTAAAAAAATTATGAAGAGAATAAAGCTTTGTAGTTCACTTATGAAGGCACAAATCAAGCCGCAGTGGATGATCCTCAAGCGGCTCCTGGTAATTCCACCGGACCTTCGTCCTATGGTTCAGCTTGATGGAGGAAGATTCGCTGCATCTGACCTCAATGATCTTTATCGAAGAGTAATCAACAGAAACAATCGTCTTAAGAAACTAATGAGTATTGGAGCTCCAGAGGTTATTTGCAGAAATGAAAAACGAATGCTTCAGGAAGCAGTGGATACGTTGCTCAATAACTCAGCGCGAGCGGGTAAGACATTATTCACGGCAGGCGACAGAAGAAAATTAAGAAGCCTTTCCGATATGCTTAAAGGAAAACAGGGGCGCTTCCGACAGAACCTCCTTGGAAAGCGTGTGGACTATTCCGGAAGAAGCGTAATTGTTGTTGGCCCGAAACTTGATCTTAATCAATGCGGTATTCCAAAAGAAATGGCAATGAAATTGTTCAAGCCGTTCGTAATTGGCCAGATTATCCGTGACGAACTTGCTCATAATGTAAAAGGAGCTGAACGATTGGTTCAGGATAGTGGTAAAGAGGTTTGGGACATTCTGGAAAATGTTATTAAGGATAAATATGTATTGCTTAACAGAGCACCAACTCTTCACCGTTTGGGTATTCAAGCATTTATGCCAAAACTTATTGAGGGTCTTGCCATTAGGATTCACCCACTTGTGTGTGCCGCCTTCAACGCGGACTTTGATGGTGACCAAATGGCTGTGCATGTGCCTCTTTCAGAGAAAGCTCAAGATGAAGCTCGCAGTCTTATGTCTTCAGCAACAAATATTCTTAAGCCCTCAGCCGGTGATCCAGTTGTCAATCCATCCCAAGACATGGTGTTGGGCTGTTATTTTCTAACCAGGATTCATGAAGGAAAGAAAGGAGAGGGAATGATTTTTGGAACAAAAGAGGAGGCTTTTATTGCCCATGAACAGGGAGTGGTTAATCTGCAAGCGAAAATAAAAATCAGATTAGATATCGAAGAAGGCGTTAGTGAAATTGTTGAAACATCTGTGGGCCGTTTGTATTTCGACGAGGTAGTTCCCAAAGAGCTGGGCTTTATAAATTATACTCAGACCAAAAAGACGCTTTCCAACCTTGTCAGAAAAGCGTTGGATACTTCAGGGCGAAAAGAAACAATTGCTTTTGCCGATAGAATTAAAGACATTGGGTTCGAGTACGCGACTCTTTCCGGAGTATCTATTTCTACGGAAGACATGCTAGTCCCCGATGAGCGAGATAAATTAAAGGATGAGGCTAACGAAAAAATTCGTCTTATCAATAACTATTATTGGAAAGGACTTATAACTGCTGACGAGAGATATAGCCACGCAATTCAAATTTGGTCAAAAGCAAAAAATGATATTTCTGTAAAGATGATTGAAGAGTTCAGAAAATATGATGAAAACAATATTACATACGTCATCGACTCTGGTGCTCGTGGAAACTGGGGTCAGGTGACACAGCTTTCGGGAATGAAAGGATTGGTTGCGAATCCTTCCGGTCGTACAATCGAACTTCCAATTCAGTCTAATCTACTTGAAGGTTTCTCTGTGCTCGAGTATTTCATTGCGACTCATGGAGGAAGAAAGGGAAAATCAGACACTGCTCTAAAAACTGCAGAAGCTGGATACCTTACTAGGCGTTTGGTCGATGCAGTTCAAGATATTCTTATTCGAGAAGAAGACTGCGGATCGAAAGATGCACATACTGTCACCAGGGAAGAGTCAGATGAAATTGGTGAAAAATTTGAAGCCAGAATATTTGGTCGTACACTAGCGAGTGATCTTTCTATTAATGGAAAAACGATTGCAAAAAGAAATGATGAGATTGATGATGCTTTGTTGGAACAAATCGTAGAACGCAAGGTTGCAGAGGTGGATGTAAGATCAGTTATGACATGCCAAACCAGAAAAGGAATTTGCGTTAGATGTTATGGAAGAGATTTGGGAGACAATGGAACTGTTTGGGTAGGCACTCCTGTTGGAATAATTGCTGCTCAATCAATTGGAGAACCAGGAACACAGCTAACTATGCGAACGTTCCACATGGGAGGTGTTGCGGAGGGAGCGGATATTACTCAGGGTCTTACTCGTGTAGAGGAACTATTCGAAGCGCGTTCCCCCAAGACTCCTGCTGTACTTTCTGATATAACTGGAATTGTCAAGGTTGCTCATCCGGGAGGGCGAACAATGGTTCAAGTTATCGCATCGGAGAATGGTATGGATACATATAGAATTCCTGCTGGGTTTGAAGTCAAAGTCAAAAAAGGCCTGAAGGTAAAAGAGAGGACAGTGCTTGCCAAGTCTTCGATGGATAAAAGTACTGTAAAAGCTATTGTTGCAGGCAAAGTAATAGAAACCGAAGATGGAGTTATTCAAGTTAGACACGCGGAAATACAGGAGCGTACATATGAGTTTGGTCCACGTGAGTCCCTCCTTATTAAGAATGGAGACATGGTGGAGGTCGGTCAGCCCATCAACTTGGGGCACTTTAACTTGCAGGAATTGCTTGAAAAGAAAGGAATTTACGAAGTTCAGCGCTACATTATAAAGGAGGTTCAGCATATTTACGCTTCGCAGGGACAAACTATTAATGACAAGCATTTGGAAATCATTGTACGAAAAATGTTTTCCAAGGTTCGTATCATCGACTCGGGAGCAACATCGTTCCTGCCAGGCGAAACAGCCGACGTTGGAGACGTAAACTATGAGAATAGGCATCTGACCAAGGCCCAGAAAAAAGCCACCTATGAGCACCTTCTGCTAGGAATTACGCGTGCAGCGCTCGCAACGGATTCGTGGCTTGCGGGTGCATCCTTCCAGGAGACCATCAGGGTTCTGGTTGAGGCTGCCACTACAAGAAGGGTCGATACTCTCCAGGGTCTAAAGGAAAACGTGATAATCGGGCGCTTGATCCCAACCGGAGAAGTGTACAGAAAACGGTTTGTAGGAGGTGAATTCGGCGATGAAGAGGAAAAGGAAGAGGGTGAAGGTGAGGAAGAATCTAACCTGAGCTCTAAACCCGAACCTGCTTCGGCGGAGCTCAGCACAAGCTCACCTGCACTTGCGCCAGAAATAGAATCATAATTTCTGCTCAAAACGCCCGAGAAGTCATATATTTACTAGTTGATAAGATACTCAAAATACGCTAATATATACGTGTAGTTTTTATTTATACAAACACATAATATACATATGAAATATACAAATTACTCACTGGGTGAATCCAGATACTGCTATGGACTTTTCCGTCATATGAATATTATTACTCCTGAATAAAATTAATTTCTAATACACTTATATGGAACAACATCAACAAGACTTTCTGGCCAAGCTAAAAGAACTAAAACAAGTACCCGATCAGGTACGCGAATCACTCGAGGCTTTAGCCGAACAAATGACCCCTGAACAATGTGCAGAAACTTTGGAACAGCTTGAGCAATTAGAAGGAGAGATGGTAGAAGCAGTGGGAGATGTGGCACAAGCTCAGAACCAGATGGAAAAAGATGTTGAGCAATTTGATAAAGCAGTTACGAAGCTGGATAGAGATATGCAGGAAGAAGGTGAACAGGAAGAAGGATTAGCCGAAATTGAACAACAACTTACTTAAAATTATTTAACTCACTTACAAATGGAAAACACACAATACAGCTTCGATTCAGGGGAACACCGCCTATGCAACTTCTTTGGCAAAAAGGGACGAGCAAGGCGCCAAACAAGAAGAGCCAGAAGAAAGGGGGGTGCTGAGCAAGCACAAGAGAACGTTGATGCAACAGAGTACGTGGATCAGGAGGAAGACACGAAAGTAACTGTGGAGACTTTGACCGAGAAAAGAAACAAAATTCAAGAGAACAGGAATGTTGCCGTTGACAAATTCGAGAGCATTAAAAAGAAGATGGAGACAAAGGGGTACAACGAAGCTGCTGAGGAGTTAAATAAGTTCTATCAGGAGGAATACTTAAAGCAGGTTGCAGAACACGAGGGCGAACTTGATGAAGCTTACGCCAAGCATGAGGAAGCACAAGAAAATCCGATATACCAAAAGCAAATTACTAAACAGTGTGGAAGGTGTTATTACTACCGCTGGATAGTGGTTCGCAGACAAAAAGAAATGGATGAACACGAGAGAACACTAGATGGACTTTTGGATAAATATAATGTGGTTGTAAATGGACTTATGCGTAAATTAAGCCTGGAGACCGATCGAGTAGAGAATGAACATTACAAAGTGGAAAAAGTAACAGTAACAAATGTTATTACCGGCGATGAGAGGATAGAAACTGTAGATGTTCAGGAGGAGACGCAAAAGGTGGTTACTACTTTGGATGAGAAAGCGGATCTTGAAGTAGCTGCGAAAAATGGCGATGAAAATGCAGAAGTTCAACTTGCCGATAGGCCGTCTATTGAGGAAATGGCGGAGGAGACGGCACAAGCTAATGGGAATGCAGCAGCCGAAGTTATTGCTAATAACGCCGATTCAGAAGTTAAACACATATTCTTTGAAAAACTTGGGAAGGAAGGGTCGGAAGCGAAAAAATTAGTAGAGGTCGCCTGGCGAGCCGAGTGCGAACATAGGGAGTGAGCACGGCGCAGACAAGGATATGGGCGAATTTTGTTCGCGAGGCCCTTCGTCCGGATACATGCCG
>JASMHZ010000016.1 GCA_030750465.1 Candidatus Peribacteraceae bacterium
AGTTGAGAAATGATGATGTGACATGGAATGAGTGTAATACCTCATCCCAAGTGATGCATTTCAAAGTTCAGCGGAGGTAAGGACTCAATAAAACTTTCTGAGTATTGGTAAGGCTCAATAAACAACTTCCGTATATTTTCTTTGAACTAAGTTACTATGCGCGAAATTGGCAGCCATAATGAACACAATACGGTCAACCTAAACTCTGCGTCATTACAGGACGCTAAGATTGAACGAAGAGGAGATTTTAGTGAAGTACTTAAACAACTAGGACCAGCTTCGAGAAGTGAGTCACCATGCATTAGGAAGCGGAGAATAATGTTGATGCTCTTGCTACAATTGCAAGAGATTGGAATTGGGCTATCCCAAGGCGATGATTGGGCTCTCTCGCGAAGAGATGTTTCAATATTAACCAGCTTTCATGATCTTAATATTGGAGAACCAACACACAAAGTTGTTCCAGGGGAGTACACAGTGGAACAGGCAAAAGCAGATATTGGTGAAAACCCTTTTGCACTTCAATGTTTATCTCAGTTAGAGCAAAGGGCAGAAGATCAGAGAAAATCCATGCGCGCATCACTGGAGCAATTTGCACGAAGAAATCCTGGACGGAAATCGGCGATTAAAGGTTCCATTGCAGACTTGTAGTGAACGCTAATTTTAAGATTTTCGTACGCCAAGGCGGACTCGCTCATGGTAAACCATTTCGATTCGACCCTTCGGCCCTCGCTCATGGTAAATCAAAAACACCCCTACAAAACGCAGAGGTGCTTTTGATTTTGAATCTAAACTAAACTTATTTTTCGATGTACGTATGCTGCACCCAATGCAAGCTGCATCAGGATTCCAAGGATTACCATCGACTGTGCCGCAGATCCGGCTGCAGGCATTACAGGTACTCCGATTGCAACTGTGGAAACTGTTTGAGCGCTTGCAACAAGACTACTTCCCGTGACTCTTCCATTTACAGAGATAACAGCGGCATTAGGAAGATTGCGAGAAGACCTGGCAGAAAAGATAGTTGTCCATGTTTCACCTGGCTTAACATCAGGAATATTCCATTGAGCAGTTCCGGGAGTTGCCAATTTTCCTCCCTGATGAATCGCGGTCAGCCTAAGCAAAGATGGATCGTAATCTATGCTTGCGATTGCTCCTTCCAGAATATCGGTTCCGTAGTTGTGTATTGCGAGAGTGAACTTCATAGAAGCCCCCGGTAATACTTCTGCTTGATGTGCCGAGAGTTTAACTCCTGCGGAAGTCATCTTTGGTTCAGAAGTCGGAGGACGAGGACAGCTGTAACGTCCGTAGAAATGTACAGGTTGGCCTAGCTCTCGCATCTGTGGCTTTGGTGCAAGACAATCTTTCATATCTCCATAGTGAACTGTTGCGATATCGGCATCTATACCAATGATTCTTGCCGGTGTTTTACCTTCCACAACCAGAGTGTGCGCAGGGCCTTCGAATGCAAAATTCGCACCACTCGGGTCGCTTTCTATAAACACTGATTTACTGCTGGCTCCTCCGCCTGCGTCATAAACGGTAACTTGAGCGCTTGCAAGAGGTACAGCAACAACCAGTGATAAGATCAGACTGAAAATGTACTTCATATGATTAAGGGGTAAGTTATCGAATAGAACGCAGTTGATTCTCGAATCTGTACTGGTAATTGTTGTAAGTTCTGTAACCTGGATCAGCAAAAGCATCTGCAGATCGGCCCATTGCCTTCTGATAAAAAGTCGATCCTTGTGGTCCTCTGGTTGTATAGAGTTGTCGGTCGTAACCGGCTACACGCCAGCATGGGCAACTTGGATCATAAAACGTTGTACCTGGCATAAAGGTTGCGGGCTGTCTGTAATCTACAAAGTGGCGTGACTTTCTTTCGAGCCATTCGGGATCCCAAATGGGATTACCGTCGTAGTCCTCAGGTGCGTGGTAGAAATCAGGATCGCGGAATGTATATGGTTTGTATGGACTGTCTAAACGTTCTCCCAGATTGGGAAAGCCGAAGTCGCCTGCGTCCAGTGCTTGAGATTGAGTAGGAAAAGCAAAGAACAAGCCGACCACCAAAGCGCTTAAACTCAGTCTGGATAATAGATATTGAGCAGTCATATGGTTGGAGGGGACGTATAAAAAGGAGGTCAAGATAGCACAGGGCCAATGCCCTAAAATTAGTATTTGCTTGACAGTGAGGTGTTAAGGCTTATGGCTTTATTGATTTGAGGGCATTGGAAGAGTAAAAGACTGAAAGAATTCAAGAATGAAAGGAAATTCCAAAATTTAAAAAGCCGAAGCCTGATTATATTTTTTATAAATTTGTTTTTGTATTTTCCTTGATAATTTGTCATCTTGTTATTTGGTATCTTTTTGATATCACATCATTTGCACCATTAATACTGCCAGCAATACTCCAATTCCCCAATGAATCAGGAATGGGTAGAAGAATGACTTGGTTTTGTACGCTATATGCCCAAACAGCAATCCAACAAATAATGCGCATATGATCTCTAAGGTCGGTTTACCTAAATGAAATAATGCGAATGGAATAGCTTGAATTACGATTGCCCAAGATCCGAATTTCTTTGTCAGAGAAAAAAGCAAGAAGCCGCGAAAGAAAAATTCCTCGGCAAAATAATATGAACCAAGTGTGATCGATATAAATGCAATAACATTATCTTTTGGAATTCTTGCGAGGTAATACTCTTGGAACTCGGGTAGCAAAGACCATAAATAAACCATTGCTAATATCAGAAACGTTCCTACAACTGTTAGTCTGAAATTATAAGGCCACTTGGCTTTTTTGAAACCAAACGAAGCTAGTTTTTCGTTATATGCAATTAGGATTGCGATGGGAATAAGAAAAAGATAAGCCCAGTAATTAAGATAATAAAGTTTAGGATCAGAAACTATCGGATAATTGGTTGTGATGATTAAGAGTATTACTGATGCTATCAGAATTACTGGTTCTTTGGAGACGTGCATGATTGAATTATACAGAATAATCTAATCAGAATCGTTCATAGTAGCATGTGAAGTGTCACAGGTCACATGTCACAGGATCTGTCAAAGGTCACAAGTCGCAGGACTTCGACCTGTGACTTGCGACTATTCTTGCGACCTGTGACTTGCGACCTAATTTTTTCTTCTCCACACCTCCACATTTCCAATTCGGTCAACCCGGGTGAGTCCGAATCGTCCAAGGATTGCTTGGCAACTTTTAACTTTCTTGAAGCCTAATGTGAATGGATGGAATTCGACGATTATCAACCTCAGATTACTTATTAAGTCTTCATTCTCCTTAATAAATTCAACTTCTCCTCCTTCAATATCCATTACAACTGCAGTCGGCTTCAACTCAATTTCTTTTTCAATTTCCTCCCAAGACTCAACTGGGACGTCGATGTATTTTTTGGATTTTCGCACATTGCTTCCAGCCCATGCATTTCGATTGAGATAAAACTTTCCATTGCTTGATTTGATGGGTATGCAATTAAGTGTCTTGAATCTGCAATTATTATTGATTCCATTATGCTCAAGTATGGGAATCAGATCCGGATTAGCTTCAATTACCAAATGTTTGGATTGATCAGCCAGTTTTTTGTTTAACATGCAAGAGACTGCTCCTACTCCTCCTCCAAGTTCCAGAACGCGATCAGAGCTATTCACATACTTAGTTATAAGTTTTCTTTCCTGCAGTTCGTAATTACCTGATACAAATTCTTCGATAACATTGAAAGAGAAAAGATCAGTTGGAATATCGATCTTGCATCCATCAATCACGCATTTATCAGGAGGGGATTTAATATTTTTTAAGCCTGTGATTGTGTTCTTGCCTCTTTTAAGGGCGCTTTGGGTCCAGTGAAGGAGAATAGGTGTTGGCATTGGGGTATTAGTATATTCGTTCTTTCTTAAATATATATTTTTATTGTTCTTTTTTTGTAACCAAATGCTTAATACAATCTTCTTTCTTTTGTCTTAATACAAAAGAAAGAAGCAAAGAAAAAATCAACGCCCGCCAATCCCCACCCACTTGCCCCTCGCACCCCCCGTGGCGGGCGACCCCTCCATTTCTATTACTCTACTGGTGGGTGGGAGCGGAACTTTTTTTTGGTTCATTTTTTTTGGTTACAAAAAAAAAGAACAATAAGAAATTATTTATAAAGGAGAAAGTAATCATGTTTGCCCATCCACAAGCCAAATTTGCCTTCACAGCGAATCAGAGTAGAATGTCTAGTTATCTTACCCCCTACATAATTATGGCTACTGCTACAAAGGCCAAACCTCTTGGCAAAGTCATTCACTTCTACGACAAGATCGGTGTCGCGATCGTAGAATTGGCTAAGTCTGTAAAGGTTGGAGATTCCGTTACTTTTCAGCGCGGAGAACAGGAATTTACTCAGACTATTGCATCAATGCAAGTGGAGCATAAAGAAGTAGAGAAAGCTAAGAAAGGAGATGTGATAGGTATGAAAGTTGATGAGGTTGTTAAGGAAGGTGCTGTGATGTTGGCATCTTGATGACAATCAACAATCGACACGTTCCGCTGATGCGGAACTGTCGACAGTCAACAAGGTGTTGATGGTTGATTGTTGACAGTGAGGCCGAAGGCCGAGCATGTTGGTTGTCGATTGTTAACCTAAATTGATGATAAAATGTACATATAATTTATTTACTCCAAGTGTCATATGGATCAATCGGAAATTCAAAAGAAAGTCGAAGCTTTTCTAAAGGAACTTGAAGTTCCAAGTTTCATAGTTTTCGGATTCCAAAAAGGTAAGTCAGCAGAAGGAAAGGATAAGGCCCATTCGACAAGCTCAGGGCGGGCAGAATTCGGAATCGTTTCTTCTTATAACAAAGTTCCTCCTCAGGCGGTTATAAAAGGAATGAGTTGGGCGTTGAATGATTTCATAAATAAATCGTTATAAGTCTATAGCTTATAGCTTATAGCTTCATTAGCTTTTGCTGTTTGTCACTAATGGCTACTACAACAAAAAGCTACAAGCCAAAAGCTAAAAGCTGTTTTTATTTATGCATTATCTCCTTTAGCACCCAGTTGGTGAATCCAAACACAACTGCAATCACAGTCCAGCCCCAAAGCCCGCCGTAAATCTCCAGAGTCACAAGATCAGGCTTCATGTTCTGTACGATCATATGAGTTAATTGAACAAATACTCCATTAACAATAATTATTGCAATAATCGTTGCAAACAATTTGAATGGGAGTGTAACAATATCCAGAATTGGTCTAATAAACATATTAAGAAGCGTCAGAAGCGATCCGACAATTATGTACGCCGGGAATCCTCCCGTCAGTGCGAAGTATTGCTTCATGTAAACAGCCAAAATCCAGACCAGAGCAATATTTCCTACTGCCTTGATTATAATCTTCATCGGCCAGTTAAAATTACTCGAGTCGTCGGACATCAGTCTTGAGTATACATGAGTCTGGGTGAATATGCGTCTCTTCGTCAAGTACTAGTCTTAGCGAATCTGATTGTGACTTTTTCTCCATCCAAATCAACAGTTTCTCCTTTTCCTTTAACGCTTCCGTATGTACTTCTAGTCTCCTCAGCAATCAGATCTCCATGGGATTTGAGGACTTTATCAGCTCCTTCGATCTTAAGCTGAATCTGATCTGTAAAAGTCAAACCCGCTTCTTTGCGAAATCTCTGAACAGTTCTAATGAGGTCTCTTGCTTGACCTTCCGATTTTAAGTCATCACTTACATCTGTATCAACACTCACAACCACTCCCTTATCAGCCGCGGCATCCAAACCTTCCTTACCAATGTAAACAACTTCCGCTTCCTCTGGCGTCAGTTTCTCCTCAAGTATCAAAATCGTTCCATCATCGTTAATTGTATAGTTCCCATTCTTTCCGGCGGCGATCACTTCTTGCACTCTCTTGCCGAGTCTCGGACCGACTTTGCGCGCATCCACTTTTACAATCACATCTGCAAGCTCCTTAGGATCATCTGCGAATGCGAGCTCCTTAACATTTAGCTCTTGCCTGAGGAGGGCTAAGTTCTCTTTAGAAAGTTCCGGCATGGAAGGAGGAAGTGCGATTTTTGCCTTGTGTAAGGGCTGTCTGACTTTTATGTTCTTTTCTGATCTCACCTTGTGACCGAGTGAAACGATCAACCTCATCACTCGCGAACGCTCAAGTAATTCTTTCTCGTCTTTATCCAGCTTCTTTATATTAGGCCAATCAGTCAGGTGCACAGAGCCGTGGTCTTCCGGTACTAAGTTCAAATAAATTGCATCAGCTAAGTAAGGACAGAATGGTGCGATTAACTGACTCAAGGTCAGCAATACTTCATACATAGTTTCAAGTGCAGCGAGTTGGTCTTCGCCTTGCCTGCCTCGGCAATCGCGATTGCGGGGGCCGGCGAACCTTCTTCTGGAAAGTCTGATGTACCAGTTTGTAAGAGAGTCGATCGTATCATCCAATTCACTGCATGTGTACGATAGCTCGTATTTATCCAACTGCTCGGTCATTTTATTAGCCAGATCCTGAACTTCGGCTTTGATCCATACATCAAGAGGATGTTTTGATTCTTTTCGCGTTCCGGTTGGATCAAACTTTGCGGCATTCGCGTAAGTTACAAAGAAGCTGTAGGAATTCCAAAGCTTAAGAAGAACATTTCGCATAGATTCTGCGACCATTTTTTCAGAAAACCTAAGGTCCTCGCCTCTCACTGCGGGCGAACTCATCAATGTAAATCGGACAGCATCCGCTCCATACTTTTCGGTTAAAAGCATTGGGTCAGGATAGTTGTTTAAGCTTTTGCTCATCTTCTTACCATCTTCAGCCAATACAATTCCATTTACTACACAATTATGAAATGGAGGTTCATCGAACAGCGCGGTTGAAAGAATCATCAGCGTATAGAACCAACCACGCGTTTGATCCATGCCCTCTGCAATAAAGTCAGCAGGAAAACCGGGCGGGACCTTGCCTCCATTCTCAAATGGATAATGAGGTTGAGCGTACGGCATCGATCCACTCTCGAACCAACAGTCGAAGACTTCGGGGATGCGTTTGTATTGTGGGGATGTGTTAAAAATATTGACCCCGGCGTTTTCAGATTGCTCGGTTGTTATTTCACCTTTAAATATCCCCTGAAGCACTCTAAGTGTTCCTCCGTGGCCCACAACCAGAATTCTTTTCCCTTTATATTTCTTCTTAAGCTTCTTCACGCCAGTTTTTACACGCTTAGTAAACTCTTCCCAAGTTTCACCGCCAGGAGGGTTAATATCCTTAATTATTAATACTGCACTTTTCCCGTCAGTCGGCATTTCTTTATCCGGAGCCAGTTCTTTTATGGTCTTTCCTTCCAGTTTTCCAAACTTTCTTTCCCTGAGCTCCGGCATTTCTTGGTCAATTTTTATTCCCAGCTTTTTTGTAATTATTTCTGCACTCTGCACGCATCGTTTAAGGTCAGATGTGACAACTGCGTCAAGTTTTTCATTCTTAAGCTTTTTTGCAGTCTCTTCAGCTTGAGATTTTCCTTTATCATTTAATTCATTCTGCGAGTGTCCTTGAATAATCCTCTTTGTATTCTCATATGTTTCTCCATGCCTTACAAATACAATCTCAACTCCCTCTTCATCAGAATCTGACCAAGTGATATCATCCGTATTATGTTTATGCAAATCCATCTGAGCATTGTTTAGGTGGTCCCAGAAGAAAGTGTGAGGTTGGGCAACTTGCGGATAGGGTTGATGAGAAAGTTTCATTGGATCGGTCTTATTCATGAAGTGTGTAATGTTGCGAATAAGATCTGCATGAGTGATGACCAACACATGTTCGGACTTATGCTTGGGTAAAACCTCCTTCAGGAAATCATCAATACGTTCCTGCGCTTGCTCCCATGTCTCCATTCCCGGAAAATGGAAAATTGATTCAGGGGAATCTTCTTTGAGTTTTTTGGCTCGTCTCGCTTTAACGAATGCGAGGTCAGAGAAATCGATTGTTTCTCCTTCGTATTTTCCAAAATCAAGTTCTCTCAAGCGGTCATCCTCAATTACCTCTGCACCGCTAGCCTTAGCCAAAATCTCGGCAGTCTGCTTTGTTCTCGCAAACGGCGAACAGTAGATGGTATCGATTTTTTGATCCTTGAATTGCTTCGAAAGTTCTTTGATTTGGCTTTTGCCATTATCCGTCAGATCAGTCCCCGGCAGTTTGCCTTGATACATTGGGACCAAGTTTCCCTCGCTTTCACCGTGACGAACTGCAGTCAACTTCGAAAATCTAATCGGAGCTCGCTTCATCAAATCATCTCTGCTTCCGATGACTTCAATCTCGCCCGTCTCCTCGCAACGCCAAATTGGGATTGGAGTTCCCCAGAATCGGTTTCTGGAAATCGCCCAGTCGCGTGCACCTTCCAGCCATTTTCCAAATCGTCCGTCTCTTAAGTGAGAAGGAACCCACTCAGTTTTTTTATTATTCACAATCAATTCTTCCTTTATTTTTTCTACGGATACGAACCATGAACTTGTTGTGTAAGGAAGAAGAGGAGTATCACATCTCCAGCAGTGCGGGTAACTATGTGTGTAAGATGCATGAGAAAAATGCCGACCTCTTTTCTTAAGATTCTCAATCACAATCTTATCAGTTGCCATGGGGTCTTTTCCTTCGGGTTTTACATGAATGTCTTGCATGTCTTCCACTTCAGGAGAAAAGTATCCTTCAATATTTACGTGATGGATGACATCGACATCTTCTTTAACAGAGACGTTGTAACTATCTTCACCAAGGCATGAAGTAACGTGGACAATACCTGTTCCATCCTCATCAGAGACTTCCACGTCTTCATAACATACGACTTTGAATACACGTTCACCGTAAGTCTCCGGCTTCCCGGACTTTTCGGTACGTGGTATGACAGTGTTAACAAAGTAGGGGAAGAGAGGTTCGTAATACTTTCCAACTATATCTTTTGTATCTATTGATCCAACAATCTTGTAATCTCTGCCTTTAAAAACTTTTTCGACCAACTTTTCTGCAACTACATAAGTTATGTCTCCTTCTTTCACTTTTACATACTTAATGTTTTTTCCAATTGCTAGCCATGTGTTTCCCGGAAGCGACCACGGTGTAGTTGTCCATGCCAAGAGTATGGTCTTTGGATCGTCTATTAATGGGAATGTGATAATTACTGAAAGGTCAGTTCGTTCGGCATAACCTTGCGTGACTTCAAAGTTGCTTAAGGGCGTCGCGCACCGCGGACAAATATGCATCGGTTTGTATCCGCTGTAGATTAAGTCTTTTTTATAAAGCTCCTTAAACGCCCACCATAATGATTCCATATACTCAGGATCCATAGTCCTGTAATCCCAATCCATATCCACCCATCTTCCCATTCGTTCAACTATCGATCTCCATTCCTGCGTATAACGCTGAACTGAATCACGGCAAAGTGCATTGAATTTTGCTACTCCCATTTCTTTAATCTCTTTATGGTTCTTTATTCCATGCTCCTTTTCAATCAAATTCTCCACCGGCAATCCATGACAGTCCCACCCGAATCTTCTCTCCACTCTTTTGCCCTTCATTGTCTGATATCGAGGGATTACATCCTTAATCGTTCCGGCAAGCAGATGGCCATAATGAGGGAGCCCTGTGGCAAACGGAGGACCGTCGTAAAAGCTAAAATCCTCAGATCCTTCACGCTCATGAACTGAGCGTTTGAATATATCTTCCTCCTTCCAGTACTGGAGGATGCCGAGTTCCATATTTGGAAGACTCTGTTTTGGATCAACCGGATCGAACATATAAATAGGATACCGATGAATTGATGTGTTGTAATGAGGTTTTTCGATATTTTTATTGTTGTATCCAATTCACATGACTATTTTCGCTTTTTGCCATTGCCAGTATCCATGGAACCATTACCTTGTCGACGTACGAAAGTCTGGTTCTTTCACTAGCTGAATGTTCACCTTCTGCTTCCGGAGGAAGTGTTACGGTTGGCACGCCCCAATTAGCAATTACATTTTCGTTAGCTGTAGGACATCCAATAATTTTTCTTGGGGTTTGTCCGGTTATTTCACCAAGATGTTGCATTGCAGATTGGATAAGCGGGTGACCTGGATTTTCTATCCAAGGTTTAATAAAAGGAGTCACGCGGCCAGTTTGCTTTCCGATTTCAAATTTATCATCACCCAGAGCGGCTGCGATTGCTTTTCTAATTTCTTCTTCAATTTCTGCGTGCGAAAGATCTGCATTTGTATACAAAACTTCTATTTTAATTTTGCCGCTAGTCGGCATAGTCATTGAAAGTGGATCTTCCAATCCGGATAAATGGGGTATGCATATCGATCTAGGCAAGTGATCACTACTGCTTAGAGCAATTTGAGAATGATCTGGATGGTTTGCAAGCATAATTCTGCGTATAGCAGTTTTTGCCATGTCCATTCTATAATCTATGTACTCCGGATCATATGAATTTGTTACTGTTCCCAAGTGATCTGTTCTAATGGCGTTTATAGTCACTTCAAAAACCACGCGACCCGGGCGTCCGTATATTATGCATGGTGAATCTCCTAATTTGCTACCTGCAGGTATGTCGAAAGTTGCAGCCCATTTAATATCGTTTAAATGTTCCTTTGCGGCGTATATTCCCTGGGATTGTCCTTCTTCTGCTGTATCAATGAGAACTATTGCTCTTCGTCTTGAATTTGCAAGAATTCTATTCAATTCAGGTAGAGACCTGAGCATAGCGACTACTCCGATTTTGTCGTCGCCGCAACCGCAACCAGTGCGGATGTCGGGGTCATCGCTGGCCTGTTTGCATTGCAGAGGGTTTTCCCCGGTACCTTCGTAGAATGGTTCAGGAACAATGGTGTCTCCATGCGCTTGTAAGAGAAATGGTTCATCTGCATCTCCATCTCCAACTTCGATGAAGATATTTATTAGTTTTGATTCAAATTCACCTCCGGCCTGTTCATCGGTGAGTTCCTGAAGATGATATCTTCCTAGCCCATGAGTTTTGACAAGTTCTTGAATTTTTCTGTGCATTTCCCAAAATCCCTTTCGGCCACGTTCTGTTTGCACATCTGTTGGTATCTCGACGAGCGTTTCTAGCAACTGTGCCGTAGATGGAAATTCAAGAGGCATTGGTCAAGTAATAAACATCTATTAGGGTAGTTTTAGCAAGAAGATTCCCAAAAAAAAGTGTATCTCTGTTTTAACACGAAGTGCGCAAAAACACATAAAGGCGCAAAAAAAACATTATGAATTTATTGACAGAAATTCTGGTAAGACGATAATCCATTGGCAATGAGAGAAAATCTAGGTAATTTCCAACCATCGGCAGGCGCAGATGAAGAGGGTGATGAACGCGAAGCAGCTCTTACTCTAGCTGTAGCCAGAGCACTTATTAGTTTAAATAAATTACAGACATCGTTTGGTAGAGTACATGAGGGGGAAGACAGCGATACGGTGTTTTGTAATGCATTAAGCGAATTATATGGAATACAAAATACCGGCAATGTTGAAACTATGAAGGTGGAAGTTGCAAAAATAGTTGGTGTTGGACCGACCCGCGAACTCTTAAGAGCTTATACCAAGCTTGAAGAAATGGAGAGAGGCCAATTTTTAGAATTTTTGAGAGATATGGATAGTGATTTAATAAAAGCAATCGGAGTTGGATTAAGTAGTTTGCGATCAGCTCTTGCAAGAGTCCTTGATCACGCTGGAGGCAGAAGAAGAATTAGTTCATTAAATAGTAATACTTCGATGCCCGCAGGTAATCAGCATTGAAAAACAACCAAAATCATTGCAGTTTCGCAATAATTAGGTGAGAATCATCTGCCTTACGTTATTCACAGCTTATATATATGCCTGCAGAGCATAGTTCCAGCGGAGATGAGCCTGTCAAAGGACCAGATGATGGTCTAGACGAACTTGCTGACGCTCTTGTGGAGAAGATAATGCCTGGCTCAGGACAGGCTGCCAATGGAGGTACAAGTGCATTTATTAACTATGAGACAGATGCAACCGTAGAACCCCTTACTGTTGATCATCTTCGTATGAAAAGTGGCGGAGTGAAGGATTGTTACGAAGCATCGATGGTTCCAATAGATGTGATTATTGATATGGCCAAAGCAGCGTGCGAACAGGTAGAGCAGGAGGCTCCAACTACTTTGATTGCCGAGAATTATAATTGGCCTTTTGGAAGGTCCGGCGGAATGCTGAATCCATTTGATGCAATACCAAGGAGCTGGATATTGAGTAAGAATCCTCCGATTTCTATTGAGGCAATGATGGAAGAAGAATTGAAGAGAGCTGCACAATTAAAAACAGCTGGTTCTCCGCAAAAACATAAAAGAGCAGGATGGCTAGGCAAAGACGACGGAAGATATGGCAACGATGATTTGTATGATTCTGTATATGAGGGAGAGGTTTTAATGATGGAGGGGAAAGTTGTTGCCTGGTTTACCTGGTGGAGATCGCAATTTAAGGATGCGTTGGACGAACGCAGAAATGCAGATGAAGATTGGTCTGTTGCCGATGTGCATGCGATGTTTGATAAGAGGTACAAAGATAGTGAGTCCAAGAAATATGTCAGACTTAACGATGGCGAAAATGTTGATAATTACCAGAAAGCGGCGCCGAGGATTCTGAGAACGGATACTGCTAATGCACTCCCCGGTTATCCCGGAGCTGCAGGATATATATTAGACAAAAGTATTCTTAGGCTGATGGAAGAGTATGGCTACGACATGGCCCATGCATGGAGGATTGCCAATATGGAAGTGTTCCAAGAAAAAGCAGATATTGGAAAACGCATAAGCAGCTTTGGTGAAAATGACTTGAGTGAAAGCCTTTTGAGAAAAAGAAAGTTTGATCCAAAAGGAACGCGGCTTAGTGATGGATTGGCAGTATATAATGTTCAGGTTGATTCAGATTCATCGCCGAAAGAAGTGCAGGTGCTTGCAAGGGAAGAGCATCTGATAGGAGTAAAAGAGTGTATGGTTTCCAAAATGAAAGCTAACCTAGCGCGTTACAAGCCTACTTCAGACTAATCTGTCTTTTTTTTGGTTGCAAATACGAGTGGCAAAATAGCTGCGAGTGTAACTATAGTTCCGGCGAAGAGTACAATTGGCCAATCTACATTTTGTTTTAATATTACTTGCCCAAAGATAGTCGCCGGTATGATCAGGAAAGAATACCGGAATACAAAGTCCATTTCCCTTTGAGTAAGGAACAAGTAGTACAAGTAATAAGGAGTTCCTACGAAAATTATGCTAAATAGAACCATCTCTGTTAACACATGCAGCGTTAAATCGAATAAAGTTGAATAAGGCGCAAGCGGCAACGAAACAATAAAGCATAGTATTGAGAGCACAAAGAAGTACTGCATACTGCGCGCACCAACTTGCTCACGCCTCTTATAGTGTTCACTGACAATTGAAAATGCGGTGAAAGATATTACAGCCAAGAAAGTAAAGAACATTCCTGTGATGGGCCAAGAAGGGGACTCGGTTATTAAGAATACAGTTCCTGCAATCAACAATAACCAAGTAATCAAAAACAAGAACCTTTTACTTTTATTGACCATTGTTATTGTAACCAGTCCTGCAGCTGTCATTGGAATTGTGTAGTGAGTTGCCGGTGTAGTTAGAAGGGCTGTATATGTGGACAATGCAACTACGACAAGGAGAAGTACAGAAATCCACAATGATGGGTTTTTTATAGGAATGGGAGTTTTAGGCAAAACCCCTCGCCTGCGTTGGACAACCAAGAATATTGCACTCAAACAAGTTAATGACCAATAGCGAACCAAAGTCATATTTATCGGAGAAACGCTATGTGAAAGCATAATGTGTTTTGCAACAACCGGATCTAATCCCCATAACATGAAAATCAAGCAAATTCCTAGAAGGGCTCTAAGGATGGGTGAGGAAGATAATACTGTGACATTAAGTGCGCCTGCGGATTCCAGGTCGCTAACAAACTTTTTCATTTGTTCGGGTGTGAGTTGCGCCTTTAAGTCTATTATTCCAAGATTGAGTTGAGGTTTATGTTGAATTGTAAACTTGCGAAAAAACTTGTTAAATCGAGTGTAAACAACCATGAGCTTGTTCAAAGCTTCATGGTCATCCAATTTGTACGTATAGCGAATTTTGTGAATCGAGGAAGAAGTTTCTTTTGCTTTACTCTTTGGCTTGAAAACAGCATCAAAAACTTCATCAGGTTCCATGTGGCCGTCTGCAATTGCAACGTAGGCTTCTTTAATTGATGTGTAACCCAGTGCTTGCAGCGCATTCAAGAAAACTTCTTGGTCGAATTCCTCTATAAAACCTTTTCTATGTTCATCGAGAGCATTCTGCAGAAGATTTTTTCCAATGTTAATCTTTTGCTTATCTGATTGTTGAGCAAGCGCTGTTCTGACTTCGGCCACAGCAAAACCAGTCTTTAGGTATTGCAACCAATCGCGCTCAAATTTCGGCCGATCTTCAAGCTCAATTTGAATAGCAGAGACTTCGTTGAGCGGAGAGGAGAAATCAACTTCTATTCCGTCGACTTTTATATTTTTAACGTTAAGTGCCTTTTTACCGAAGATATAAAACGCTCCATCCAAGGCAGTTGATCCTTTTGGTAATGCGACAGATCTGTCATTTGGTCCGTAAACAATAATTGTATCTCCCAAAATATCACTCTGCAGGCTTTCCCAGAATTGTGCTGACCTGTCTGCAGTATCTTCTGAAAGGGTAGCAATACGATCAGTCCAAGGAAGATAATCCAATATTCCGGCTGCTTCGCTATCAAAACACATTGTCGTTATTCCCTTACGTGAGTATTCATCCATTTTTTCCGTTCGTATTTTACATCTCACTCTGGTTCCATTGTGCAAGATTATTGTAGTGTGTAATGCTCTGTATCCGTTGATCATCGGTGCATTGATAAAATCTTCGAATGACAGCTTTTCTCGATTCCAGCTTTGATGAAGGGCACCAAGGATCTGATAACATTCCTGAATTTCTTTACAAACAAATACTGCAGTAGCTGCTGTAACTCCAGTCGCTGCTGCGCCTTCTGTTTCCATTTGTGTTTCAAGCCTCCCCCAAGATTTATGTTCATGTTTTATTTCTACCACCTTATTTATATTCGGTTGTTTTTCTTTAAGGGCATCTCTTAATTCATTGATAATCTTTTCGCTTGCCTTTTCATTTTTCCTAAGCATTTTCAGAAGCTCACTATACAATTTTGGATCTACTGCTTGCAGGCACAAAGCTTCCAATTCATCTCTGAATTCGCTCATGCTCAATCTGTCAGCAATTTTTACATGAAGGTCCAATGTTTCCTGAGCCCATTCCTTACTTCTTTCTTCTCCGAGATGATCGACTGTTTGCATGTTGTGAAGACGATCTACGAGTTTGATAATCATTATTCGAACGTCTTGTTTCATGAATGTGAATATTTTTCTTACGCTTTCTGTCTCTTGTTCCAGTGTCGGCTTATCTTTCAGGTCGGCTTTTTCTAACTTGGTTACTCCGTCCACTAGCTCGGTAACAGATCCATCAAATTCCTTATCAATCATTTCCAAGGTCAGATGTGTATCCTCAATTGAGTCATGCAGAAGTGCAGCAATTATTGTATCTGAATCTGCACCCATATCAGCCAGTAAATGAGCGACTGCAATTGGGTGTGTAAAATAAGGCTCTCCGGATTTGCGTTTTTGGCTGGAGTGAGCATCCTTTCCCAGCTCAAAAGCTTTTCTGACTCTTTCCAAGTCTTCGGTTGAGAGGTGCCGAACATGGGCTCTGAATTCAGTCCACCTCATAGAATGATTATTCTACACGTTTTTTGGGGTTTGGGAAGCTCATTTGAAGTGCATAAGAAACAGAAGAAACAGAGGAGTCAGAAGAAACAGAGGAAATGATGGGTGGACAGTTATACACCTTAGCATTACAATTCTCACCTATTTTATTACCCATAGATTCTTATGCAAGAAAGGCAGTATCAGAAGCTTATTGTATGGAAAGAAGCTCACAAGCTTTGTAAGAAGGCATACGAAATTACAAAGAATTTTCCTCCCGATGAAAGATATGGTCTTAAGAGTCAAATGAGGAGGTCTGGCTATAGCGTTCCAATGAATATAGCAGAGGGTAATAGCAAGAGAACAAAGAAGGGAAAATCTCAATTTCTAGACATTGCAGTTTCTTCGCTTGAAGAATTCCATTATCAAAGATTATTAGCATTTGAATTGGGTTACGTTTCGAAGGAACAACAGGACGATTTGTTGGATCATATTCAGCGCGTTGGATTTCTACTTCACAAGTTACGTCTATCTCTGAGATAATTACAACGTATCTTCTGGTTCATCTGTTTCTTCTGACTCCTCTGTTTCCTTATCATGGTACTCATTAATGACAACTCAAAGGCCCTTTCGATAGGAGATCCGATGCCCTCTTTTAGCCTGAAAGCAACTGATGGAATGACGGTTGAATCAGGCATGATCAAAGACCCGATTGTGGCCGTGGTTTTCACATGCAACCACTGTCCTTATGCCCAAGCTTATGAAGATCGATTAGTTGATCTTGCTGAACATTTTGATGAAGAGGGAGTACAGTTTGTTCTGATAAATTCTAATGATGCGGAAAATTATCCGGATGATTCATTCGAAGCCATGAAAGAAGTACATGATGAAATGGGTTTTCCTTTTCCATATTGCTTTGATGAAACTCAAGAGATTGCGAAAAGTTATGGAGCACTTTGCACGCCACACTGTTTTGTTTTTGATTCAAAAAGAAATCTTAGATACAAAGGTCAGATAGATGACAACTGGGAAAAGCCTGCAAAAGTTAAAAAGCAAACTCTTAGAGATGCACTCTCGGCTCTTGTTGCAGGGGAGGAAGTCGAGATTCAAGAAGCTAATGCGATTGGATGTTCAATAAAATGGAAGTAAATAATTTACAATTGACAATGGACAATGGACAATTAACGCAAGCGAGAACGAGCGTGGAGTCACTTTAGAATTGTCAATTGTCCATTGTCCATTGTCAATTTTCCAAGACTTTCTTTAAATACTCTCCTGTAAAACTTCCCTTAGATTTAGCAACTTCTTCCGGTGTTCCAATTGCAATTACTTTTCCGCCTTCGCCTCCTCCTTCCGGTCCTAGATCTATAACGTGATCAACGCACTTAACTACATCCAAATTATGCTCAATAACAAGGACAGTATTTCCTTTATCAACTAAACGCTGAAGGACAGTCAGCAGCTTTTTAATATCGTCGAAATGTAAACCAGTTGTCGGTTCATCCAGAATATAAAAAGTATTGCCGGTCGCCCGCCTCATCAGCTCGGTTGCTAGTTTTACTCTTTGCGCTTCACCTCCGGAAAGAGTAGTTGCGCTTTGCCCGAGATGGAGGTATCCGAGCCCTACATCTTCCAGAGTTTGAAGTTTTTTCTTAAGAGCCGGGATGACGGCAAAGAAATCAAGCGCTTCTCTGATTGTCATATCCAATACATCGGCAATGTTTTTTCCTTTATATGTAATCTCCAAAGTTTCACGATTGTATCTTTGTCCTTTGCATGTTTCACAAACCACAAACACGTCCGGAAGGAAATGCATTTCGATTCGTTTCAATCCGTCTCCTTCACAGTCTTCACAGCGACCGCCCTTAACATTAAAACTGAATCTACCTGTTTTGTAACCTCGCAACTTAGCTTCGGGAGTTTGGGCAAATAGATCTCGCACGTCAGTGAATATTCCGGTGTATGTAGCTGGATTTGATCTGGGTGTCCTTCCAATTGGGGATTGATCTATCACGATTGCTTTGTCTAGATGTTCAGCGCCTGTTACCTCTTTCATCTTTTGCCCTTTGGTGTGGGCTTTATTCAGCTCCCTTAAAAGTTCTGGACCAAGTATTCCATGAATAAGACTGGATTTGCCGGAGCCGGAAACGCCTGTTATTCCAATGAATGTTCCCAAGGGTATATCAACATCAATGTTCTGAAGATTATGCAAATGAGCATCTTTAATTGATACTATTTTTCCAGAACCACTTCTTCGCTTTTTCGGAATTGGAATCGATTTCTTGCCACTCAGGTATTGTCCAGTCACTGAATCTTTGTTTTTAAGGAGTTCATTGGAAGTTCCCTGTGCAATTATTTTACCTCCGTATTTACCTGCTCCGAGTCCTATCTCTAGCAAATAATCCGCGGATTCCATGGTTTCTTGATCATGCTCAACGACTATAACAGTATTTCCCAAATCTCTGAGTTTAGTTAGAGTCGCAATCAATCTGGCGTTGTCTCTTTGATGAAGCCCGATGCTTGGTTCATCCAATATGTATAAAACTCCTTGCAGAGCTGAGCCGATTTGAGTTGCAAGACGTATTCTTTGTGCTTCTCCTCCCGATAAAGTGGCGGCAGATCTAGAAATAGTAAGATAAGTAAGGCCTACATTTTGAAGGAAGCCCAGGCGGGTGATTATCTCCTTTAATACTTTTTCAACTATTTTGAATTCGTAAGTACTCAGATTTAACTCTCCAAAGAATTCCTTCGCTTCATCCACGCTCATATCCGTCGCCTCTACAACATTTTTATCTCCTACAGTTACTCCCAATATCTCTTTTCTAAGCCGCATTCCATTGCACGAAGAGCATGGTAGCTCTTCCATGTATCCTTCAATCTGCGAACGCACATAACTGGAATCAGTTTCCTTATGACGGCGTTCCAAATTTGGGATTACTCCTTCGAAAGTTGTTTCGTATTGACCGTCAAATGAGTTTGATTGCCAGCTGACACTTATAGGCTGATCGAAACCGTACAAAACGATGTTACATGTTTTTTCATCCAGCTCACTCCAAGACGTATCCATGCTGAAGCTGCATTTTTCAGCAACAGCTTCGAGCACTCGCATCATAAAACTCATTCTTGTTGCAGAGGTTGCCCAAGGATGTATTGCCCCTTCGGCAAGCGAAAGCGTTGTGTTTGGAATAATAGTGTGTTCTTCCACTTGTAGAACAGAGCCCAGTCCATGGCATTCTTCGCACGCACCGTGCGGGGAGTTGAATGAGAAGCTCCTTGGTTCAATTTTAGGAATATCAATTTTTGGATGGTCCGGACAAACAAATGCTTCCGAGAATCGAGTTTCCTCATCACTATCCGAGTCCAAAAGAATCATTGCTCCCTCTCCTTTTTTCAGAGAAAGCTCAACAGAATCAGCGAGCCTTGTTCTGTTTGGATTGGGTTTGTCTTCCTTGACTTCCAAATCGCGGATTACCATTCTATCAACAACGATTTCAATCGTGTGTGCTTTCTTTGGATCCAATTGAACGTCTTCATCAACCGTAACGATCTGGCTATCGATTCTCATACGGACAAATCCTTCGCGTCGGATTGCATCCAATATTTTAATATGTGCTCCTTTCCTTCCTTCTACAATTGGAGCAAGCAGGAAAACTTTCTTGCCATTTTTCATACCTGCAATGGTGTCGACTATCTGGCTGGGCGATTGTTTTGTAAGCTCTTTTCCGCATTCCGTACAATGGACTTTTCCTACTTTGGACCAAAGAAGCCTCATATAATCATAAATTTCGGTCACAGTTCCAACGGTTGATCGTGGATTTCTGGGAGCAGTTTTCTGATCAATCGAGATTGCCGGGCTAAGGCCTTCGATACTTTCAACTTCAGGCTTCTCCATTTGAGCGATAAATTGACGGGCATAAGCACTCAGGCTCTCCACATATCTCCTCTGGCCCTCGGCAAATATGGTATCGAATGCAAGGGATGACTTGCCTGAGCCAGAAAGTCCGGTAATAACAGTCAGCTTGTTTCTGGGAATATTTACGTCAATATTCTTCAGATTATGCATCTTTGCACCTTTTATTTTGATCTCGTCCATATATTGAGGAATGTAAAAAAAGCGCCCGCCCCGCAGGCGCGGGTCGCGCAGAGCTTTAGCTTACCAAAAAAATCGTCCGCTGTCTAGGGGTAGTGGGAGAAATAGAAATAGAAATAAGTGGATTGCTTGTGTGTGTTCGTTTATGCTTGGCCTCCTATGCCAGAAATGGATTTCAGTAGCACATCTGTTGAGGGATTGTACGTAGATGATTTTCAATCAGAAATAGAAAAACAGAAATATCTAGATGCAATGTTTGCAGGGGAAATTCCGATTCCCCCGATATATAAAGCCATGGGAGTTGATTTTACGGGGAAAAGATATGTCGATGCGGTTTTGAGAAAGAGGTTAATTGGAGTTTTATCTGCAGCTGCTCCGGGTCATGAAGTCGTGACGGAAGATATGAGAGGATTGACCAAAGGCGCAAGGATCAGCAAATTTCTTCAGGCAAATATGGCAAGTCAAAGAGAGCAGATAGATTATGTTAGAGAAAGAAATCCATATGGAATACTTGGAGAGAATGCGATGTTGAAGTTAACGGGTTATAGAAAAGCAGTAAGGACAGCAGGTGAAAGCAAAAAAGTAGATTTTACAGCCTCAGGTGCTGGAATGTTGGCTGAGAAAGACTTAAAACAATTTGAACAATTCCCGCACATGGGATTGATTGCCATTGTATCTTCAGTAGTTGCCGCAAGAGGTGTAATGCGATGCATCGCTCAGCACAATATTGATATCAAAAGAATAATGTTTTGTGTTGAAGATCCGAATACTGCCGGTGGCCATCTGGGTGCAAAGGAAAAGGATTTGAATGGTTCCAAAAGGTATGATCCAGTGTTAATAGCTGAACAACTTGAGCATCTTTTCCCTCATATTCCTCGCATTCTTGCCGGAGGAATTGCTTATCGTGATCAATACAATGAGAAAGCTTTTCAAAGCGGTTACCAGGGTGGGGGTATAGGAATCAGGGGTTTGTTTAATCAAGAGTCGGAGTTAACTCAGGAGTTAATGGAGGAGTATTACTTCAATCGCATCTATGAAACTGTTGTAAATGGAAATAGTCCAACAGGTTATATTGGCAGATATTTGAATGTTCCAAGACATGTTCAAACGCCGGAAGAAATTGATGCTTATGTTAGATGGGCAGTCGGGAACTGTGTTGCTTGTATAAATATGAAAGAATGTACTTTTTTGCAAGCACACGTAAAGGATGGAGAAGTGGTTCCTGATCTTGAATCAGAAATATTCTGCATCGGGCAGGATCTTCCTAGGACTACGCGCGGGGAGAAGGGTGGAACTGTCTTCTCTAGCACTATGCGCGATGTTATTATTGATGACGAGGTTTATTATGATGCAGATGGGAAATTTGACTGTCCAAGTTTAAGTAAGTCACACGATTGGTGGACTAGCCATGATGCTCCAAAGCAGTCCAAATTATCCACAGAAGCCCAAGCAGCAGATCACAATGCAAAAAATCCCAACACTCCATTAGCTTCTTAAGCCCGATTGATAGATAATTTAGCCGTGTTCACAGGAATAATCGAAACACAGGCTAATATTAGAGAAGTAACCGACAAGGGGATTTCTGTAGAACGTCCGGAATCTTTTGATGACATCAAGATTGGATCAAGTATTGCCGTATCTGGAGCCTGCTTAAGTGTTGTAAATTTTGATGAGCATTTAATGGAATTCGATGTAGTCAGCGAAACATTCCAAAAGACTAAACTTGGTTCGCTCAAAGTCGGTGACAAAGTAAATCTTGAACGTGCGATGAAAGCTTCAGACAGGTTCGAGGGGCATGTTGTGCAGGGGCATGTGGAAAGTGTCGCTGACGTGGTCAGCGACAAATTGACAATTGACAATGGACAATTGACAATTGCTGTTCCAAACAATCTGATTAATTTTATTTGTAATAAAGGCTCAATAACAATTGATGGAGTTTCGCTAACGGTAGTGTCAGTCGATGGCAACCAGATAACTGTTGCTCTCATTCCACACACTTTAGAAAATACAACTCTGGGTTCTCTTAATAAAGGAGATAAAGTTAATATCGAAACTGACGTACTAGTCAGACATGCAAAGCAATTGCAAACTTCTGCCAAATGAAAAATACTCAGTCAGACATTGGCAAACCCGATAAGGTCAGCAAGGATTGGAAGATTGGAATCGTTCATTCCTCCTTTTATAAAGAAGATGTACTTAAAATGGTTGAGTCAGCTCGAAAATATTTAGTTGAATCAGGAATTAACCCAGACAATATTTCCGTTTACGCAGTCGCGGGTTGTTTCGAAATTCCTTTAATAGGATCAGCATTAGCCGACAAAGATCAGACCAATGCCCTTATGGGACTTGGTATTGTTGTGCAAGGTAAAACACAGCACGCGCAGGAAATTGCTAAGCAATCAGCACGTGGCATGATGAATATTCAGGTTCAATATAAGATTCCATTTGCGTATGAAGTTTTGCATGTGGATGCTTTGGAGGATGCTCAGCAGAGAATTGAGTCGAAGGGGAAAGAAGCTGCAATTGCGGTATTGAGTTCTTTGAAGAAGTTAAATAGTATTGTAATTCCTTAATTACATTTGGCAACTTGTGGAATTATATTGAGTAGAAGTACAATAGCCAGAACCCTGCCCCATTATATTTATGAGAAAACTGATTACAGCTGTTTTTACAACAGCAATTCTACTTACTTCGGTTCCGCTCGCGTTTGCTTCGGTTTTTCCTGATGTGCCCGACGGGTACATGTATCAAGAAGAAATAGAAATGCTAGTTGGTGCTCAGGTTATTAACGGAAATCCCGACGGTTCCTTCAAGCCGGAACGCGGCGTTAATCGAGCGGAGATGTTGAAAATGCTTTATAAAGCAAAAGGAAAAATTCCTGATGCAACGAGCCAGGGATGCTTTAAAGACGTTGGTGCTGGAAGTTGGTATGAAATGTATGTTTGTGATGCGGCAGCAAATCGGTATGTGCAAGGATACTCGGATGGAACTTTCCGACCTGCAACATTGGTTAATCGTGTAGAGGCTCTAAAAATGATAATGGAAATATTTGATGTAAATGTTGAAGAAATTACTGAAGCACGCAAGGATATTGTTAAATTTGTTGATGTTTCAACTTCTGCTTGGTACACGAAGTATTTATATGCAGGGTTCGACAAAGGCATTTTGCCAATAATCGGACAGGAAGGCGCAAGGTTCTTCCCGAATTGGCCTTTACTTCGCGGCGAGGCGGCAGCTTACATTTTCAATTCACTTCACGTACAACTTGACGAAGAACGTGCTGAGACCGAGGCTCAAACTCAATCTCAAACTGAGAGTGGGGATACAAGCGATGGAACTACCGATTCATCAAGTGATACAGACGATAGCGGATCAGGAGGCCGCGATTCGTCATATCAAGATCCTGTTTCAACTGCAACCAACTACAATGTTGATTTCCCGTTCACAAAGAGCGGCAAGTTCAAAGGCAGGAGATTAAAGAGTTATAGTTTCGATCTTGGCAGAGCGCAGGATGTTTATATTGTTGCAGCACTGCAGTCAGGACAGATAGGAAAGCTCAGTTGCAGAATATATAAGCTAAAAGATGACGGCTTCTCTACTGAGTATTATCTTGGATACCAGGAGGGAAGAAAATGCTATCTAAAAGTGGCATTGAGTAGAGGTAATTATCAGTTGGACGTACAACCTACGTCAAAAGACACGACGTATACAGTCTTTGCGGAAGAGACATCAGGGGACGGAAATGACGGGTTCAGGGAGGCCGCATTATTTGCAATAGGATTAAACAAGACAGATATTCTTGATTCTCATGACTATGCTGATTTCTACAGGTTTACAGTGCAGAGCGAGAAAAATCTGACTCTGGACGTTGCAAATCAATCTGAATTATCTTGTTTGGTTTATGCCATGGAAGACGTTGATCTTTATGGTTTCTCCGGCCCAACATGCAATCACTCCTACAAGTATCCTCCCGGGACTTACTATGTTTCGGTCGGACGCAAGAAGCCCAGATCTTCGAGGCAGACGTATACGATACAGTTACAGTAATTTTCTAAAAGGGTTTAAAGGGGATAAAGGATATAAAGGAGACAAAAGATTAGTACTCCTTTAACTCCTTTCTCTCTTTTATCTCCTTAATAACTAATCGTTATTTTCCTTCCCTTGTAACTCCTAAATAGCTAATATTTACCCCTCATGTCCAATATATCCTCAATCTCAGATTCAATCAAAGCTCTCCAAGAGGGTGGAATGGTCGTAGTTATTGATGATGAAGACAGGGAGAATGAAGGGGATTTAGTGATTGCTGCAGAACATATAACGGAAGAGAAAATGGCTTTCATTATCAGGCATACTGGAGGAGTTGTGTGTTTGTCTCTGAGTAACGAGATAGCAGATAGGTTGGATTTTCCTCCGATGGTCAAGTGCAACACTGCCAGATTAAAAACTCAATTCACAGTCAGCGTTGATGCCCGCGATGGAATATCTACAGGTATTTCGGCTAAAGATAGAACAGTGACAATCAAAAAATCAGTTGATCCATTATCATTACCAAATGATTTTGTCAGGCCGGGGCACATATTTCCATTGCGCTCGTCTAATGGCGGAGTTCTGGTTAGAGCTGGACATACCGAAGCATGTGTTGATCTGTGTAAACTTGCGGTCCTAAAACAGGCCGCGGTTTTAAGTGAGCTTATGAATGATGATGGAACCATGATGCGTTTATCTGATCTTGAAAAGTTTGCCAGTGAAAATGAAATTCCTATCATTACAATTGCCGATCTAATTGAACATCGACGCAATAATGAAGTTCAAGTAAAACTCGAAGCAACTTCCGACCTGGAAACTGACAAAGGAATTTGGAAAATACATGTTTTTAACGATACTTTGTGCAACAAAGAACATGTTGCGCTAGTTAAAGGAGAAATTAATCCGAAAGAATCAATAATGGTTCGCGTACATTCTGAATGTTTAACAGGTGATACTTTTCTATCTTGTCATTGTGATTGCGGTAATCAATTGAGAATTGCTATGGATAAAATTAATGATGAAGGAACAGGAATAATTCTTTACATGCGACAGGAAGGAAGGGGGATTGGGCTTGCAAATAAAGTGCGTGCTTATGCTCTGCAACAAGAAGAAGGAATGGACACGGTGGAGGCAAATGAAAAACTCGGGTTTGACGGAGATTTGCGAGATTATGGGATTGGGGCTCAAATTCTTAAACTATTGAAAGTTCGCAAATTGAAACTTCTTACGAATAATCCAAAGAAAATCATAGGTTTGCAGGGGCACGATCTGATCGTTACCGAACGAGTGCCAATCGAATCGCAAAAACTTTCGGACAGACAAAAAAAATATTTACAGGTTAAAAAAAGTAAAATGAAGCATATGTTGAAGTCAGTTTGAGTTGCAAGTGTTAACTATTAACAGTTAACAATTAACTTTTAGCATTTTTTCACAAATATTTGTTTTTGTAATAAACAACAATTTTGTTTTTTAGCTTTATGAATTAGTTTTCCCTTTGGTAAAAGAAAAAGTAAAATTTATTCCAACCCTTTCCTATTTTATTTTTTTACCCACTTCCGTTATGCCAGCAAAGAAACGACGCGCAGCAAAGCGTAAGCCAGCAAAGCGCAAGACAACAAAGCGCAAGCCAGCACGAAAGACAACGAAGAGGAAGGCAGCGCCAAAGCGACGAAAGAAGGCAGCGCCAAAGCGACGCAAGAAGGCAGCGCCAAAGCGACGCAAGAAGGCAGCGCCTAAGAGAAGGAAGAAGGCAGCGCCAAAGCGACGCAAGAAGGCAGCGCCAAAGCGACGCAAGAAGGCAGCGCCTAAGAGAAGGAAGACCACGAAGAGGAAGACGGCTCGCAAGCCTGCGAAGAGAAAAGCAACTCGCAGGAAGAAGAGGAGGTAAAACACGGCAATCGCGATTGCCGTGACTAACGGCAAAGACACGTGTACCTCCAAAACAAAAACCCCGCTAAGTGCGGGGATTTTTGTTATCTAAGATCTTTTTAGGATCCCACCAATATATCCCATTTTTCCACGAGCTTGTTCACGAAGGTGCATCAATCTTTCATATTTTTCGGAAACACTTGGTGCAAAATGGATTCTAATTATTGTCTCCTGTGCTTCTAATATCAAAGTCCCAAACCTCAATATATTTTGAATCAATCCGTGCTGGCACTTAAAAATGTCCTGAAGCATCCAAAGGTCCATACTTTGATGATCGTCGAGCATAAACAACGATTTTTTTATCCGGTGTATCTTTTTATCTGTTACAACTATTACATAAAGAAGGTATCTGTAGAATCGAATTAGAAACTCAAAATTTGTAATAAGGAAGAAGGCTGTAAAAAGAGTCAACAATAATCTTCTTGCAGCCGCATCTTCTATTGTTAACACTAGAAATAATACATATCCGATACTTAACACAAGAGCATTTATAAGTATTAATTTCGTTAAAGGCCAAAGCATGCGAATCCAATGTTGG
This sequence comes from Candidatus Peribacteraceae bacterium, assembly GCA_030750465.1. Classification (GTDB taxonomy): domain Bacteria; phylum Patescibacteriota; class Gracilibacteria; order Peribacterales; family Peribacteraceae; genus UBA2144. The sequence goes on from JASMHZ010000016.1 coordinate 26,350, forward strand.
TGAAAATAAAACTGAAGCTCCTCATCAGCGTGTTTGCCCTGGAAGTTAATGTCAGCCTCTGGGAGGTCAGAATGCACTACCATACGAAATAAGTTACAAATGCTACAGTGCCGGTCAGAATAATTGTATGTAAAAGAACTATCAGAAACATGTTGGCTAACGAACACCATCGTAGAAAGCGGACATCCAATTCGGTTGGGAGGCAGATCCTTGTCATTTTGTGTTTGAAGATATCCCACATAACAACCTCTAATATCAGGATGAATACGATCCAGCCCATGATGACACTTGAGAAATCCATCTGTAACTTATTATTATCGTCAGATATGCAATCCGGTCAATAGCCTCAAGTAGGCGTATGAATACATCTTTTGGTGTATCAGCGTGATAGGACTTGAAATAATCTCTTGCAGTTCAGTAAGTTGAAAAAGTGGATTGTGGTGAAGTTGGGGTTGCCAAATATAGGTAAAGGTTATTTTGGTCTTTGTTAAGCCAATAATGCAGAAGTATTGAAGTTATGCAGATAGCGGTTATTGTGTTGTCATATGACTTTGCCAAATACTAATGAAGACAATACTGCTTTGACCAGAGAAAGTTGGGACAAGGCACACGAAAATAATTGGGGAAGAGGAAAAGCGCCTGAACAGTGGGTTATGCATTTTATCAGGGGACATCGTGATGAAATTGACGGCTCAATACTCGATTTGGGATGTGGAGGCGGGAGACAACTTGTTCCTTTGAGACTGGAAGGATTAAATGTTGTTGGATTTGATATTTCAGAAAGTGGTTTAAAAGAGACCAGAATAAAACTCAGAGAACTTGGCCTGGGAACAGAGTTGGATAGGGGAGAAATGCACGAGCCACTTCCATATGAAGACGAACAATTTGGTGGAGCGATAAGCATTCAGGTAGTTAGTCATAACCGTTGGCCCGAGATAGAAAAAACATTTGCGGAGGCCAGGCGAGTTTTGAAGAAAGGCAGTTATTTTGTATGGAAAGCAAGATCAACGGAATATTGGTGTGAACCAAGACAACAAGTGGAAGATCATGGATATACGGCACAAGATACGGAGGGCAAGAAAAAAGGTGTTGATCAGCACTATTTTTCACGAGATGAAATAGATGAACTTGCAGAGAAATATGGTTTTGAAGTAGTCGGGGAACCATTTGAGAGTAGAGAAAAGTGGGAACACAAAAAAGGAATTAAAGCTCACTGGAATGTGGTGTTTCAGGCGGTTTAAAGTGGTGCCCGTGGCAGGACTCGAACCTGCAACACCTAGTTCCGAAGACTAGTGCTCTATCCAATTGAGCTACACGGGCTTACTAATATGATATCACGTTGCACATTGACAATACAGTCTGAATCAGTATAATGATGTCGCAATGTTTTTGCGCACTCACCACTATTGGAATCGAACTAATTCCCTGACCAGGAGAAGCTGAGTGCATGTGATGCAAATAATTCCAGCTGTCCTGATCGGGGGCGGTGGTTTTTTGTTATGCATTATTATGAAAACTTTAGGTGTCATTGGCGGCATGGGTCCTCAGGCCAGTATACGGTTCATGGAACTAGTCATAAACTCATGTACCAAGGACTTCGGAGTAAAAGAGAATGATGAGTTTCCCAGAATTATTCTTAGTTCACTTCCGGCACCAGATTTGATTGCAAACAGAAAAATGGAAGAAAAAGCTGGGAATATGCTCGAGCAGGAAGCAATTACATTAGAAAATGCCGGTGCAGATTTTCTTGTAATGACGTGCAATACAATGCACGTCCTTTCTTCGCGGATTACAAATTCAGTTTCCATACCTTTCATTTCTTTGATCGATACTGTCGTGGCTCAGATTAGATCAGACGGAATTAAGCGAGTAGGGCTTCTTGGATCAATGACAACTATGACTTCCAATCTGTACTTAGAACCACTTAGGGCCGCAGGGATAGAAGTCTTTACGCCGGGCATTGACGAAAAGAATGATGTCGTTAGTTGCATAATGAAAGTTCTCGCAGGAGTCAGCGGCCTTAAAGAAAGATCGACTCTAAAGACGATTATCGGAAATCTTCAAAACCAAGGAGCTGAATCGGTTATTCTCGGATGTACTGAGCTACCGCTTCTCATTGATCATTCTGACGTAGAAATCCCTGTTTTCGACAGTTTAAGATTACTGGCTAATGCCTCTTGCAATGAGATATTTAGGGGTATAATACCCCCATGCGCATAGCGCCTAACATGCAGTCTTTTATTGATGATCCAAATGCCCCCTCACCCAACCCCTGCCTGTCCGGCAGGCAGGCTCTCCCCCTTAAAAGGTGGAGAGGGGAAAGCGGAATATATTTTTATATTGCGCGTTTTTTACCATTAATATTTCTTGTTCCGCTCATTGCCCATGCAGGTGTGGAACCGTTTTCGGATGCTCGCAATCATAAGTTTCAAAGTTCAATTGAGCTCTTACATTCCCGCGGAATAGTAGAAGGGTATGGCGGAGGAAAGTTTCAACCGGAAATATTGATAAATAGGGCAGAGTTTCTAAAGATTCTTATGCTTGCGGTATTCGGAGAGGAGTCATACTCGTCAGATCGTGGAGCTTGCTTCTCTGATTTCGGAGGAGTGTCTCAGTGGTATTGGGCTCATGCATGTGCTGCAAAAGAGCGAGGGGTTGTAGAAGGTTATCCGGATGGAACTTACAGGGGAGAAAAAACAGTCAACTTGGCGGAAGCATTAAAAATGAGTACAGAAGCTTGGGAGATGCGGAGGCCTGCGTATCCTGATGGACCTCCGAATTGGTATGATCCGTATTTTGATGTTGCTGCTTCACGGAGAGTATTCCTGCACTTACCTTATGACCCCGGTCATTTGATGAAGCGCGGAGAAATGGCTCAACTTCTTGTGGGCTTAGGACAACCAGTACAGACGATTACTCAAACGCAGGAATCCGTTGATGTTACAGAATCAGACGACGCAAAAGAAGGAGAACAATGCGCGATGTATATGCGTTTTGGAGAACAGATTGAAGCATGTGCAACATGCGGAAACGGAGTGTGTGAATCATATGAAAAATGTTCACCATCTTCCTGTACCGCCGGAGGTGCATGTACAAATGACTGCGGTCCGCTTTACTGCGAAAGCGACTGTTCGCTTTCTGGGCCTGTGGTTTGCGGGAATGGAGTTCTGGAGGGTGAAGAACAATGCGATGATGGCAACACTATAAATGGAGATGGATGCAGCAAGATTTGTGTAATTGTTCCGGAAACTGTCCGCCACGCAGCTCTCAGAATTGATCAGCGCCCTGTGGCATCTCTCAGTCAATCAGTTGGAAAAACAAATGTGGTCCTATTTGCATTTGATGCAATAGCTGGAAGGCAAGATGCGATTTTAAATGGAATTAAGTTCAAAAGCGTTTCCGGAAGCTTGGGAAGTGCGCAAAACTATCGTCTACTTGTAGACATGAATGGCGACGGCCTAATGGAAACGACAGCGGCAACTGCCTCAGCTCAGGGAGAGAAAATTACATTTTCAAACATTGATGTATCTGTACGCGACGGACGTACAAGGCAGTTTCAGCTACGGGCAGATCTCTCACCAAATGCATCAGCGTCATTGCTTATTGTTGACTTAGATACGTCTGATCTGGCATATGTTCTTGCGGTTGGGGCTATAGACGGGAAGGAACTAAGTGGCATTACAACGGATACAGTTGAATGTACGGATTCTATGTGTTGGATTTCCGTATTCACTTTAGATTCAACCGGGAATATTGATGTTATCGAACGAGGAAATTTGTATGTGATTGCGGATACTACTCCAATACGCAGCAGGCAAATTCGTGCTGGCGAAGTGAGTCCTGTAGTACTCAGAATTAAATTCCGTTCAGAAGGAGAGGGCATAGAAGTCAAAGATCTTTCAATTGCTGGTGGGTCATCGGAAATAGATCGACTTGAATTGTTCGAAGGAAGCAGCGTTTCTCCGTTTGCAGTTGCAAGAGGGCTTAATTGCAGAGCCCCTACATCTGGAGTCTTTTGTTCCAACTCAGAATGGAGTATTGCAGCAGATACGGAAAAAGTTATTTTGGTTAAGGCTTACGTGCGTTCAGATTCACCTGCTGATGTTAGCGGAAATACAATTGCATTGTATCTAACATCCGGAACGTCTCCTCAGCCAGCAGTGGAGGCTAGGGGAATTCATTCCAATGACACGCTTAGTCAAAATGATGGTGATGGTAATAAAGAAGGCGAGGTGTTTATTGGCACAACTTCAGCCAGCGCTAATGTAACAGTAGCAGGTCCTACACATGATTTGGTTGCATCAAGTATTACTGCTATCCAGAACGCTCATAGCGACAGTGATAATACAAGCGTACCAGTTGGGAACGCTGCTATTGGAGCATTACGATTCAGAGCATCAGAGAAAGCCAGTACAAAATCATTCCCGGTTAATATTAATAATATAGTTTTCTCGGTTTTTGCGGATAATGTTCAGGTTGATCAATCTTCATTCAGTTTATACAACACGAGCAATCCGGATGATACGCAGAGTTGCTCGGCATCAGCTGATACAGGCGACATAACAGTAACTTGTTCAAATCTAAAAGCTAGTACGGTTGCAACTACAATTGATCAGGGGTCGACTACGAGTTTGACTTTGAAAGCCAATATCCTGAATCCTCAAATAGGAAACAAGGCAAGCACGCTTCAGGTGGGACTTCGAAATCTTGGAAGTCGTTCAAATACCGGAACAGTTGAATGGGATGACAATGAAACAACTTTTGATTGGGTGGATATTGATGAGAATCGGGTGGAGTCGACGAGGTATTATAACAACTAACAACACACTTCGTTCTCAACACGGGCGCTTCGCGCCCTTTCAACATTCAACATCTAGTTGATTGTTGAAAGCGATGCGTGTTGACAGCCACGCTGTTAAGCGTGGCGTATTGTTAGTTGAATTTAAAATGCACAAATATCCTGCCATGATTCTTCTCATCAATTTCTAATCTGTGATATTTAGATTTTATATGAGGTTGGTCGAGGAACTTCATGACTTTTCGCCTCAGCTGTCCTGATCCTTTCCCCGGGATTATTTCCACAAGCTTAATCTTCTTCTCTACTGCCTGATTGATCACATGGCCTAATTCTTCGGAAATTGATTTTCCTTGGTTGAAGATAGGGTGGAGGTCGAGTTTGAGTTTGGCCATATTGCAATTATATCTAGTGACAAAAAAATTTGACAGCACAAAAAAAATCGTTATTATGCACATGTGATTAAGTTGAACTATCCCAAACAGGTCTCACGCCGCCGCCGTGCCTCAGCAGAGGTGACGGTGTAAAACCTTGATTTAAACTTTAACGTCTCCTCTGTAAGCAAATGCCCGCAGGGGGTTTTTCTTTTATTAAATAATTTTTCCCCATTAAGCGTTATGAACACACTTTTCAAAAAAAATCGGAGCTTGATTTCAATTCCTGATCTTGGGAAAGATGAAATTGAACA
>JASMHZ010000017.1 GCA_030750465.1 Candidatus Peribacteraceae bacterium
ATATCAGGCAGAGTATCTAATAAAGCCCCACGCATTCCAAGGCTCAGATCTTTCTGCTCAACGGTGGAAAATTCGGGATATTTCTCTTTAACCAGCTCCAGATTATGAGCACCTCCAATCAGCGTAATATCCGTCAGTCCGGCTGATTTAAGCCTTCCTGTGGTTGTTTTCAGCAAATCGGTTCCGCATATAGGAAACAACGTTTTTTCGCTTAGGGGCCAGAAACGCACCGATTTGCCGGCAATAAGTAAAAGGACCTTCATTGAGGAAATTCTAAAGCCAAAAGCCCAGTGAGGGAAACGAATGGCGGACATTTTCGGGCTGTATGTACAATGTACATACACTCATTTCAGACTGATATGGATAGTTCCATCATCTTTGGTCGACTTAATACTAATATTCATATCGTTGAGTCTTGCAATAACCTCGGGCGAAGGATGTCCGTAGCTATTGTCCTCCCCCACTGATATCAGAGCTTGCTTGGGGCTCACCTCCAAAAGAAATCCTGTTGAAGATGATGTGCGCGAACCGTGATGTGCGGCCTTAAGGATATTTGAACTGATGTCAGCTCCGCTTCTGAGTATTGAGAGCTCAGCTTCCTCTTCTATATCTCCAGTTAAAAGAATTGAGTGCTCTTTGTATAAAGCTCGCAGAACAACAGAAGAATTATTGGTGTCCAAATCGCAATAAGAGCACGGGTGAATCACATCGAGGATTATTCCATCACCAATATCAACATCTTCATTAGGATTAGGCAGGATTACTCGTATGTTTTGATTCGAAGCTTCTGCCAGGAACGACTTGTAACGAGAATTTTCAGATTCGGTCATAGCAATCAGTAAATTGCCAACATCATATCGTTTAAGTACATCGGGCAACGCAGTCATATGATCAACATGCGGGTGAGTTAGAGCTACTAAATCAATTGATCGATCAAAGAAAGACATGCGTTTCCCAAGCTGTTCGAGAGTCGCAAGATCAGGACCGCCATCAATAAGTATTTGTTTACCTGAAGGTGTCACAATCAGAATCGAATCACCTTGGCCTACGTCTAGGATGTATGTATGGAGGTTCCCGTCGGGTAATAATGTTAATTCACGCGCAGTCAGAACCAATGTGATTATAAGGATGCCGATGGTAATCCATTTTTTATTCATATTGTTAAATACAAATTAATTTTCAAATTACAATTTAAAATTTTCATTTAAGGTCCAAATAATAATTAAATAAAAATTATTTTACTGATTTCATACTTTGTGCAATCTTTTGAAATATTAATACAAGCTCATGACACTCCTGCCAAATAGGTATTATTTCACTCTTTTTATCTGGTACTGCTGCTGCAATCATTCTTAAATGGTGCTTTGTCTCGCCACACTCCTTTTTGACTATATGGATCTTATTTCGAAAATCTTTTATTGAGCTTCCTCCATTTGCTTCCATATAGTTAGCACCAATACTTGTTGATGAGCATACTATTTGGGAAATTAAATGTTTAGTAATGTCAGTTTTTGGCAATTTTTTACATAATTTAATAACTTCTTCGCCGAATTTTGCTGTTCTTTCTTCCAAATCATATTTTTTCTGTCCGGCCTGTGCCATTGATTCATTGTACATTAAAATTTGTATGAAAATTTTAAATTGAAAATTGAAAATTTCTTCGTTTCATCAAATTTCATTCTAAACACAAAAAAATTCCAATAAACACTATCTCAAAAAAAACTTTAGGCGCATTCAAGTTTCCCGCTTCAACTAGGGTTCTTTCCGGTTCCGCACCAAAGCGGAACACGCATAATACAATATTATTATTAAACTGACATCCTATACCAATTCACCGGACATTTTCCTTTTCCTGCTAGCCATCCATCCGGCGACACCACCGAATACAATAACTGCGGCTGCAAAGGCTCCAGGTCCTGTGTTATTAAGAGCGCTTGGTTGGTGTGCGAGAGGCTGAACTACTTGGACTGTTGCGGCTACCGGAGGAGGCGTAGGCTGCTGTGTACCTGGCTGTGCAATCGGTGCCATAGAAGGCATAGAAGAGATTCCAACTCCTCCAACATTAATTGACTGGAATTTACCCATAAATGCCTGACCGTCTTTCTTTACATATGAAAGCATCAAACCAAATGGCCCTGGCTCAACACTTGGGATTTCGATTCCACTAATGTTGGCCTGCAGATTCTGCGATTCACCGAATGTCATGCCGCCGTCACGAGATTGATTAACAACATAATGAGCCAAATCGATTTGGCTTCCCACAACATCCCAAGAAGCTTTTACAGTGAATACTCCATTGCCTACTGGCGTCTGTTCAAGTTTCAAATTTGATATTCCCTGGAAAGGTCCTTGAGCTACCACTTGTGCGGTGCTTGCGACTTGTGTTTGCCCTCTTCCTTGCAAGTGCCCATTGAAGAATGCACGTCTTGCGATTTGATCCAAAGGAATTCCCTGTGGACTGTAAGCAGGTTCGCTGACTCTCAATTCATAAACAGTTCCTGCAATTTGTTCCTGAGTATTTATAGTTGCCTGCTTATCCTGAATTGCTAACTGAAGAATAGGAAGAGGATTACCACTTGAATCTACTATAGAAAATGCTTCAGGAGCTCGAGTTGATTCAACCAATATCGAAGCAGAGAACAAAAGCTGCACCTGAGTTGGTGAAATGGCTTCCGCAGAAAGAAGGCTTACTGAAGTTGGGAGAGGCGGAGGCGGAGGTAGCAATGGTTGAGTTGGCACAGTAGGTTGGGCAGCCTGAACGGTTGAAGGTATGTTAACAACTTCGTTTACAGAAGGTTGATAACTGCCCGGGATACTAAGTGTTTCATCTTGAACCATCAGAACATCTTCGGCTTCTCCACCAAGGTCTTCTTCCAATGCTAGCAAATCTTCATCTCCACCCATTAAATCATCTTCCAGATCTCCATCAGGAAGATCATCATCAAAGTCATCATCTAGATCATCATCGTCAGCAAAATCCTCATCCGCGAACAGATCATCCTCCAGATCATCATCATCGTCAGCAAGGTCATCATCGTCATCATCCTCGGGCAAATCATCATCTCTGAAGGGCAGATCGTCTTCATCTAACAAATCATCCTCGGGGAAGTCTTCATCGTCGTCAGAAAAATCCTCATCCGCGAACAGATCATCCTCCAGATCATCGTCATCGTCAGCAAGGTCATCATCGTCAGCAAAATCATCATCCTCTTCGAAAGCGAAATCATCATCGTCAGCAAAATCATCATCATCTGCAGGAAGATCATCATCAAAGTCATCATCTTCCAAGAAACTTTCATCATCGTCAGGCAAATCATCATCATCGTCAGAAAAATCCTCATCAAAGTCATCATCTAGATCATCATCTTCCAAGAAACTTTCATCATCGTCATCATCCAGATCATCATCTTCTGGCAATCCACTACCACCATCGATTTGAATGGAAATTTCTTCAACAAACTTATCAATATCCTCGCCTGCTTCGTTTACTCCGATTACAGCGAAATATAATTCGTCATAACCATCCGGAGGTGGGAACTTGTGTTCGTTTTCACCGGACTGCGTTTCTATAACATCATCATATAAGCCGTCGTTTTCCAAAATTGATTCAAAGCTGTAGTAAATTCGATATGAAGCAATATCCATATTTGGTTGTTCTTTCCATTTCAAAGTTATCTCTCCTTCTTCAAGAGAAATATCCAGGCCTTCGACATAAGCAGGGGCTTGGGTAATTACTACAAATGGCAAAACCACGAGAGTAATAAGTGCTGATATAAGGAAGGTTCGTCTCATATTTATTTTGTGTGTTTTCATGAATATTATAGCAAAAAAGCGCCTTCAGATCAATTGTCTGAACCACGGATAGCACAGATTACACGGATTACACGGATATCTTGCGAATATGGTGTATTCTAAAAAAGAACGCATAATTAAACCTTTATACTCAAATTAGGTTAAGATTAGTGGCTTATGCACAATTTAAAATATTCAGATTTGACTCAAAAAATCATTGGCTGTGCCATGAGTGTCCATAACGAATTAGGTAATGGGTTTCAGGAGGTTATTTATCAACGTGCTCTAGCTTTAGAGTTTCAAGAAGCCGATTTGAATTTCTTTCGCGAACAAACAATGCAGATTGAATATAAAGGATATGATGTAGGAACAAGAAGAGCAGATTTTGTCGTTGAAGATAAAATATTGGTTGAGCTCAAGGCTATTACCCAAATTGAGGATGTGCATTTTGCACAAACTATAAATTATCTTGAGGCTTATAAATTAGAAGTGGGCCTTTTAATAAATTTTGGTTCAAAAAAACTAGAATTTAAACGATTTGTACACACTCCGTGATATCCGTGCAATCCGCGTAATCCGTGGTTCAGACAGATGGGCAATCACTTAATCAACTTATTGAACCCAAGAGTGAACATCAGAATTAGCATATAAACACTCATTACACCCAATCCGATTATTGTTTCAATTTCTCCAGTCAGGAGTGGTCTAACAATCCACAATCCCCCGCCAAGTAATACTGTGAATACAATCCACTTACAAATCTCGGCCTGACTTAATCTAAACGGCATCGCTTTTGCTCCCGTGAAAAGCAGGATGATGGCGAGTATCGAGTGAACTGTGATTGAAGTCTGAGCTGCTCCAACAAATCCGGTCTTGGGAATTAGAATTAAGTTCATAACAAGAGAGATAACGACTCCAAGGAGCAGTGCCAGAACCAACTTCTTCCAACTGTTCTTTGTAAGCAAACTGTAAAAGCCAAATAGAATAATTCCATTCAAAAACATCGGGATACTCATCAGCCTAAGTGCCGTATCAGCTCCGGGACGAGCTGGAGTGCTCAGATAAGCTTCGGTCGTAAGCAGTTGAATGATCGGGCGTGACCAAAGTGCGGAAAATAGAAGGATGATTGATCCGAATATAAGAATGATCAGAAAAGTTTTTCCAAGTAACGACCTAGTATCTTCTCCTTTTAAATCCCGTTCACTCAGGATGGGCAATGTTGAGTTAAGCAGGAACGTTGGGATCAAAAACCCCATTCCCATGATGCGGGTGACGAATCCGTAGTAAGCATTTTGCAATTCAAAGTCATCACGCAGAAGTGCAATCAATGTAATATCAAATTCACGATAAAGAGCCATGCATAAGAATGCGATTCCGAACGGTGCGGCGGACTTGATATACTTCTTTAATAACGCGGAATCCCAATGCGGGCGAATCGTCATCAGTCTGTTCCCGTATGTAAGTGACAAAAAGAAAAGAAGGAATGCACCAATTCCTCCTATGTATAGAAACATGTGAAGATGCTGCAAGTCGTGGCTGCCTCGGACTCCAAATAATATAAAAAGTCCTATAAGGAATACTGCCAATACTCTTTGCGAAACTTCCGCAATAAAAACGAAATGCATTTTATAATTTATTTGGAAAACCGTTCGAATAATTCCTGCAAGCAATGTGAAAAAAGGAACAAGTGAGGCGATTGTAACGCTTAGCGGGAGTGGAGTTCCCTTCCATACGGGTACAAACCAGACAAAGAGGAGCGCAGCGCTCAACGAAATTGCCAACGCAATGCATCTGAGGATAATTATCGCACCTAGCACCTCCTCCTTCCTGTCCGATCTGCTGACCTCTTTAACTGCGACGGCGTACAAACCGAAGTCCGCTAATATTCCAAAGAGCTGAAGAAAGCCGTAAGAAGAATTATAAATTCCGGCAAGCTCTTTGCTTAGTCCCAATGCAACAAACTTAACAGCCAGAATACTAAGCGCAGCCATTGCGACCTGGCTGGCGAGTTGCCAAAGAGTAGATGTTGCGATTTTGCGAGAAGACATCGTAACAATCTTACAATAACAATTGACAATTGACACGGGCGCTACGCGCCCTTTTGACAATTAACTCTTTGTTTTCTGAAATTATTAAGCTGTCAATTGTAAAAAGCGAAGACTCGCAGAGCGAGTCTGAGTGTGTCAACTGTCAATTGTTGTAAAAGAGTCTCCCAGACTCTATTTGCCATGAGGACAAGATCCTCGGTGGTGTTGCTGTAAGCTTCGTTGAGCCTCGTTGCGAACAACCGCGTAGTAATGTGGGCAGAGAGGCTGGGAGACGGCCTACCGATCACAGTTAGATCAGAAAGACGCCGGATAAGAGCCTTAACGATCTGTCGGTTTCCTAGCCTTTCCAACGGAGAGATTCAAGAAAGGTTTGGTAGAGGAAATTTCCAAAGATCATGTGGCAGGTTAATAGTATTTAAGTAGCTGACATATGACGATCAATCATTACATTAAGTTTTTTGTAGGCTACCAAAAAACGACCCCCGGTATCCAGGTCGTAGTTCTGTGTTACGGTTACGTGTCGCAGAACTTATGAAATGGATCGGGGGTCGGTAGGGTCGCTGGCAGTAAGCCGGTGGCAAGGAGGCTAATCCACGCACGACTTATCTGCCAACGACCGAGGTGAAAATATGCGTTTAAAGCCAATAGGTTAAGGTATATCCAGACAATATTTCCTCTGGACATCCAGGATCCAATTCTCTAAGATTCTTCCATAGAATGCCTCTTCCGTTCAAGCATCTAACCTCAACCAAACAACTCTCACGAGAAGACACGGATAGCATTTTGGAGGTGTGCGAAAAAATGGAAAAGGTCAGATCCAAGGGAGGAAGCAACCTCCTTGAAGGAAAAATACTTGCCAATCTTTTTTACGAACCAAGCACTAGGACAAACTTAAGTTTTGCCACAGCAATGCACAGGCTTGAGGGCAAAGTAATCACAGCGGTCGGAATGCAATTCAGCTCGATGTACAAGGGCGAAACGATTGAAGACACGATGAATGTTGTCGGGCAGTATGCAGATATCATCGCTATGCGCCATCCAGAAAAAGGAAGCGCAGACATTGCGGCATCTGCATGTCCGGTTCCATTTATAAACGCGGGAGATGGACCAAACCAGCATCCAACTCAGGGACTTCTGGATATTCTTACAATTAAGAAAGAGCGTGGCAAATTAGATAACATCCACTTAACTGCAGTCGGCGATCTGAAGTTTGGACGAACAATCCACTCGGTCAGTTTCCTCTTGGGTCTTTATAATAATGTGAAGTTTACGTTGGTTTCTCCGAAGGAACTTCCGATGCCCGAGAAAGTTACAAGCTTCTTTAAAGAAAAGGGAATTGAATATAACGAGACTGAAAACTTAGAGGATGGTTTGGATGCCGATGTTATATATATGACTCGTGTGCAGGAAGAGAGATTTGAAAACAAAGATGACTTCGAGCGGCTTAAGCTCAAATACATTCTTAAGCCCGATCATGTAAAAGAGCGCGACATAACGGTTATGCACCCTCTTCCTCGCATTGGAGAGATTGACAAGGGAGTCGATGAACTTCCCAATGCCGCATACTTCCGTGAAGTTGATAATGGAGTTACTCTGAGGATGGCACTTCTTGCGATGTTACTTGATAAAGCATGAGTAATATAATCCAGCTGCCAGGACTAATAGACTGCCACGTGCACTTCCGCGAGCCGGGTTTTGAGCATAAAGCAACAATGGAATCAGAGTCAGTTGCCGCAAAGACAGGGGGAGTGTTTACGGTTTGCGATATGCCGAACAATAGCCCCATGACGATAACTGTTGAGGCATTTAGAGACAAAGTCAGGCGCAGTGAAAAGGTTAAGGATGTAGATATCAGATTCTTTTTTGGGCTGACCTCCAGTGAAGACATCGGCGAATTTAAAAAGCTAATGTCGGATGAAGAGTTAAAAAAGAAATGTCCGGGTGCGAAAGTATTCTTCGATCACTCGACAGGCGATATGGGTGCGGATAAAGAGGTTTTGGAAGAAGCTTTCAAAGTCTGTGCTGAATTGAATACACCACTAGTCGCACATTGTGAGGATGCTCAGATAAATAAAGAAGCTCATGACATGATAAGTTCATCGGATAGTGACACTCAGGACGTTTCACTTCATTCCCTTATGCGTCCTTGTGCTTCGGAAGCCAAAGCAATTGCAGATGCTATTGGATTTGCCAAGACTTACGGGACACATCTTCATATTGCTCATCTTTCAACGGAGCTTGGACTTAAGCTTGTAAAAGATGCTAAAGAGTCTGAGCTAACAGTGACATGCGAAGTTGCACCTCATCACCTTTTCCTAACCGTTGATGATTACGAGAAGCTTGGAACACTTGGGAAAATGAATCCCCCACTTAGAACTGCGAGTGAACAGCAAGCATTGTGGTCAGGTATTGCTGATGGAACAGTCGATTGCATTTCAACAGATCATGCTCCACATACGTTGGATGAAAAAAATGCAGATAATCCATTAAGTGCACCGAGTGGAGTACCGGGGGTGGAGACTATGTTGCCATTGTTGCTGACTGTGGCAAATGGAGGATGGCCTCATCCTGATTCTGATCGGTTTTCGGATATCGGTTTTCGGAATTCGGATATCGTCAGATTATGTTTTGAGAATCCGAATAAAATCTTTAATTTGGGGGCTTCTGATGAGCTTAAAATTAAGGTGGATACTGATGCTGAGTGGGTCATAAAAGGCTCAGAATTACATTATAAGTGCGGTTGGACCCCATATGAAAACTGGAGAGTAATTGGAAAGGTTATTTAAGCGGGTGGCCTGCCAGCCGTAGCGAAGCGAGTTGACTGAATAGTCAGCCTTCGCTCACTTCGTGAGCTACGGCCGACAGCCTATGCTTCGCATAGGCTGAACCCCATATGAGGGGTGGAGGGTTAGAGGGAAGATTATTGTATAGCGCAGTATGTATCTGACTTGAAGGATGTGAACAAAAACCTTAATTATTTGTAGCGCGGGGATACCTCCCCGCGCTAATGTGGAGGATCCATGACACAGCGCCACCCAATTAGAAATGGCTATACAATGCTAGTCACTACCAATGTGAAAAATCGCGAACCTTTGTTTAAGAATGATGCATATGCTCGCGAAGCAATTGAAGTTCTATATCGCTCGCTAGAAATGCGCCCTGCGTTTTTATATGGCTTTGTGATAATGCCTAATCATTGTCACTTCTTAATACAGGTTCCGGAAGAAGGATCGATATCTACAATCATGAATAGATTTAAAATGGGAGTTAGCCATAGTCTTGGAATAGGTTCTATTTGGCAATCCAGATTCCATATCAGACTAATAAGAAACCCATGGAAAGCTTTGCAATATATTCATCGCAATCCAGTAAAAGCAAAATTGGTCGAAAAAGCTGAAGATTATCCATGGTCATCGGCATCGGGGAAATGGGATGTTATGGAATTAACGTGGTAGGTAACGCGCAGGGAAGTATCCCTGCGTTTAAATATTGAGGATCAACTCCTCCAACGAATCCACAACCTTATCCGCATTTTCCTCGGAATCCTCTGGTGTAAACACAGGACGTTTGACTAAGTATCCTTGCATTCCAGCATTTTTCGCCGCATCCATATCCACTTTCTGATCACCTATGTACACGCAATCCTTCGGATCAACTCCAAGCCTTTCACATGTGAGTGTCAGGCAGAACGGATTAGGTTTTGAACACCTAGAAAAATCATCGCAAGCAACGATCGTATCGAAATAATCATGAATAAGACACCTCTCATGAATTGCATCTACATATTTCATCCATGATCCAGTTGCAATTGCCTTGGTTGTATCTTTTGGTAATGCCTCAAGGAACTTTTTTCCATCTGGAAACCACTTAGTTTCCTTTCTGAGTAAATCGATGTAGAAATCGTCGCGAATATTCCTAAGCTCATCCTCTCTGTCTTCGAGATTATATTTTGCAAGTATGTCATTAAGATTAGAACTTGGAACATATAGTTTTCTAAAATCTTCGTGTGAGATTTCTGCTCCACCTCGACTGAACATATATATCATTGCCTTTTCATAAATCGGAACGGTATCAACTAGCGTTCCGTCGAGATCGAAGATGATGGCTTGGTGTTTCATGGTTATTAAGGCTAGTTGCGAGGTAATTTTCAGTTTTCAATTTAAAATTTTCATTCAAGGTCCAATAAATCAATGTTCAATACTCTATTGTTGTTAGTGTTTGGTAATTAGTCATTGTGTCTTGAATGAAAATTAAAAATTCTAAATTAAAAATTATTCTCTGTTTCAAATTATACCTCTATTACGATAGGAATTATCATTGGTTTGCGATTCAACTTACGGTCAAAGAATCTGAATAATGCTCCATTAACTGCGCGCTTGAGGCCCTTCCTATCACTCTCTCCCCTATTCAAGGATTCTTCATAGGCTTTCTTGGCAATCTTTATTGCTTCACCTGTAATTTCTGTCTGTTCTGATCCGTAAATAAGTCCGCGTGCAAGAATATCCGGATCACCAACGAGCCTTTTGCTTTCTGCGTAAGCCTTGAGCGCAATTACTATCACACCATTTGAACTCATAATCTTTCTATCATCCATAATGCGCTGGCCTTCGCCCGCGCTTCCATATCCATCAATAACAACATCCTGAAGAGTCAGTTTCTGTTTTGATCTGCGGGCATTTCCTTTAGCATCAAACTCAAGAATCTCTCCATTAGTCATCATGTGAATCCTGTTATCGGGATAGCCGATCTTCCTTGCAAGTTCAGCGTGAGCAGCGCGCATATGAGGCTCACCATGCTCAGGTATTACGTGCTTAGCTCGTACTAGTTGATGCATCAGAAGAATATCCTGTTGCATTCCGTGGCCAGTTGTATGCAGAGCAAACTCCGCATTTGTTTTTACAGTCGCGCCCTGCAAATTAAGATTATTTATAACTTTGCTTATTGCACGCTCATTTCCGACTATTGGATTAGAACTTAAGACAACTGTGTCGCCTTTCTTAACTCCAATTTGCCTGTGTGTTCCAAGTCCTATGCGCGCGAGCCCTGCCATTTCTTCACCCTGGCTTCCGGTTGTGATGATAATTACCTGATTATCAGGCAGTTTATCCATTGCAGGGCCAGCCTTCCTTATCAGTCCTCGCGGAGCCTTTAGATAACCTAAGTTTTGTGCAATCTCGACATTCGTCACCATGCTTCTGCCGGAAATGAATATCTTTCTGTTAAATTTCTGCGCGTGAGCCACAACTTGATGAATACGATTCAAAAGTGAGCTAAAAGTTGAGATGATCAACCTTCCCTCAGCATCGCGAATCATTTTGAAAAGCGTTTCGGAAATCTCTGCTTCACTTTTACTAAACCCCGGCTTATTTGCATTGGTAGAATCAGCGATAATTGCTAACACTCCGTTTTTACTTTGATCAGCGAGCCTCTGAAAGTCTGCAGGCTCTTCACTCGTCGGGGTCAGATCAAATTTGAAATCGCCTGTGTGCATAATAGTTCCATACTTTGTATGGATCGCTACTGCTGCGGAATCCGGAATACTATGAGTAACTTTTAGGAACTCAACTTCAATTTTTCCGATGCGGATCTTTTGTCCGTATGGAACAGTGTTAAGATTTGCTTTGGAAGTTATTTTTTCTTCGTCTAGGCGTTTCTTTATAAACGCCATCGTAAGCTTTGTTCCATAACAAGGCGGATAATGGAGCTTTGGAAGCAGATGTTGGGCTGCTCCAATGTGATCCAGATGCCCATGGGTGAAAAAGATTCCTTTAATCTTATTCTCGCGTCCGGATAGGCTCGAAATATCAGGTATCAAATAGTCTATGCCCAGCATCCCCTCATCAGGGAACTGCAGACCTAGATCTATCAGATATATATCTCCTTCAACTTCAACAACAAAGCAGTTTCTTCCGATCTGCTCAAATCCTCCAAGAGGATATACACGGATTGGAAAACCTCCTGCTTGCGGAACCGTACCCTGAGGCCTCGGTGAAGGCCTAGGGGCAGGCTTATGAGAAGGTTTGTAAGGAATAACGCGCGAAGTCTTCTTCGGCGGATATGGCCTTTTTGGTCTGCGGTCTTGACGGCCAGGCCCCTTCGAAAAGGGCTTCTGTTTCTGAGGAGATGGTCTTTGCGATGATTTATTGTCACCTCCCTTGCCACTGGCACTGCTAGAGTGCTGTGGTTTGGCTGAATTATCATTCAGCCACTTCTTTACTGATTTCATATATTTAAAGAATTAATAAAATTTCTGACTTTAGTGTAACTTAAAGACTCCGGATATGCAATAGGCGAAAGAAGGGGGTTTTGAGTTTTTGGCTTAAATAAAGCAAATAAATGTCGAGATAATTTGTTGGGCAGCTTATAAAGAGTAGGAGAATGGGGCGGAAAAAATGAAAGAATGAAAGAGATCAAGAACGAAAGGAAGGTTAAAAAAACATAAAATATAATAGCTTTTATCCTTAGTAGATTTTTCCTTAAATCTTTTTAGCTTCCTTTTTCTCTTGTATACCTTTCAGTCTTTCGCTCTTTCTCTATCGTTCTAGCAAATTTTACCGATCCACAGCCATTCAACCAATTTGTTCACCCACCTTGCTTCAAGCTCAGATTTTAAGGTACTCTTTCCTCCTGTATGGCCACCTCGGTCGAAACCGGCCACACCAAATCTGCGAGCGGAATCTCGCTGTTTTCGCAGAAATATAAAAGTAATTTGAAAGAAAGCGTTATTTTTCTGATGCAAATCCATGCAGATACCACAGATGCGAAGAATTTAATGAAGGAATGCGAGACTATGATCAAGCATTCGTTACTCGAAACAGATGGAGATGCAGGAGACAGATTGGATGGTACGCTTAAGGAGATTAACGGCTTGCTCAAGGGCTTTTTGGTAGCGAAGACCATTGATGATATTCATGCAATAATTGCAATTCAAGGACTAGACGATATGTTAAGCGTTTCGCATGCAGGAACTGCGGAGGGATACATAATCAGAGGTGGACAAGCCAGCCAGATCACGGAGTACACGCGTGGGAAAACGACTCCTGCATTTATTCATATAGCAAGCGGGTCGATTGAATCCAGAGATGTTGTCGTGTTCTCCACTCAAAGACTGCTTAGAACCGTAACTCCTGCACAACTTGCCAAACTTTCACAACGCGGCGATCAATTAATAGAAGAGCTGACTGCAGAGTTGGAATCAGAAAAAGAAAAATCAGCACTAGCAGTCATAAGATCAGAGGCGCGCAAAGGCGAAGTAGAAAAAAAAGTCAAAGCACTTCCCCCCAGATCTTCACGCAGGAGAAGAAGGCGTAGTCCATCGCGAATTCCACAATTTTCCGGAGTTGCAGATGTACTCATATCCGTATCGAGTCGTGTAAGGGATAGTGTTCCATCTTTTGAAGTGGTAAATCGTTTACGCGAACTACCTTCGGTGTTGCTTGCGGATATGAAGAATCCAAAGAAAAAGAAAAAAGCTCACATGCTTACTCTTGCCGGAGTAGTTGTAGTGTTTTTGGTTGTATGGGCTGTAGTGAATCTTGCAACAACAACTCAAAACGGCCAGAGCCGGGCGGAGCTAGAGCAAATGATTGAGCAAGTTGATACCGATATAAAAACTGCGGAAAATAGATACTTAGCAGGAGATACGGATTCAGCAAATACCATATTGGAGCGTGCAGAAGCTACTGCAAAACAGGTTATGGATCATGAAAGCGGCAGGTACAGAATGGAAGCATTGGATCTTTTGGATCGCATCCGACTAAAAAACGAAGATATAAATAATATCACCCGATTTTCTCCGCGTGTTGTTGTAAATCTTTCTGCGAAAAATTCAGATGTATCTGCAACAGGGATGATCGGCTTGAAAGATGGCGAGCTTATTGTTCATGACAAGCAGGATCTTTATCGTGTTGTGCTTAATGCGGTTGATGAGCCGGATCGCCTGGCAGAAGAAGAACTGATTGTAGACGGAGATTTCTTTGATCGTATGCAGACACTGTTGTTCCAGTTAAGTGATAACTCCATCGTTGAAATAATCAACGGTCAGACAACTTCTATGAAGACAGAAGATCCCGCCGGATGGATTGCAGGGTCTGCTCTAAAGACATATCTGAGGTTCTTGTATGTTTTGTCGCCTGAAAATAATCAGATTTATAAGTATGAACGCTTAAGCAATCGCTATTCGGCTCCTTCGGAATACAATATAAACGGAGACCTGGGTAATGCTTTGGACTTTGCAATCGATGGAAACGTTTATGTGTTAAAAGAGGGCGGCGAAATCGTAAAACTTTTCCGAGGAGAGTCTCGTCCGTTTGTGATCCGACATCTACCGGAAGGAGCACTGGAAGGCGTGACGAGAATTTATAAATCACCTGAAGATGGAAATTTATATCTGCTAAATTCAGAAGGATCGAGAATAATTGTGGCAACCGACGGAGGTGCAACCGGCGAATCTGCCTACATCAGGCAATATATTTTAGAGGGAGAACAGGTTGGAGAGCTTAAAGACTTATATGTTGGCCCCGAACAACTGCGCATGTATGTGATCGATGGTAAGAGGGTTTATGCCGTTGATCTTGTGGCAACAAGGTAATAGAGGAAGCAGAAGAGAGAGAAGAATCAGAAGAAGCAGAGGATTATTTATTAAATATGTTTAAAAACATCAATTACATCATATCTTCTGATTCCTCTGATTCCTCTGATTCCTTATAATAAAAAATATGAAGATATTAGTCTTTGGTACATTCGACAACCTCCACCTCGGTCATGTTTATTTTTTAAGTGAAGCCGGTAAACGTGGAGAACTTTTCGTCAGGGTAGGGCTTGATGATACTGTTGAGAAAATTAAAGGGAAACAACCAAGGCAAAGTCAGGATGAAAGAATTAAAGCCATTCGGGAGGAGTTTCCAGAGGCAGATATCAGACTCGGTTACAGAGACGATTACTTAAAGCCAATCAAAGACATTAAGCCAGATCTGATACTTCTTGGATATGATCAGAAGCTTCCTCCAGGTGTTTCTGAGGATGATCTAGGTTGCCCGATTGAGCGAATAGAGGCCCATAAACCGGAGGAATTTAAAAGTAGTCTACTATAAGGCAGTTGAGTCAAGACTTTCAAAGAAATGTAAATTCTGCTATACTAATCAGAAACCTAAAACAAACATGAAACAACTTTTCAAATCATCTCTTACACGCCAGGTTGCTGGTGCAATTATTGGAGCCTCTGTTGCGTATGGATTGTACCTTGGTTACCAAGTAGTGCAGCCTCCACTGGGTGCTTTTATACACACGTTCTGGGATGGAGATGAAGGAGCAGGTGCGAGGTTTGCAGAAGACCAAGTGGATATTGAAGATCGACAACTTGCAAGGCAGGCACAAAGAAACAGAGAGATTGCAAAGCACTTCGCTTCAGATGATCCTCCAGGACAAAAGAAGCCTACGCCGTTTGAACGTATTGCAGAGAAGGCCCAGCAATATCAGGGGCAGATTACACCGAAGCAGGAGAAAGATCTTATCAAGCCTGATGCTACACCCGAGCCTGAACCCGAAATCAGAAATCCGAAATCCGAGAAAATCCCTCCTCCGCCAGAACAGTGGCAAAAGGAATTGGATTCAATGGAGAAGCAAACTGCAGAAAGCGGAAATGAACTTCCTGATTCCGGATTTGGACTAGGCATTGCGATTGCGGGCGCTGCCGGAGCAACTGCTGTTGTGAGAAGAAGGAAGAAGAAATAAACTGAGGACATGAATATAACTGACCCTCTCGCAATTTTTTTCTTCGTACTCGGACTTGTTCTTGGAAGTTTTGGAAATGTTTTAATTGAACGCCTTCCAAAAAATAAAAAAATAAGCGGGCGGTCACAGTGTCCCAAATGCAAAAAACAACTTGGCAACTTGGATCTGATTCCGATTGTAAGTTTCATGTTATTACAGGGAAAGTGCAGACATTGCTCAGAAAGAATTTCAAATCAATATCCTCTGGTAGAACTAGGCTCAGGAATTCTTTTTGTAATCGCACTTCTTATAACTCCGGTCAGTGTTTTTTCCGCGATCTTTTTGGCAGTAATACTATGGCTGATGCTTATCATGTCAGTTATTGATGTCAAGACACACACAATTCCGGATGCACTTAATATCCCCTTCGTCATACTAGCAATTATTTATTCTTACGTTACCGGATACATTCCAATACTTGCTCCTCTTATTGCTGCAGGGTTTTTCTTTGCGCAATGGAGGATGAGTGCAGGCAAATGGGTTGGCAGCGGAGACATTATTCTGGCTGCCGGAATCGGATTCCTTCTTGGTAACTGGGAGTATGTACTTGTCATGCTTGGAGTGTCCTACATAGCAGGATCACTAGTTGCGCTTCCATTATTGTTTTTCAAAAAAAAGGGGGAGAAAGAACATTTGGCTTTTGGACCCTTTTTGGCGATTGGGACATTGGTTGTGCTTATGTGGGGAGATTTGATACTTAGAATTTTGATTTAAGGAAACAGAAGAAACAGAGGAAACAAAAGAACCAGAAGAAATTATTATTTAATCCTCTGTTTCCTCTGGTTCATCTTATTCTTCTGTTTCTTCTATATGACAATCAGGGCATCTGCCCAAAAAATAAAAGAGGGAGACACCCTAGACTGAATTTTGCAATGAAAATTACCATTTCAACAGAATTATCTGCGTTCGCCCCAGCGAACGCTGGGAGAAAGAGATAAGAATCAATGCACCCAATATAATACAGTCTCATGCACTTTTGTCAATAGACAACCTTGGCTAACATAAGCCAATAATTCTGGCTTCAACGACCCTTTTCGGGCACAATCCAGCTTGATGAAAATAGTGGCTAAAAACCGCCGTGCTGGATACGATTACGAGATTGATCTAAAGATAGAGGCAGGGGTCATTTTAACCGGCCAGGAGGCCAAATCATGCCGTTTGGGCCATGTTAATTTAGCGGGTTCATATGTGTCCTTTTTGGGCGGGAAACCGATTCTGAGGAGCGCAAAGATCTCCCCTTATTCTCATGCTTCAGGTCTGGAAAATTATGATCCGGGAAGGGACAGAAAATTACTTCTAAAGAAATCAGAATCAGCCAAACTTCAGTCGGCTCTGGACGAGCAGGGTGTAACGATTATTCCTCTGGAGGTCAGAGCCGGAAAACACATCAAGGTTTTGCTGGGGCTTGGTAAGGGAAAGAAGAGATATGATAAAAGGCAGAAGATCAAAGAGCGTGATCAGAAAAGAAAGTTAAAAAAAGGGGAAGATTATTAAAAAAGGCTTGCGTAAATCAGGCTAAATAAATAGCATATGGTGCTTTATGACAAGAGTAGATGAATCCAGCGGCCCGATAGATGCAAAGTATGCACAAAAGGCATTGGCGATTGCCAGAGAATCAGAAGCGGGCAGGCAATTTCTGGAAGGGCAAGGTGATGAGCCAATTGTCTTGCAAGGTAAGTACAAGGATCAGGTTATTGTGCTGTTTTGCATTCGCGATGATGGGACTCAGCAGTCAGTTTCCTCTGGCGAAGTGGAAGTTGTTATCGAAGAGACTGTGCCTGAATATTTGGGTGTCAGATTCCCTGGTCAGAAATATAGCCGCATAATTATTAGGAATGGAAAAAAGCCAGTCGAAGGCTATTGGGAACTCTTGTCTGCGTCCGATAGTTATTACGATGGAGGATATTTTGAAAATGGTGAGAGCGATCTGGATTGTTTGCCCAAAGATCGCTACGTAATGGATGTAGAATTATAGAGTGTAAGTTGGTATGCTCATGTCCCCATGAGCCTACTCCCGCCGCAGATAACAAAAACCATCGAAGAGTTCAGCAAACTTCCCGGAATAGGACCTAAGTCTGCCGAGCGCCTTACGTTTCATCTGCTTAGAAGCTCCAAAGCTTCACCAGAGGCGTTGGGGAACTCACTTTCTGAGCTTAAGAATGAACTTAAGTATTGCAAGACGTGCCAAATGGTCAGTTTACAAGAGGAGTGTTCTATTTGCGCAGACTCATCACGTGATCATTCTACAATCTTGGTTGTTGAAAATCCTCTGGACGTAGTTGCATTCGAAAAAACTTCTTACAAAGGTGTTTATCATGTGCTTCATGGTGTCCTCTCCCCCATTGATGGGATGGGACCGGAGCAACTTAAGCTTAAGGAGCTTATTAATCGGGTATCGGGTTCGGGTTCGGTCAAGGAGGTGATTGTTGCAACGAATCCGGATGTTGAGGGAGAAGCAACTGCTAGTTACATAGGTGATCAGCTTAAAGATAAAATCAAAACAGTCAGCCGACTCGCACACGGACTTCCAATGGGTGCGGATATCGAGTTTGCGGATCAGGTGACATTAAAACAATCGTTGGAGGGCAGGAGGAGCTTGTAGGAGTGTGTATGTACAATACAATCTAATGCCTAAATCCTCTAACCCCAGTAAACACCACCCTTCGACTCACTCACTTCGTTCGTTCGCTCAGGGCAAGAGGAGGCAGCTGTTAATATTCTCAGTGTCTGAATCCGCGGACACCAGTGAACACCATAGGAATCCCAAGTTCATTTGCCTTCGCAATCACTTCTTCGTCACGTATTGATCCTCCGGGCTGAATGATTGCGGCAATGGAGTTCTTTGCAGCTTCTTCTACAGAGTCAGGGAAAGGAAAGAATGCATCGCTGGCCATTACTGCCCCTTGAGCGCGCTCCCCTGCTCTTCGCGCGGCAATGATTGTGGAATCAACTCTACTTGTTTGCCCGCATCCGATTCCGACTGAAATCAAATCTTTTGCAAATACAATAGCGTTTGATTTTGCATGTTTAACAACTTTAAAGGCGAAGAGGAGATCATCAATCTGTGCATCAGTCGGCTTAACTTCAGTTGCAACCTTAAGGTCAGCCTTTGTAACAATTTTAGTATCTTGATTTTGCACAAGCATTCCTCCAAGTGCAGATCTAAAAGTAACAGCGTCAGGATCTGAGCACTTGTGCGTTACTGCACGGATCTTCGGGCGTTTTTCTACCATGAATTCTAAAACTCCATCTTCGTATCCCGGCGCAATTATTACTTCTGTAAATATTTTCTGTTCAATTATCTTCTCAATAATTTCCATTGGACACGGCCTGTTAAGAGCAATAATGACTCCGAATGCAGAAAGACGATCTGCGTCATAACTTTTTTGGAAAGCTGTCGACAAATCAGAATCAACTGCAACTCCAGATGGACTTGCATGCTTAATGCATGCCGATGCAGGCTCTTCGAATTCACATACAAGGTTCCATGCTCCATCTGCGTCCAGAATATTTAAGTAACTCATCTCTTTTCCTTGATGGAATGTCCATCTAGGGTCAGACGCATTGTAAAGATCATAATATGTTCCCCATTGATGCGGATTTTCTCCGTATCTAAGGACTGTCTTATTAGTCAGCATCACTCCCGTATGTGTCCCCTCAGACAGTGTCTGCGCAATTGCCGTGTCATACGCAGCAGTTCGCAGGAATACTTTGCGTGCAAGTTTAGATCTGAGTTCAATTGAAGTATCTCCGTCAGCTTTAAGCTCATCAACAACACGATCGTAGTCAGAAATGTCACAGATCACAGTTACATGGTCGGCATTCTTTGCGGCGGCTCTGAGGAGTGAAGGTCCGCCGATATCAATTTGCTCAACAAGTTCTTCTTTAGAAACTCCTTCTTTTCTCGCAGTCTCTTCGAATGGATAAAGATTCACTACAACCAGATCAATTGGTTCGATTCCTAGCTCTTTTGCTTGTGTCTCATCCTCTCCTCTACGGTACAGAAGTCCTCCAAAGATCATCGGGTGCAAAGTCTTAAGTCTCCCCCCAAAGCACTCTGGAAACTTAGTCGTATCTTCGATAGGAGTTGCAGGTATGCCTGCATCAGCAAGAGCTTCGAGCGTTCCACCCGTTGAAATAATTTCGAAATCAAGTTCGGTCAGAGATGCAGCGAATTGTGTAAGATTTGTTTTGTCGGAAACTGAAATCAGGGCACGTCGTGTCATAGGTCTCGATTGTAGCGGAAAATTTTGTGATGTTTAGCATTTCCTCTTTCTTTTGTGTTGAACGACCTCATCCCCCAAGCCCCCTTCTCCTGCAAGCAGGAGAAGGGGGAGAGTATTCCGATCACGTAGCTCCCCCTCTCCTCTATCAGAGGAGAGGGGGAAGGGGGGTGAGGTCGTCAAGGAAAGGCAATCAAAAAGGGTGAATAAGATCAGATCAGAAGGTTGTGCCCGACAATTGATAAAAATGCCCTTTTCCGCTATAATTATATGATTATTTTGGCTTCACTATGCCTAAAAATAAAAATCCACAAGAGCTGGCTTTGGAAGAAAAGAAAAAGGAGGAAAAGGAACCTCAGACAGAGACTCCTAAGCCCAAAGGCAACGGTAAAAAACTTCTAATCGTCGAGGACGAAAAGCCATTGGCTCACGCATTGGAATTAAAATTTGCTCACGAAGGATACGAGACAAAATTGGTTGAAGATGGAAGGGCAGCAATGGAAGCTATAAAAGAATTTAAGCCAAATGGCATTCTATTAGATTTAATAATGCCAAAGATGGATGGTTTTTAATTTTTAGAGGAGCTCAAAAACCAAAAAATATCTATTCCGGTTCTGATACTTAGTAATCTAGGACAAGAAGAAGATATTGAGCGGGCAAAAAGCCTTGGCGCCAAGGACTACTTTGTAAAATCAAACACTCCGATTATGGACATTGTTAAACATGTTAAAAGTACATTCTAATGAATTATATCTCTCCAGTTATGGCTAATTACTATAAGAAACAGAAGAAGCAGAAGAAGCAGAAGATATGCTATTCCTTCTGTTCTCGTCCTCTTATTCTTCTGTTTCCTCTGAAAAAACCTCTGCTTCATTACTTACACAAGGCTCAATACTTCTAGTACATGCCACTTACTGATCCCCAGATTGGCGAAATGCTACTTAAGGAGAAAGAGGAACTTGCAAATGCAGTGGGGCGTGCCAAGGAACTGAAAAGCCCTTTGATAGATATCTTGATAGACCAAGGACTTCTTACGCAAAAGCTTTATGAAGAGGCATTAGCGGAGCATTTTAAGATGCCTTTCTATGATTTGGTATCAGCTCCCCCAACACCTGAAGTAATTGGACTGCTTCCCGAAGAGATTGCACAAAACTACAGTGCAGTCGTTATTAAAAAGGACGGGAACTCAGTCACAATTGCGACTGCGGATCCGGGCAATGAAACCTTGGAAGAAGCGGTCAGACTGAACTTGGAACAAGTAGAGGCAGTAATTCCTGAGGCGAAGAAAGAGAAAAAGAAGATAAAAGAGACACCCTCCTCCGCCAAGGCTACGGAGGGCAAGAAAGAGACAAAAGGTGAAAAGGGTACAAAGGAGTCAGATGATGTAGGGGCACAGCACGCTGTGCCCGATGAAGAAAAATCCGAAGAGGGCATAGACGCTGTTGAGCTGGAGCCCAAAAAGGAAGAATCGGAACCCAAGCAATCAATATTTAAAAAAGAATTGTCATTCAGTTTTAAAAAGAAAAAGAAGAAAGAAGCCGAACGGAAAAAATTCACAGGAAAAATCACATTTGTTTATGCGTCAAAAGCAGCAATTAATATCGCGTTCAAACACTATAACAAGCCGCTTGCGACAAGATTCCAGCAAATTATAAAAGAGCAGAAGAAAGTGGCTCCGGAAATATTGGAAGAAATCTTGGATGATGCCATACAACTTAGGGCATCCGACATTCACTTCGAGCCGCAGGAGAAAATTGTGATCGTAAGGTTCCGTGTTGACGGAGTGATGCATGAAGCTGAGCGAATTCCGCGCGAACACTATGATGGAGTTCTAAACAGAATCAAAATTGATTCGAACATGAGAATAGATGAACACTTTGCTGCGCAGGACGGAGCCATTAGACATAAAACACATACGGGAGTGCTCGACATTCGAGTGTCAGTCGTTCCTCTTGTAGATGGAGAGAAAGTTGTAATGCGTTTGTTATCGGAATATGTAAGACATTTGACTTTGCATGACCTTGGATTTACACAGGCAAACATCGAGGTTCTTGAGCGCGCGGCTCATAAGCCATTTGGAATGATTCTTACAACCGGTCCAACAGGATCTGGAAAATCAACAACGCTTTATGCGCTTCTTAAACTCAGAAATTCTCCTGATATAAATATATCCACTATTGAGGATCCGGTTGAATATAAAATTTCGGGGATTAATCACATCCAGGTAAATAACAAAGCTGATTTGACGTTTGCAAGTGGGCTTAGAGCTCTTGTGCGACAGGACCCGGATGTACTTCTTGTTGGAGAAATCCGAGATGGAGAGACCGCAGATATATCAGTAAATGCTGCACTTACAGGCCACTTGCTTTTCTCAACACTGCACGCAAACGATTCTGCTACCGCAGTTCCTCGCTTGCTTGATATGGGAGTCGAACCTTTCTTGCTGGCATCAACACTCGAAGTTATTATCGGACAAAGACTGGTCAGGCGTATTTGTCCCCAGTGCAGATATAGTTACAAAGTTCCGGATGGTGAAGCTGATGGATTGTTTAGAGGAGCTGAAAAATTCTTTAAAGGCGATAAGCCAGCGACTTTGTACAAAGGAAAAGGATGTGAAGTATGCGGAGAAAAAGGTTACAGAGGGCGAGTGGGTATTTATGAACTTCTGGCAATCACACCTGATATCGAAGAGCTTATAATTAACAGAGCGACCAGTGCAGAAATAAACAATCAGGCAGTAAAGAATGGGATGAAACTGATGTTTGAAGACGGATTTGAAAAAGTCCTTACGGGGATGACAACAATTGAGGAACTGATGAGAGTTGCGGCGCCTCCGGAGATTGTACTTACTACCAGTTCTGAAGATGGAGGAGAATAGTCAGCCAATGGCAGATAGCGAGACTTCGGAAGCAAGTTCTTCTGTCGAAGGGAAAGATATAAAGGATTTAAAGGATAAAAAGGAGATAAAAGAGAAAAAAGAATCCTTTAAATCATTTAAATCTTTTATATCCTCGTTAACAAAGAAGAAGAAAGAGTCAGCCGCGCCACAAAAAGAATCCTCATTCTCCTCTTTTTTAAAGTCCATTAATAACATTGGCATGGGGAAGCAGGCTCATTTGTATGTGCAAAGTGTTGCAACAATGCTGGATGCGGGGCTACCTCTTCTTGATTCGCTAAAAACTTTCCAGATGGAAACAAAAAACAGAACAACGAAGAAAGTGATTACAAATATAGTGTATGACATTGAAAACGGTTCTGCTTTTTGGAAAGCAATGGCCGACAGGCATCTATTCACTCCATATGATATTGCAATGGTACAAATTGGTGAGGAGGCAGGAAACCTGGCATAAAATATGAAGTATTTATCAGAACAAAGAGAAAAAGACAGGGGGTTAAGACAGCAGGTTAAGCTTGCGATGATTTATCCGACTATAGTGGTGTTTATGATGACCATAATTGTCATGGGCCTCGGACTTTTTGTGTTACCGAATATTGTCCAAGTGCTTTTCTCGCTTAATGTAGATCTGCCCATTACCACGCGCGCAGTAATTTATGTGACTAAAGTATTTTCGGATCACGGAGCTGTTTTTGTTCCGTTGATATTTATCGGCATGGCACTCTTTATCATTTTAGGAAAATTTACGCACTTCCGAGTAGTCAGCCAGTGGCTGGTTTTTCATATTCCGGGCATTGGAAGGCTTGGCCGGGAAGCTGCAGTAGCGAGATTTGGAGTAGTGCTTGGAGGACTTTTGAAAGCAGGAGTTCCAATAATCGATGCATTGGAATCGTTAATTGAAGTGACCAATATTGTTACTTTCAAGAATTTCTACAAAAAGCTGTTGGAACACGTAAAAATCGGCGATTCATTTACAAAAGGATTTGGAACTATAAAAAATAGTGAAAAGATACTACCTGTATCTGTTCAGCAACTTGTAATTGCAGGAGAAAAATCGGGTTCTTTGGCAGAAAGTCTCATGCAGATTGCTAAAATTTACGAACGAAAGGCTTCAGAGACGGCAAAAGCCCTTCCGGTTATTTTGGAACCCATATTGCTATTAATAATCGGTGCCCTCGTTGCTGCTATTGCATTTGCTATCATTGTTCCGATCTATAGCGTTGTTGGAAATGTCACAAACGCATAATCCTTCCCATCTTCATAATGAAAAGAAAATCATTTACTGCCATCGAAACTCTTCTAACAATCGGAGTGATTGCTGTAACCACAGGAGTCTCGATTCCGATGTACAGAAATTTTCAGATTAGAACTGATTTGGATTTGGCAACCGAGCAGACAATACAAGCGTTGCGTTCGGCGCAGGTCAGATCTCAGGCTGGGGAGGAAGATGCGCAATGGGGGGTATGGACATCCGATGGTATTCTTTTCCAGGGAGAAACATATTCACTCAGAAACCCTGATGCAGATGAAGAATATCCTATTCCTTCGACCATATCAGTTTCAGGTTTAAGTCAGGTAACTTTTTCTCGCGTTGATGGTGTTCCGCAATATGTTGGGGATATTATTCTGGAGGCGATAAACGGAGATCAACGCACTATAACGGTAAGCGCGGACGGAGTACTTTCTTCAACAGGGATAGAGAGTCCGGTATTCAGCGACGACGACGACGATGATGACTCAGGTGCAGATGATGATGATGACGACGATGACTCGGGTTCGGATGATGACGATGACTCAGGTTCGGACGATGACGACTCAGGTTCGGATGATGACGATACAGTTGCGGATGACGACTCAGGAGATGACGATACAGTTGCGGATGACGACGATGACTCAGGTTCAGGTGACGACGATGACGACGATGATTCGGAACCAACTGAACCATGTGAAGATAGATTTAATGTTTCATCCAATGGGACGATCGAGACAACTGGAACAGTTGATGCAACGTTTAAAGCTTTGGGGTCAGAAATTACATATGGTGCAGGCGGGCCGGAAATCCAGGTCACAGTCGAAGCCAGCACAGATGGAGGTTCAACATGGATTCCATTATTTGGAGGAGTGGATATCGATGGTGGAGAAGAGCAAGTAATCGAAAATCTTCCATCGGGATCTCACATAGTTCTTAGATTTAAGGGAAGGCATAGATGGTTCTGGCAAAAGACATATAAATCAAACGATCAAACAGGGCACGTAGAGGTTTTGAGGGATGGCAATTCCCCTCCCGATTATCAGCCGTATGCAAATCAGGCGTCGCTTGAATCTTTCCTTCAGGAAGTTATCGATGACAACGGGAAAATAGATATCGGTGAGTATGATGTTGTCCTTTTAGGAGAACTTGGAACACTCAGAACTGCATCGTCAGACTTTCAGGATGCAGTGGTCTTAATTGAATTTAGACAGAAAGCAGGAAGTTGTGCAGGTACAGATGATCCGCGATTCAAAATTGACTTCGAAAGACTGGAAAACTTTGGGACAGGAAATGTAAGCAGGTCAGTTTACGTCGGTCCGCAGCAAATTCGATATACAGAAGGCCAGTGGATTCCGCTAAAGGTTAACGGAGTTACAATTGTTGATGGTGGGCTGGTTGAAACTGTTCCAGGGCTTGCAGTAGAAAGAAGAAACGGTGCAGTCAGAATTCTCCTTCATGGCTCGCACCCGAGCGGAGGCTCAAAAGAAATTGTTGATGCGCGGATTACATTCGACGGAGCCCTTGTTCAGGGAGCTGATAATGATGTTGGTAATAATAAATCAGAATCGCCATTCAATGGGATTATTAACGACGGTCCAGGAGGGGACGAAGTTACTCTTGGAACTGTAGATGCACTGTATCAAGCCAAAGTAACTATTTTGGATGATGCAATATTTATTAATTGGCTGGAGGGAAGTTCGGATTCGGGC
>JASMHZ010000018.1 GCA_030750465.1 Candidatus Peribacteraceae bacterium
GCATTCCAAGCTGAGCAGAAAGCATTACAGAACCGGAGATTGCTTTTGAGTTTGCATAATCTCCATCAACTTCCTCTATAACAGCATCAGGATAAATGGCATAGATCTGGCCTACCATTAGCTCCTTCAATTGATTTGGGACATTTAAAAAGAAATAGATATGCTGGTTGATCGAAGCTAGCTCGAAGCTGATTTTGGCTCCCTTAAGCTGTTCATGCAGGTTTCTGAGCAATTGTGAGAAATGCGGCTCAGGCTTGGCCGCTCGCTCTTCCCATTGCTGAATTCGGACTAGTAGAAGCATGATTGAGGTCAATAATACCTAAAATTTGGCTTATTTCCATCAAAAGAAGCAGAAGATGCAGAGGAAACAGAAGAAACAGAGGAGCACAGGCTATTGCTCAAAACCAAGTTTTATGTAAAAAATGATATCCTCTGATTCTTCTGACTCTTCTGTTTCCTCTGTTTCCTAATAATTTACTTTCCCACCCAATTGCTCAACCGTGTTATATACAACCTCATTCATACTAAGTGACCGGATGGATTTGCGCATTGTAAAGGCCAGCCAACCGGTTGTAATAAAACCGGAGATGACAAACATTGCTTTCCATTCAGCAGACCCCAAGCCAAAGGCGCCGCGGAAGTCCGCGGTTATTAATGCAAGGATAATTGTTAGTACAGTAGACAGCGGAGCTATCCACTCGCCCTTACCAAGCCTTGAAAGATTTCGTTTTAAGCAAAGCAAAGTTTTATCATGAGTAAGACTCTGTGTGCTGTTAATTTGTATGAAAATGTTGCCAACGAAAAAAGCCCTGCCATTCAGACAGGGACTGTTTTTCGCAAATAGGCTAAGCAGGAACTTCGGGCTCCGCAGGAGCGTCTACTGGTGGCTCCTCTACTGGTGGTGGAGGAGGTGCACCTGCTGCGCCATCGTCGGCTGGTGGTGCTCCGCCGTCATCTCCTCCGCCTGGAGGACATGTACCGTCGCCACAACCACAACCGTCACCGTCGAAAAACATATACGTTGGGGGAAAAGAGTAATACGAATAGTATTGTTAACTGACTTGGTGTTGTTATGCAAGTGCATAAAACTACTCATATCCCATAGCTTCAATTGGACTAAGTTTTGCTGCTTTCCTTGCCGGATAAATTCCAAAAATAAGCCCTACAACTATTGCGGTAATCAGAGGAAGAAGAATCGAACTCAACGTGATTGCGTAAGTAATGCCTCCCAAAAGTTTGTTTGCGATTGCGGTCAGAAGCAGTCCAAATCCAAGTGCACCAATAACTCCGATTATTCCTCCAAGCAAAGTAAGTACAATTGCTTCCAAAAGGAACTGAAGAAGTATATCCATTCTGCGTGCGCCGACTGCCTTCCTTAGTCCTATCTCTTTGGTTCGTTCAGTTACCGAAACAAGCATGATGTTCATGATTCCTACTCCTCCAACCAAAAGGGAGATGCCCGCGATTAGCCCTAGGAATAGCGTAATACTCATCGTCACGGTATTGATGATGTCCATTGCCTGCTCAAAAGAACGTGCGTAAAAGTCATCCTTATCTCCGTCATCTTCGGGGTTATCTATGTTATGTCTTTGCCTTAGAAGTGCGACGATGTCCCTCCTCGTCAGTTCATTATCACCGCCCTTCGATTGCAAAGCTATGTAGTCGATATATGTACTTCGACCCTGTATTGCTTTGGCTACGGAGAACGGCACATAGACAATTGAATCCATTTGTTCAGCCAACGGAGAGCCCATGGCTTCTATAACTCCAACTACTGTAAATTTACGTGAGCCGACAGTAATTTTTTTGCCCAATGGATTTTCGTTAGGGAATAAATCTTCAGCAGCTTGTGACCCAAGAACGGTCACACTTTTGGCGCCCTTATCATCTCCGTCTGTGAGCAATCTTCCCTGATCAATCTTCAGCGACCAGTTAATAAATATTTCTTTTGTAGTTCCAAAAATAAATGGTGCTATCTCTTCGCGTCCGTAACTGATCCGGTCAGTCAAAAAGATTGCAGGTGCTACATTTTGCACAGTGGTTAGATCTCTTATAGCTTCTAGGTCTCCAAATGTAATACTCAAGACATCCTTTCCAACATCTTGAATGCCCTTTGCATGAATTTCGAAAGTATCACCGGAAAAACTTTCAACCTGATCCAGTATATAACGCTCAAAACTTGCTCCAACCGATACCATCAGTACGACCGAACCGACTCCGATAACAATTCCAAGCGTGGTAAGCATGGATCTAAGCCTTGAGCGATGAAGTCCTTCGAATGCCGCTGAAAACGTGTCTTTAATTAGCATAATTATTCATATCTAAGAGCTTCAATAGGATGCAATTTAGAAGCCTTCCTTGCGGGATATATTCCAAATGCAATTCCGGTAATAGTTGCCATTGCGAGTGCGAGGAATATCGCACCAATGCTTATGGCAAATTGATATTCGGCTAAAAACTTCTCGATAGTTTTTGCCAGAAGGAAATCAATGCCTATTCCTATTGCAATTCCAATAAGCCCGCCAAGGAGAGTCAAAAATACTGACTCGATAAGTATCTGAAGCAGTATGTCTCTTCTTTTTGCTCCGACAGCCTTTCTTAATCCTATTTCTCTTGTGCGCTCAGTAACAGATACAAGCATTATATTCATTATCCCAATCCCACCAACAAACAGAGAAATCCCTGCAATCATTGTTATAAACACGGTCAGGCTAATAGAAACCGTCCCCAAAATCTGTTCTGCTTGCGCAGCTGACCTTACAAGGAAGTCATCATTATCAGTAGATCCATCTTCAGGCACGGTTATTCCATGGCGCTGTCTGAGCAAAGCCCTTACATCAGCGAATGCAATTTCAAAACCGTTGGTTGATTGCAGAGTGAACATGTCAGCGTGCGATCTGCCTGTCATATTTACCGCAGTCGAAAGGGGAATGATTATCCTGTCATCTATATTTTGGAAGAAGACCATTCCAACCGGTTTCAGTACTCCAATTACTGTGAACTTTCTATCCGCCAATTCAATTCTTTTGCCTACTGCCGACCTACCAAAAAATAAGTCGTCAGCAATTTCCGAACCAATAACGGCTACATAGTTCGAAGACTCTTCATCTTTGGCATCATGGAACCTTCCCTTAGAAGTTTCTATGTTTTGATTCAAATAATACTCCGGAGATGAACCAATAATTCTAGGGTCTGCCTTCTCCCTGCCATATCGGGCATCACCAGGTACAAAAACTACGGGAGCTATACTTGTAACGGTGGTAAGTTCATCAATAGCTTCAGCATCGTCGAATGTGAGTGCATCAAAGTCCGGACGCATGGTAGTGCTTCCCCCCTCGGGCCCATCATTCCCCGGGAATATCGCCATTGTTTTCGGTCCCATAAAATCTATCTGGCCCAAAATTACTCCTTCGATACTTTTTCCAACTCCAGTCATCAATACCACAGCTCCAACTCCGATGATTATTCCAAGCATGGTCAAAAGCGACCGCATGCGATTAACAGTCACTGCTTTGCTTGCCGTTGAGAAGAGGTCTCGCAGAAGCATTGCATTATTTTTTTAGGGAATTTTCTCTTTTTGCCTTCCTCGTTTTAAACTTGTTGGTATCTTTAGTAATCCTTCCATCAAATAATTCAATAATTCTATCTGCATGATCAGCTGTTGCTTGTTCATGAGTTACAAGAATGATCGTGTGTCCGTTTGAATGCAGTTCCTGAAGCGCTTGCATCACCTGTATTCCGGATGTCGAGTCCAAGTTTCCTGTCGGTTCATCTGCAAAAATAACTTCAGGTTCAGTTACAAGAGCTCTTGCTATTGCCACTCTCTGTTTTTGACCTCCGGATAATTGATTGCTCAAATAATCAGAGTGATCGGTTAAATCTACGGCCTCAATTGCCTTTTTTGTTCTTTCCAGGCGTTCGGATGCAGGGATAGTTGGGTGATAAATTAAAGGCAACATTACATTTTGAAGGACCGATGCGCGCGGCAACAGGTTAAAAGCCTGGAAGACGAAACTCACTCTTGTTGCGCGGACTTTTGCGAGTGTATCTTCGTCCATCTCTTGTGCATGCTTGCCGTGGAAAAGATATTCTCCGCCCGTGTGATGATCCAAAAATCCGAGTATGTGCATAAGTGTAGATTTGCCCGAGCCCGATGGTCCCATGATTGCTATGAACTCATTTTTGTTAATAGTCAGATCAATATCAAAAAGTACGGGGGTTTCTAGTTCATCATTGAAATACGATTTGCAGAGCTTCCTAGTTTCTATCAGAGTAGAATTTCCGTTACCGTTTAAGCCATTGGAGTGGTTTGTCGATGGCACTTTTAGGGTTAGGGTTAGTCCTTTATTAAAAGAATAATTGTCTCTCCCTCATCGATTCCTTCAACAACTTCGGTGTCTCCGCCTTCTCCTTCCATTCCGGTTTCTATCTTCCTTTCGACTACTTTATTGTCTTTTAATATCTTCACAATTTTATCTCCTTTTTCGTCCGTAAAGACGGCTCTGCCTGGTATGTGCACAACGTCTTTCCTAAAGTCAGTATAGATTTCCGCATCTCCGGTCATTCCTATCTTCAATCTAATATCCTGAGAAGGGAAATCGAGTTTTACGCGGTATTTGGATACTCCATCTTTGTCGGTTGCTGTCGGATCTATCTCGCTCACTTTCATTGCAAATTCTTCGGATGGGAATGCATCCAAATCTATTGATCCTGTTTGGCTTAATTTCACTTTTGGAATATCAATTTCCGCAACAAACATTTCCACTCGGTAAGGGGAAGCGCCGAGCATGCTTAGTGCAAACTCATTCAAATCCAGTCCGCCTGTAAACTCACCCTCTTTCAGATTAACTTTTGTTATTGTCCCAGCAATTGGAGCTCTGATAATAGTATCTTCAAGTTTTGCTTTAGCACGATTCAGCTCAGCGTAAGCTTGATTAACTCTTGCTTGTTGGGCTTGAATCTCAGTCGGTCTTGCACCAGCTTTCTTTTTGGAGAGTTCAGCCTCCTGTTTTCTTAGTGATGCTTCGTAAGTTTGAATATCTGCCTGGGAAGTTTCCATTGTGGTCTGAGCACTTGCGATCTGTGTGTCGAAGTTTGCACTGGCGTCCTGAATCGTCTTGAGAGTTGAATCAATGGAAGATAACGCATCCTGAATCGTGTTGCTCTGAGTCGTCAGCGTAGCCTTATGCGTCTCGCGATCGCTGTAATCGTAGTTGTGATAAAGCTGCATATTGGCTATGAATGAATACATCTTCGAAATTGTCGAAGATGCTTCTGCGGCAGCAGTACGTACTTTTCGCAGTTGGCTTATTGCTTCTTTGTAATCTTTAAACTTAGCTGGAAGGAATTTGATATTTTGCTCCACATCATGAATTGAATTTACCTTTTTTCTGTTTAGCATTTCGAAATCTGTAGGTTCGTTGTACGTTGCAGCTCTGTTTAATGCTGAGTCTTCAAATACATCTTCAATTGTTCTTAGCGCTGACCTTATTTTCATCAATTGTTCCGATGCTTCGCTGTTTGCGGTTGATATATATCCGAAAAGACTGATATCGGCTTCTTGTTGCAAGACTTCCAGCTTCTCTTTGGCTCCATCAAAAGTTGCACGGGCAGACTTAAGTGCCGCCTTCTTATTTTCCACTTCTGCCTCCTGAATAAGAATATCTTCCGGACGAGTTCCTTCTTTAAGTTCTTTGAGCTGAGCTGCTTGAGATGAAAGACTCGCTTGCGCAGCAGTCACATCGGCCTTTAAAGCTTCGTTCCTCAGATAAGCAAGCTCCTGGTCTTCCTCAACACTATCGCCTTCTTCAATCAGCACCTTGCCGACGACACCTGTTAGTGGAAATCTGAGTTTTAGATCCTTTTCCGAAATTACGGTTCCAACAGCCTCAACAGTCTGCACCAAATCACTTCTTTCCGCTGTTGCCATAACGACTTCCGGACTCTCCGGAGCAAAAATCCATATGAGCAAAAGAAGGAATGGCACTATTATTACAGTCAGAATCGTCAATAACTTCCACCTCCTTTTGCAGAAGGGGAGTATTTTGAATCTAAGCATCATCCATATCTTATTGGTCCATCGTTTGAAGATATGCGCTTTGGGAGCCTCTGGAGGCACGTTTTCAAGGTTCATTATTTACTGTAATTATAGCATAAAATGAGCATTTCGGCAATTAAGGTTCAAGAGCCTCAATTATGAGCTTTTTGGCTTATTTATCAATGATTTTCTGAACGACCTCACCCCCAAACCCCCTCTCCTCTGCGGAGGCGAGGGGGCTTATAGGGAAATATTCCTTATTCCCCCTTCTCCTTGCTCACAGGAGAAGGGGGCCAGGGGGATGAGGTCGGTCGAGGTCGTCATGTATACTTCCAACTCCATGCCATCCACCCTCCTCCAAAAAGGCCTTACTAGGCAGATAATCGAACATATCAGTTCAGATAAGAATGAACCTGAGTGGATGCGTGATCACAGAATCGACTCACTCAAAAAATTCGAATCAATGCCAATGCCAAACTGGGGTCCGGATCTTTCGGCATTGAACTTGGATGAAATTATTTATTACGCACCTACAGGAATTGATGCGACTGATGATTGGGGAGAGCTTCCGGATCACATAAGAGAAGTTTACGTAAGCCTTGGAATACCAGAAGCAGAACATAAATGGCTTGCAGGAGTTGGTGCTCAGTATGAATCTGACATTATTTATCACAGCCTTCATGAGGAGTGGGAGAAGTCAGGAGTTATATTTTTAGATATGGATGAAGCAGTCAGAGAACATCCGGAAATCGTCAATGAATATTTTATGAAATGCGTACCAAACTCAGATCACAAGTTTGCAGCTCTGCATGGTGCCGTCTGGTCGGGTGGAACATTTCTTTATGTCCCCAAGGGAGTAGTTGTAACAGAGCCACTACAAGCTTACTTTCGAATGAATGCTCCAAACATGGGACAGTTTGAACACACTCTGATAATTGTTGATGAAGGTGCCGAAGCTCATTACATAGAAGGATGCTCAGCGCCGAAGTTCGGTCATCAGGGTCTTCACGCTGGATGCGTTGAGATTTATGCAAAGCAAGGATCGAAGGTCAGATACAGCTCAGTTGAAAACTGGAGTAAGGATACATATAACTTAAATACTAAAAGAGCGATTGTACAAAAAGATGCGGTTATAGAATGGGTCGGAGGAAACTTAGGAGCAGGAGTTACTATGCTCTATCCGTGTTCAGTTCTGGCAGGTGAAGGAGCGAGAAGTGATCACTTCGGCGTTGCATTTGCATCGGGTAAGCAATGGCAGGATACCGGTGCAAAAGTAATCCACTGCGCTCCGCATACATCATCAAAGATTGTGTCAAAGTCAGTTTCAAAAGCAGGTGGCACATGCACTTACCGTGGTTCGGTCAGGATCAATGATAATGCAAGAGATTGCACTGTAAGCGTGGAGTGCGATGCGTTGCTTCTGGATGACCTAAGTCGAACCGATACAATTCCTGACATAAAAGTCAGAAATAATGATGTAACAATCGCGCATGAAGCTAGAGTCGGCAAACTCAGCGCAGAAGATTTGTTCTACTTAACTTCCCGTGGGATTCCTGAGGAAGAGGCAAAAGCAATGATCGTAAATGGCTTTATGGATCCAATAGTCAGACTCCTTCCGCTTGAATATGCGGTAGAAATGAATAGATTGATTGAATTAGAGATGGAAGGATCTGTAGGGTAGAATAATCATTCTTCGATTGTTGATGTATTTCTTCTTTTCCTTGCACGTTTTTTTTCTTCATCTGCGTAATACTTTCTAAGCATCTCTCTAATTTCTATCGTAGCATCTTCAACCGTACCTCCTGCTCGCAATGTTCTTAGAAGTATTTGTTGTCCTTTCTGCCATCTAAATGAACCAGCAGCTCTAAAGGCTCTATTTTTGTACCATGCTCTTTTATTTCCGATTTTCAAGTCAGGATTTTCACTCGAATTTGTATCAGCAGCTTGATGCTTTCTTTCTGCGGCCTCAAAGTCTAGTCTGAGTTGTTTACTCACATCAAAACATTTTACTCCTTTTTCTTTGGAATTGCTTTAGTAATCTATCTATTAAAGTTTATATATACATATCTACTTGCGTTTCTCCATCTCCATCTCCATCTCCATCTTTTCTTTGCTTCTTTTCCTCTGGAGGAGATTCTTTTTTGTTCATTTCTGCAATAAGTGCAGTTAATGCCAATACAGCACCGGATCCCATTAGTGCATATAATTTTTTGATAATTTCACCCAAGGATCCTGGTTCGGCTCCATCCCACATTTCCCTTAGATATTTTGCTAGTGCATTTTGATAATCGTCTGGCAGATATCCGATAGCATCACACAGTTTAGGGCCTTCGGTTTTATCCAAAGCTGTTCTAATTAATCCTTTATTTCCATCAGCAATGGCTGTAACGAGACCATCTACTGGCAGAAACATTTCTTCTGGTACAGATATCTGTAACGTTTCAGAGTTTTGCCCTCTCGTTGCATCAGATTTGGCTGTATCTGCCTCTGTGCCGGGAGTAATTCTTACATTTAATGGTTCAATACCCATCAGATTATTGTACCATATAATGCCACTTAAATCATGGCTCATAAGACCATTAAACAATCGGCTACAGAATGCGTAAATTTGATTCCCTTGGTGGTTGTGTCATCAGAAACAATCAACCTGGATTCCTGCGATGCGAAGATTGATGTACTTGTGAAAAATAATGAGAAGATTGATTTAAAAATCTTTGCAAAAGGTGGGAAGCTTAAACTCAGAAGTAAATGTGAAGAGGGGGGAGAATTAAAATTAGACGGAGTATTTCATACGGTTGATTGTGATCAAGACATTGATGTTGAGTGTAAATTTGAGGAGAAGGATTGTAAGGGGGATATTATTTTGAAGGGCGTGGCCGAAGGTAGCTCTCGAATTAATTGCAAAGGAGTTTTAGAAGTTGAAAAAGGATGTAAAGGATTTAAAGGATTCTTGAAGGAAGATTTTTTGATGCTCGATCAGGAAGCTCAAGTAGATTTAGTTCCGGGGTTAGAAATAAAGAATGATGATGTGGTTGTCAGCCACTGCGCAAGTGTAAAAAGAATTGATCCGGAGGATTTGTTTTATTTGACCTCGAGAGGAGTCAGTGAAAAAGAGGCGAAGGAAATGGTGGTGGAAGGATTTTTGCAGTACTCTCCTTCCTGATGTTATTTACGACCTCCTGGGACGACGGCTATGTATTGGATCTTGCAATTGCAAGCTTACTTGAAAAATATGATTGCAAGGGCACGTTTTATATTTGTCCGGAAGAACAGCACAACAGAGATATGCTAAAACCGGAGCAGATAAAAGATTTAAATTCCCGTCACGAAGTTGGTGCGCATTCAATGACGCATCCTAAACTTACGAAAGTCAGTTTGGATGAAGCGAAGTGGGAAATAGAATCGAGCAAGAAGTGGATTGAAGAAATTACAGGCGAGGAATGCAAATCATTTTGTTATCCGTTTGGTTTGCACAATGACGAAGTTAAAGGATTCGTCAGGGATGCAGGATTTGAAAATGCCAGAACTGTGGAGAATATTAAATTTAGTTCATCAGACCCTTTGGCAATGCCGACTAGCTTGCAGATCACTCCATTTCCATGGCGCAAGAAGTGGACGCTGTGGTGGCATCCACTCGATCACTTCGGACCTGCGCGTGCATTGTATGGTGATATTAGAAAACTTGGGATCTCCATTAAGTCATGCACAAGCTGGCTGAGTCTTGCTAAAGCAATATTCACATATGCCAAAAAAACCGACCAACCTTATTTCCACTTGTGGGGACATAGCCACGAAGTTGAAAAATATAAGATGTGGGGGCAACTGGAGTCGTTTTTGGAGTTTGTGAAGGATGAGGGAGTTGATGGTGTTACGAATGGAGAATTGAGAATTGGCGCAAGCGAAAACTGGCGTTGAGTTTCTTTAGAATTCTCAATTAATAATTCACACCATCGCAGAGTAGAGGAGCTCTCAGGCTGATAGCACCT
Source organism: Candidatus Peribacteraceae bacterium (assembly GCA_030750465.1). GTDB lineage: Bacteria > Patescibacteriota > Gracilibacteria > Peribacterales > Peribacteraceae > UBA2144. The sequence continues at coordinate 10,024 of JASMHZ010000018.1, forward strand.
GAGCAATCAAGTAATATGATGATTTAAATTGCTATCAATCAGAGCATATTTATAACGCTTACGCTATAACAATCGACAATCAACACGCGCACTTCGTGCGCTTTCAACAATCGACAGTTGTCGATAGTTGATTGTTGACAGTCCCCAAAGGGGACGTGTCGATAGTTCGAGCGAAGCGAGTGTTCCCTGGTAAGGAAGTGTTCCATCCGCAGGTTCTCCTACGGATACCTTGTTACGACTTACTCCCAATCAGCAGTTTCACCGTGGTACCTCTTCCGAAGAATAAAGGTGCTTCGGGCGCCCCTGCCTTTCATGAGTTGACGGGCGGTGAGTACAAGACCCAGGAACATATTCAACGTGACGTAGCTGATTCACGTTTACTAGCGATTCCAACTTCATGAAGTCGAGTTGCAGACTTCAATCCGAACTGAGACCGGTTTTTTGGGATTGGCTCTCCCTCGCGGGTTCGCTGCCCTTTGTACCGGCCATTGTAGCACGGGTGTTGCCCCAGACGTAAGGGACACGCAGATCTGACGTCATCCTCACCTTCCTCCGCCTTGGAGGCGGCAGTCTCCTATGAAATAACAACATAGGATGAGGGTTGCGCTCGTTTGCTGACTTAACAGTACACTTCAAAGCACGAGCTGACGACGACCGTGCACCACCTGTCACCGAGTTCCTTGCGGCACTGTTCTATTTCTAGAACGTTCTCGGGATGTCAAGTCTGGGTGAGGTGCTCCGCTTATTATCGAATTAAACCCCATGCTCCACCGCTTGTGTGGGTCCCCGTCTATTCCTTTAAGTTTTAGCCTTGCGGCCGTACTACTCAGGCGGCGTGCTTACCGCGTTAGCTGGGGCACTGGGAAAGATTGAACTCCCAACACCGAGCACGCATAGTTTAGGGCGTGGACTACGGGGGTATCTAATCCCCTTCGCTCCCCACGCTTTCGTCCCTGAGCGTCAGTACACCCCCAGCATCTTGTCTTCACTTTTGGCGTTCTACCATGGATCAACGGATTTTACCCCTTCACATGGCATTCCAGATGCCTCTGGGTGACTCAATTCTTCCAGTTTCCGGCACACTACGCAGTTGAGCTGCGCATTTTAATGTCGGACTTAAAAGATCGCCTGCGGACGCTTTACGCCCAGTGATTCCGAGTAACGCTTGCACCTTCCGTCTTACCGCGGCTGCTGGCACGGAATTAGCCGGTGCTTTCTCCTGAGGTACCGTCAAAAATTTCGTCCCTCAGAACAGAAGTTTACGCCCCAAGGGGTGTCATCCTTCACGCGGTGTCGCTCCGTCAGGGTTTCCCCCATTGCGGAATATTCCTCACTGCTGCCTCCCGTAGGAGTATGGGCCGTGTCTCAGTCCCATTCTGGCTGATCGTCCTCTCAGACCAGCTACCCGTCATAGTCTTGGTAGGCTATTACCCCACCAACAAACTGATAGGCCGCAGGACCCTCCCGTACCGATAAATCTTTACTCGATTCCTCTTTGGGCTTAAGACCACTAGGTGGTCGGAGAAAATTTTTAATTTTCAATTTAGAATTTTCATTTAATTTTCAAGCACCAATTTTCAATACTCTTAATAGCAGATGATTGAAAATTGATAATTGGATCTTGAATGAAAATTGATAATTGATAATTGAAAATTTATCAAGATTATCTTAATTATCATATAATCTTGAGTTAAGAACAAAGAGGAACCGAGGCTATCCGGTATTAGCCCGACTTTCGCCGGGTTATCCCTGAGTTCGGGGCAGGTTCCAACGTGTTACTCAGCCGTTCGCCCTGTACCGAAGTACAGTCGACTTGCATGTGTTAGGCGCACCGCTAGCGTTCACTCTGAGCCAGGATCAAACTCTTTAAAAAAGATTTGACCTAACTTAGGTCGTTAAACGTTAGTTAAATTGTGTAGTATATTATATTTCAAAAGAAATAGTATCGAGGTTAATATCCTTACGGATGACAATCAACAATCAACAGTCAACTATCAACAACTCTGTTGAGAGCGTAGCGAGTTGATTGTTGAGAATGCGCGTAGCGCATGTGTTGATGGTAAATCCGTAGGATTTAAGCTTCTCTACTCTGCGATGATGTGAATGAGCTTTCAAAATCACTCCTACCCCCATGCAAGAAGGCAGAAGCCGACTTAAAGATTCGCAAGGGGATAAAGGATTCTCGCCTCCCTCCCCGCGAAGCTCCATGGGAGCGCAGTGGGGTTCGGGAGAGAGCTAAGCAATTTTAATGTATGAATATAGGAGGTCAAGCAGTTTATTCCTGTTTAATTACTTTTTTTGGTTTTCTTATCCAAGTCCAGAAAATCAGAAGGATGAATTTGATGAAATTGGCAGGACCGTGGATACCGCTAGATAGCTTGCTAAAGCCAATTCTAGGCCCATATTGGATAGGAACGTACTGTATGACGCACTCATCTCTGCCTGCACATATGGTCAGTACAATATGAGGAGAAAATCTTTTTGGAATGTACTTGCGGTATCTTTCAATTACTTCCTTGCGAATAATCTTGAGTCCCGAATTAACATCAGCGATTTTTTGATGAGCCACCATCTCGGTGAGTCTCCTTAAGAAGTTGCGTGCTCTCGAGTGAAGCCAGGGTCCTTGCATCAGACTCTCCCGAAGTCCGGTAACAATATCTGCATCTCCGGTAAGAGCCAACTGATAGAGCTTTGGAATTTCTTCTGGGAAGTAAGTTCCATCAGCATCAATAGTTGCTATCCACTCTCCGCGTGCGTTTGATAATCCGGTCATAATAGATGCCCCGTTGCCGGTATTTTTTTTGTGGCTTACCACTCTCAATCTTTCGATATTCATATTGTTCAGAATCTCCGAAGTGCCATCTGTGCTTCCATCATTAACAACAATAATTTCATCTTCATCCCGAAGAACCGCATCACATCTTTTAACGATGTCTTCTATTGCTCCTTCCTCGTTGTAGCATGGGATTATTAGGGAGAGCATGTAGATAGAGTATCACGTAATACTAAGAAAAGTAGATATTGAAAAGAATTTACAATTTATAATTTTCAATTTACATTCAAGATCCAATAATCAATTTCTAAACACTCATTAATAGAAGAATTGAATATTGAAAAATTGGACTTTGAATGAAAATTGTAAATTGATAATTGAAAACTATCTAAGTCTCGACCTTTTTATTTTTCTTGTTGAGGCTTTCCAAATCTTCCTGGTTTGCTGAAATAGGGGTCCAATAACACAATTCGGAGTAAGATCAGCAATTCTTCTACTGATTGGTTGTCTGCATACTAAAAATATTGAATCAAGAATTACTTCGAATGCTTTGCGTTTGAAAGTTATATGTGGAGGCGTCATCTTATAGTCAGGTACGCGCCTTCCTCTCTTTTGCATTCTTTTAACTCGCAGGTATGCACCGCGCTTTTTAAAGTCCAGTCCATGCGATTGCATTTCGATTGCCTCATCTTCGGTTATATCTTTCAATTCAAGCTCGCCGGCTTCTTCCATCTCTTTAATTATCTGATCGCCAAGGTTAGTTCTTGTTATTAAAAGAGAAAATCCCTTTCCGCGCTCTTCATAGGCCGGAGCCCACGCGTCTCCGCCGGAAATATCAGTAAGTTCATTAGTCAGATCATGTGAAATAAGTGAACTCTTTGTAATGTGAAATGGAATTAAGTAATTCGCATGGAACTTTGGCATGCTCACAACACGTCCATCCCGGAGATGTGCTTCCATGTGGCCAGGCCATTGCCCTGCTCGGAAGCTAAGAGAGGTTACATCCTCCTTTTTGGCTTTGAACTTCCTTAAAAAACTTATAACAGAGCTTCCATAAAGCTCATTTCCAAAGAAGGGTCCCAAAATATATTTAATTGAACTCACTGATGGGTGATTCAGTGCTTTAAGTCTTCTAATGGCGAGGACTTGGTGTGGGAGGCCGACGTATGCGAGCCGGGACGACGGCGTCCCGGTTGCGGTGTCATTCGACAGTTCACTCAAGATTGTGTTTGTTGGGGTAACTACATACTTGCTTTGTGCTGATGCCAGAATCTCTTCACGTGTACGGGCAATAGTAGGAACGGATCTCCATGGTCGACTCTCATCCATCTTGAGAACAACTGCCCCCTCAATTTTCCCGGTTTCCAGCAGATAAACCAGAGTTCCGGTCAGAATCCCTCCGCTTGCAGCATTCGATCTGACTCCTTCGTCCTTATGATGTGCGATTGCTATCCTTTTATATTCCCCAAGCATGGAGTTTGATGGAAACTCAGATAGATTCACTTCAGGGCAGGCTTCGTAGCAAATCTCGGGTACTGATCCGATACCGGTAAGTTCAGGCAGGCACTTCCCGTCAGGATCAGATAATTTCAGACTCCCCTTGGAAAGTCCGATGCATGTGCCGCTGTGCATACTTAATCCGGGCCTGATGATCTCTTCATGTATCTTTGCCCAAATGGGATCCCGACTCGCGGTTTTCTTCGCGATATAAAAGTGGCGTATGCCCATTCTGTTAAATCCAATAAATCTAAGAAGACTCAGATGCACTTTTTCGACTAACTGTTTGAGTTTGGCAGGTCCAACCGGAAGAAAAACAGTACCTCTGTGATGAATTACTTCAAACTCACAGTTCTTCAGAGCTTTTAGTACTTCAGAAACTTTCAAAAATCTGTGAGGACCTTCGCCATGGTTCTCGAAAAACTTTTCATACACTCTCAGAGGCAACTCTGACCATGCGGGAGGACATGACATAATCAAAGTTCCTCCAACTTTGAGTACTCGATGACACTCAAGTAGAAAGTGAAGCGGATCAGGTACATGCTCAAGTGTTTCGAGTGAAACAATCACATCTTTTGACTCGGTTTCACACGGCAAGTCATGTAAATCGGTCTGTTTAAAATCCTCATCAGGTAATCTTTCTCGTGCAATCTTGATCATTTGTTCAGAAGCTTCCAGATTTTCTATCTCCGCGTTCGGGCAAAGTTCCCTTATATATTTAACAGCACTTCCTGTTCTGGACCATACGTTTAAAACATGCAAATTATCTCCCTTTGGAAAAAACTTCTGCATCGTTAGAAATCTTTCTGTATGAGTCCAACTAAATCCTTGATTAATACGATCGTATTTACCTGAAACTTGATCCCAATGTTCACGGACTTGCTCAATTCTGAAGAGGTTCTTGCGCATTAATCTTTTTTAGAGGGTATTTAATCCAAAAATAAGCTCCAATACTCGAAGCCACAATAGTTAGTACAAAGATCGTAAAGGAAAAAGCAATTGATTGCTCAGCTGGAATGTTCATGCTTCCAAAAAAGAATAGAAGTGTGGCATCACGTGTTCCGAGCCCTGCGGGAGCGATCGGAAGTATGCTTATGATTCCTACAAGAGTCATGATCGCAATAAAAGTTGGAACGTCAATCGAAATTCCAAATCCTACTGCCAAAATCCAAAGCTGAAGAAAGTAAACTGCCCAATTCACTACAGTCAGAGATATTGCCAGAGACCAACTGCGGACATCCAGCTTTGGTAAGAGTTTTAGAGTAAGCCTTCTTAATAATATCGCAATTAAACTAAACAGAACTACAATGATCAATATCAATATAGCGAGCTTTACAGAAACCAAAGCTCCTATAGCCCATATGCCCAAAGCTCCAAGTATCGCGACGTCCAGTAAACGGTCCAATATCGTGATCCCGGTTGCTGATTTAAAGCTCAGTCCACGGGACATAAGAGCAGGAATCTTCATCGCTTCCCCCAGCTTTCCGGGAGTAGCGATTCCAAGAAATAGTCCGCTCATATAAATCTGAGTTGATGATCTTACATTGGTTTGCGCTCCTGCTGAGGATGTCATTACATGCCAGCGATAAGATTTGATAGCGTAAATAACGGGGAAGAGAATCAACGTCAGTAATAAATGAACAAGGCTAACCGATGTTAAGCTTCTTTTGAGTTCTCCAACATCAATTTGCGTCAGGATCCAGATAAACAGAATGATTCCTATCCCTTTGATGGCATATGAAAAAAATTTCTTCATAATCTCAAGATGAATGGATCTCTCTTCTTACGGCAGCAACCTGATCTGCCAAGAGTCCGAAGAAGAAAAGAAAGCAAGTCAGAGTAATAAGTGCGACTGCGCTATCGGAAACATTCTGATGAACAGCTAGTTCGATAACCAAGAGGCTGATTGCGGTAAGTCCGCTAATAAAAGTCAGAGGCAGAAAGATTCTAAGAGGGGAGAAGAGCATCATAAGCCTTACAATCAACATAAGAGTCTTAATTGCATCTCTTGCTTTAACCGTGCTCTTTCCGGTTCTTGGTTGAATGGAGATTGGAACGTAAGAAACATTTAGTCTTTCCCTAAGGAAACAAACAGTGCTTGTGGTCGAGATCGAGAATCCATTTGGAAACAGGTGTGCGTACTTTAGGAAAGTATTTCGTCTGAAAGCACGCAGGCCGGAGTTCAAATCCGGAATTTTATATTCAGATAAATGGTTTGCGACTAAGCTCAGTACCTTCTTGCCTGGTTGTCTGATAAGCGGACCTTTATAACCTTCGCGTTTTCCTACGACCATGTCATTGGATTCATTAAGTTCGGGCAATAGTTTCTCTACAAGGTCAGGAGTGTGCTGTCCGTCCGCATCGTATGTAATTACCCAGTCCGTATCAGCTGCTCTTATTCCTGTCTTAACCGCCGCACCATATCCTTTGTTGTATTTGTGGGGGATTACTTTAACCCCAAGAACCATCTGTGCTTGGGTCAGTGTCCCATCCGTTGATCCGTCATCCACAACGATTATATTTGCAGGGATAGCGTGCTCACTTAGATATGAAATAAGGTTCCTGAGAACCTGCGCGATAACTCCCACCTCGTTATATGCCGGAATGACAATGGAAAGGCTCATTAGAACAATAGAATAGTGGATTATAGGGGCCAATGACCACTATTTTCGCGGTATTCTCGGCTTAGGTGCTATCATATTCCCATGCCTAAACTCAAATATCTGCTTCTTCCTCTATTCGCACTGTTCATGCTCTTGGTATGGATGGGCCCTGCGTTGCTTGCCGGATATCCATATTGGGTAAGCGCGATAATCCCCCGTGCAAGGGAATTGGCTGAAACAGGGATAATTACGGAAGACAAAATGAGGTTAGTTACATTGGTGATGACATACATTCATCCTCTTTTAAGTTGGGAGAATGTTCTGGGATGGTCAGCAGTAAGTGCGGGAGCTTTTGCGCTGGCTTTGATTGCTTGGTGGTGGGCGGTTAAGCAACTGTTTGATAATAGGATTGCTTGGGCTTCGATGGTCGTAATGGGATTCATGCCGATGTATTGGGCGGAATCACTCAGGCTCGAGGGATACACATTCGCGTTACTATTCCTATTCCTAGGCTTCGCGCTATTCATTAAGTTTCAAAAGAAGCAGAGGCTTCTTGCGCTCATACTCTCAGGCGCGTGCTTTGGAGCCGCAATTGCATCACGAAGCACGTTCGTAACATTTTTGCCATGGTTCGTACTCAGTTTTCTTTATTTGAACAAGAAGAAGTGGAAGAAAGCTTTAATGCAGTCAGGCATTTATCTGATTGTTGCATATGCGTTCTTTGTTCTGCCTTTATATCCGAATGCTTTGGGGCGGGGAATGTCACCCGTAGAAAGAGTGCAAGTGTTCCTTCCGTCATTAAATGAGAAAACACCTGGAGAAGGACATCTTTATCCCGATCAATATATCTTCGAGAATTACAGGGAAGAGTTTGATGAATATACAAAGGAGCGAATTGCATCGGAAAAGTCATTCCTCGTCAGGCAAGAAGACCGGCACTACAGAATGTTATTTGGAGTAGGGGATAACAGTGAGATTGATGAAATTCTGAATGGAATTTGGTTGTTCGTTAATATTCTCCCTCCGTTAGTTCTAACTGAAACAGTTGGTGGCATTTTCCTATGGCTCCTTATAATCCCTGGAATCTTTGTTCTTTATAAGAAAAAAAGAAAACTACTTTGGATGATGCTTGGCCTTTGGCTTTCAATGGAGCTAATCATCAGATTCATTCTCCACTTCGGACGTGATCACTTAATTGATGTTGGATGGATGCTTGCGCTCTTCAGTGCAATTGGAATCGCAACGGTTTCCGATTCTGTTAAAGGAAAGTTTAAAAAATTATCCGCAACCGGAATTGCAGTTGTGATTGTAATCATAGTCAGCCTTCAATTAGTTCAAGCAAATAGAAAGTTGTTCACCCGTCTTTACGAACGCTCATTTGTTCCACAAATGTTCGCTGCAACAGAAGTCCTCAAAAACATTCCAAAAGATGCAGTCATTGCACATCCGCGCAAGGCTGAATTCTTCTTCTTCTCTCCGCAAACTCCTGTAACGATCCATAATCCTGCGATTGAGTTTTTGTCTGAGAGAGGAGAGCTAAGTGCTCCGTTCACGTATTATGGTGTAACGCATATAATGGGATATTCGGAAGAAGAGACGGCGAAGATAAGAAGGCAAGCATTCGTTCAAAACATTGAACTTCCTGAATTTGGTGGAGTGGAAGCGACCCCATTAATCAGAATGCTTCTGCATGTGATTAGATAAGTGTATGTACAATGTACATACAGTGCTATTTGTTATTCAAAAAGCTTAAGTAAGCTTCAGCCTGCTTTTCCAGAGAAAACACGGTTTCTACCCGCTTTTTGCCCTTCTCTCCCATCTCTTTAGCGAGAGCAGAATCATTCAGGAGTCTTACAAGCGCCTGGGCATATCCGAGCGTATTTCGTGGGTTCACAATAAGTCCCGTTTCTCCGCTTACTACAATCTCAGCCGTTCCTCCAAAACAGGTGCCAACGACGGGTTTTCCTGCATTCATTGCTTCCAGATTAACGGTCGGGAAGTTATCCAGATAAAGGGAGGGAACGGTTACCACGTCAGATGCGAAGTAACTAAGGCGAGCTTGATCACGATCAAGCCAGCCGGTTGAGATAACAGCTTGTTTTAAATCAGGACTGATTTTGCTCAGATGAGGTTCTACATTCTCCTGTTCACCGTTTATCACAAACCGCGCAGTTGGAACATCTTTCATAACAAGTTCAGCAGCATTTAGAAACGCATCAATACCTTTGTCTTTGCGGACGCGTCCGGTAAATAGAACCGAAGGTCCTGTGACTGCGTTTTTGTTTTTGAAAGCTTCAATCTCAGCTTCAGATGGCGCGTTCCAGCTTTCAATTCCGTTTGGAATAGTTTTAGCAGCTTCAACTCCATTAGCTTCCAGAAATTTTGCAACCGCATTGCTTATAGCAATTACTCTAGTCCCCGATTCCTTCAGGATTTTTCTGATTGTTCTGTTTCTTGCGGGATAATATTTTCTCCCAACTGCAAACAGATGTTCCCATGGGCGCATCTTCATTGCTTTTTTATTACTTGCGAGTCTTTGGTACCTCTTCGAGTTCACTCGCGCAAAAGAAACCAGAAATGTATCGTGCGCAGTCAGAATTATTTTGTCAGTAAATTTTCTTGCGACTCTTAGTGCATCATAAGTCAGATGAGTATGAATATTATGCGCGTGAACTGCGTCGGGTTTTAATTCCTCAAAAATCTCACTCAAAACCTCGCTCATCTTCGGATCACCCAGACAATGTTTGTGTCTCTTCTTTAGCGGATAGTTTGAATAGATGCTTATTTTATTCTCAGTCTTCTCCACAACATCTTTTTCCTTATCTTGGTGAGTGGTGATCAAAGTAACTTCATGTCCTTTCTCTTTATACTTCTTTGCCAAAAGATCAACAATCACTGCCGCTCCTCCGCGGGCGGAGGGGAGGGAATCGTCGTTGAGAAGGCAGATTCGCATGGCCATAGCTTATAGTAAATCACCCAAATCCTTGAAGAAAAAAGCTCTATACGTTAGTTTCTTCCTGATTTGGAAGCTCAAGATCGTTCCGTCGCTGGCAAGATGATGTTTCTGCTCAAGCAGATGCATATTAAGCCTATCTATTTGGCGGTTCCTATAGGGTTATCTTTGCTTTCTGCCGTATTTGAGGGAGCTGGTATGGGGCTCCTAATCCCGATATTAAATGGGTTTTTGCAGAAGAGTTTTGCCTTCATTGCGGATGCTCCAATAATTGGAAAAATCTTTATGGCGCTTCCGGAGCACATCCAGTCCAATGACAGAATGCTTTTTGGAATATTACTCGGAGGCTTCGTTGTTGTTTACATCACAAAGACTGTAACCCGATATCTTTCCGTAGTAAGCGTCGGCTATTTCTCTGAGCGCGCCTTGCACCACCTGCGAAAAGTTCTTTTCACACGGTACTTAAGCTTCGGAAAACTTTTCTTTGATACATCCAATGTTGGACATCACAATATTCTTCTTACGGAGTTCTCGCGGCATGCTCTTCATCCGATGCTTATCATTGACAGATACATAAATGCATTATTTTCACTCGCAATTTATTTGGTAGTGATGTTTATGATTTCATGGAGGCTGACTTTGATTGCGCTCCCATTATTTGTATTCCTGCACTTTGCAATCAAGTTTATGATCACGCGCATCAAGGCAATCTCTCGTGTGCTTGCAAAGAGGGGGAGTGAACTTGGCAAAAAGTCAGTTGAAATACTCTCCACTATTCCTCTAGTTAAATCATACCGAACTGAACGGTTGGAACAGGATCATTACTCGCATATAAGCGACGAAAAAGCGAAACTGGATTTTAAAATTCGTATTCTTCAGGCGCTAATTCTTCCGTCGCAGGAAGTAATCACTCTTCTTGCAGCGGTTGCAATCTTTGTGGGGGCACTTATGTGGCTTGGGCGCGAACAAGTGGCATCTGCTCCTGCACTTGTCATTTACTTTTACATTATTCTGAATGCTTCGCATAAGTTTGGAACAATATCAGGTTTTCGCGGAAGCATTGCGGCTTGTACTGGGCCCTTGGATGAAGTGATGAAGATCTTCTCTGATGAAGGAAAGCATTATGTGAAGGATGGTGATAAGAGTTTCGATGGATTGAAGGAGAATATAGAATTTAAGAACCTTACATTCTCTTATGCTGATGAGCGAGAAGTGCTCAAAAATGTTTCATTCAGCGTCAAAAAGGGAAAGATGACGGCAATTGTAGGTCCTACAGGTTCCGGCAAATCAACTCTGATCAATTTGATAATGAGATACTACGATTGTGATCCTGCAAGAATTATGATCGACGGAAACGACGTGCGGGAATTCACTCTCGATTCATTCCTTAAGCATGTTGCGCTTGTAAGCCAGGAAACACTACTACTCCACGATTCCCTCAAGAACAATATCACTTATGGACTTAGCGAGGTCAGCGAAGAAGACCTTAGAGAGGCAGTTGAACGTGCACGACTCAGTGAACTTATCAGCTTGCTTCCGGAAGGACTGGATACTTTGATTGGAGATAGAGGAGTTAAACTCAGCGGAGGAGAGAAGCAGAGAGTTTCGATTGCGCGTGCGCTTCTTAAAGGCTCAGAAATACTAATTCTTGATGAGGCTACAAGCTCTCTTGATTCCAAGACCGAGAAATTAATTCAAGAAGCGATTGATGAAGCTGTGACCGATAGAACTGCAATCGTTATTGCTCACAGACTCAGCACTATTCAGCATTCAGATAAGATTTTGGTTTTGGAAGATGGGGAGATTAAGGAACAAGGAACACTTGATGAGTTGCTTGCAAAAAAAGGCGCTTTTCATGGTTTGTG
>JASMHZ010000019.1 GCA_030750465.1 Candidatus Peribacteraceae bacterium
GTAATGTTAGTACACAATCTCCTGCGATCATCCTATTTCACCTCACCAAAGTGATGCATTTGAGGGGTAAATGCAGGACCTTATACCCCAAAAAACCATATACTCATTTGTAAATGTGTCAAAGAAATCAGTGATTATTTCACCTCCACCTTAAACGTCACAGGCTCCAAAGGCTTATCGTTTGCCCCTTTCTTTACTCGTGTGATTCTATCTACAACATCCAATCCTTCCTTAACTTCACCAAATACAGTGTGCCTTCCTTCCAGCCAATCTGTGCCTCCATCTCGTTGGATTATGAAGAACTGGCTACCATTAGTATTTGGTCCGCTGTTTGCCATGGCTACAAAACCTTTTTTCATTGGAAGTGACTTGAGTTCATCATTGAAACTGTAACCTTGCGCAGTCAGATATTCCTCAACAGTCATCTTTTTAAGATCATCAGGCAAAGGATCGTCGGAAATATCGCTTAAAGTTTTCTTATGCAGATCATAGCTCTTCGCATTTATTTCATCCTCAAACTTTTTTCCAAAAATACTCTCTCCTCCGGTTCCATTTCCACTTGGGTCTCCTCCCTGAATCATAAAATTGGGAATCACACGGTGGAATGTAAGATCGTCGTAATAGCCGGACTGAGCCAAGGCTACGAAGTTGGTAACAGTCTTGGGTGCTCTTTTTGCATCCATTTCTATGGTGATGTCTCCCATGGAGGTCTTTAGGATTACTTCGTATTTTCCGCTTAAGATTTCATCTTTATAAATAAGTTCATCAGTGCCCGTTTGGGGCTTGCTACAGCCAAACATAAGAATAGAGAGTGCAAATAATGGGATTAAGATTTTAGTCATATCTTGCGCAGATTAGTGATGTTGGGCTCAAGATTCAAGATATCCGAGGATTATTTTAGAGATTTGTCGAGTAGCATCGGGATTATATAAGTGGTCAGTGGTCAGTGGTCGGTGATCAGATATTAGATTATTGATAGTTGGAATCAGCTTCTCATTCATTTCTGATTGCTGAACAATGGTGAAGCCTTCTGACTGCGATGCAAGCTCTGCATTTTTTTGTTGATGATCGTGTCCGACTCCCCGAAGAGGAATAAGAATTGTTGGAATATTGTTTGCCGCAAGTTCGGTAATCGAATTAGCCCCGGCTCTGCTTATGCACAAGTCACTTGCGGCAAAAAAGTGTGGATACTCTTCGTTTGCAAATTCCAATGAATAATAACCTTCATGCTCTCCTGCACCTGGTTTCCCTTTACCAGTTAGATGGATGACGTCGGCAACTTCTAATAGTTCAGATATATGTTTTTTTACAAACTCATTAATAGCTTCTGCGCCTTGGCTACCTCCCATAATAAAGATTACGGATTTGCTCCTTCCTTCAAGGCCTGCGATTCGAAAGCCTTCTTCTGCTTTTCCTTGGATAACTGATTCACGAATAGGATTGCCAGTAAATGTTCGGGTTCGGCTTTCGGGTTCGGGCTCGGGAAATCCAAAGCAGAGATGGTTGGCCCATCTGGAGACAATTTTGTTTGCTCTTCCGCTAACTGCGTCAGACTCATGCATCACAATTGGGATTTTTTTAGACGCACCCGCGAAGGGGTGCTTTCTGCTGGCCGCGAATGCAACGGGGACGCTTACGTAACCTCCTTTTGAAAAAAGAACATCAGGATTTAATTCTTTAAGAATTTTTTTTGATGCTTTGACAGCTTTAAAAAATTTGAATGGAAAAGTCAGCCCAAGCCTAGGTGCTTCAATGCCGGAACAATTAAATCCCTCCTTTTCTATAAACTCGCGATCCTCGGACTTAGTCGAGCAGATGAAATGCACATCAACATCAGGTCGCTCTTCCTTTAATGCTTTAGCAACAGAAACAGATGGGGCTATGTGGCCCGCTGATCCGCCGCCGGCAAATGCTATCAATGGCATAGGGAAAGTATATGATGTAATTGATGGGATCAAAATAATTTACAATTTAAAATTATCAATTTTCATTCAAGATCCAATAACCAATTTCTAAACATAATCTATAAGAGTATTGGATATTGTTGAATTGGAATTTGAATGAAAATTCTAAATTGAAAATTGTAAATTACTCTTTTATACAATCGATAAGCAGTACTATTGGGCTAGTCTGAGCCTCCTCTTCAGTACCCTCTGCAAACTCTTACGCCTCGCTCTTCTTGAAGATAATGACTCATGCGTTGTATACATGGAGATATTCAGCAATATTCCAGTTGCGACCAGAATGGAGACCAGCGAAGATCCTCCGTAACTTATAAATGGCATAGTTACTCCGGTAAGCGGAAAAAGTGCAAGATTTACGCATATGTTTATAAGTGCCTGCACAGCTATCCATGTGGTAATACCTGCGGCAACCAAAGCTCCAAACCTATCCGGTGCATCCTGAGCAATTCTATATCCTCGAATAACAAAGGTAGAGAACAATGTAATGATGATAAGTAATCGCATGAATCCAAGCTCTTCTGCCATCGCGGCAAAGATTGCATCAGCTTGAACTTCCGGCAGATAGCCGAACTTCTGAATTGATTTGCCATATCCAACCCCAAATATTCCGCCACTTCCAACCGCAATTAGTGCCTGTTTGATTTGGAATCCGATTGTTTCTGCCAGATCCTGATTTCCAGGCTGAAGGAAAGCTTTAAAACGATTTCGAATGTATTCCTGGCTTAAAATCATAGGCAGGCCCATCACTCCGGCAATTGCTCCGCCCAAAATCAGATGAAAAAAGTTTCCTCCTGCTATAAAGAACATAACAGCTGCTATGCCAGAGATTACGAGGAAAGATCCTAGGTCAGGCTGAAGAGCAATAAGCATCGTGCTTACAGTTAAAAGTATCGCGAACGGAAGAAAGCCCTCCTTAAATGTGCCGATCAGCTGTTCGCGTTTCTGGAGCCAGATTGCAAGATAGAAAATAAAGGTAAGTTTAAGAAGTTCAGATGGCTGAAGAGAAAAAGATCCGATATAAAGCCAGCTATATGCTGTTCCATACTCCGCACGAAGACCAGGGACAAAAACTGCGAGAAGAAGGAACATCGTCAGTGCAAAAAGAGGGAGCGCAAGTCGTTCCCATAGTCTGTAAGGAACGATCATCGTAAATAACATTCCCAATAGACCGACTATCACATGAGAAAAACTTCTCCAAAGATAGAACGCATTCGTAGATGTTTCGCGCGATCCTTGGTTTACCAGACGTTCCGTAAGCTGATAACTTTCGAAAACGCTGACGCTTGCGATCATTGCAAGGCCGAATAAAGTCAGGACAATAGTAATGCCAAGTAGAAGGAGGTCCATTCGTCGAAACACGGCGACTAAGTATAGGGTTAGGGTTAGGGCTAGGGCTAGGATGTTGGCTTGCCATGTTTTTTCAGACCCTTAAGAAACGCTTTCCTATGCTTTCCTTTCATAGTCGGTAAAAACGCTGTGATTTCATATCCTAAGCGCTTAACGCCTTTGGGCTTCCTTCCTATATCAGGAAAATGGTGTATTGAACGCCCCAAGGTTTCCATTCTTGCAAGGGAATCTTCGTGTGTAAGCGAATGGTGGTGCATAGCCTTTGCTTCCGGCTGATAAAAAAGCTTCAAGGGATGTTCCTTTAGTCGTTTTCCCCATTCAATATCTTCCCAGCCGTACAGGCTGACATTTTCGGAGAAAGGATGTTTAAGTGCAATGTCTCGCGGCAGACTTATGTGACTTGTGTATGTGAATCGTTCCTGTATGGAATAGGGAATTAAATTCTTTTCATAATTCTTTAGTTTCGGATAGCCGAATTGCCAACCGGACTTTTCCAGCCACTTCATCGTCGGATTGATCTCCAGATCAGGATCCCATGTTGTGTAACCCAGCACTGCAATCTCGAGAGGGCTGCCGGCATCAATCTGTTGGGCGTGTGTTTCCAGGTGCTTTTGGCATGCGTCGGGCATAAGAAAAATGTCATCTCCGATAAAAAGTACCAGTTGCGCTTCTGCTATCTCTACTCCTTTGTTTCGGGCGACACCTTGTTGCGTTTTTTCAATCTCCAAATACTTCAGAGGGATTCCCAATTTTGATTCAGTACAAACTTTTTTCGATTCATTACATGGACCATCGCTTACAACAATCACTTCCAGATCATCTCTGACTGTTTGAACCCCAATATGCTCGAGACACTTCTTAAGAATATTAGGGCGCTTGTGCGTGGGGATGATGATGGAGAGATTGGGCACAGAAAAAAAAGTGAATAGTTAAAAGTGAATAGTGAATAGTTACGATACAATTGGATTCTACATCCTCATGCGAGGTTAATCATTCTATCATCATGAATTATTTTTTCTTGGATATCGCCTCTCACGACGGCCTTCTGGCTTATATAAGCTCTGATGGTGTAATTTCTTCCCGCGAAGTTTCAACACGAATTCGTGATCATGAGCTGATTCCTCTAGCTGAGGAGTGTCTTAAAGAAGCTAAATGGGAATATCAGGACTTGGATCGAATCGTATGCGTAGTCGGCCCTGGAGGGTTTACGAGCCTGCGCGTTGCGGTTTCTTTTAGCAATACCTTGATGGATCAGTTAGATATTGAGGGGGTGGGGGTTGGATTGTGGGATTTGTATCGGGTTCGGGGATCGGGGATCGGGTTCTGGGATACTTTATGGTTGCATTCAACAAAAAAGGATTCACTATTTACGCAAGGGGGGAAGTGGAGAGAACCAACACTAACTAAAATCGAAGATTTACTCGAAAACCGAACCCGAAAACCGAACCCGATCAAATGGATGGGCGAACTCTTAGATTCACATAAAGAGGAATTGGCATCTCTTGAACTCAAAGAAGCTCAATTAAAGCCGGTGATAGAAATCCTTCCTGAATTTATTAAGAACCTCTCATATTCAAAAAAACCCCTAGAACCTTGGTATGGGAGAAGCGGGTAGTCTGCTATTCTTAGTGTGACATGTCGATAATAGACTTATTGAACAAACTTCTTGGCGATCCTAATGTGCGCGAATTAAAACGATTAGCTCCTGTTGTTAAAAGAGTAAAGGAAGCTCAGAAATTACAGGAGATAATCGATTTGAAGTTAGAAGATGTACCCAAGAAGACAGAAGAGTTTCGGGATCGGGTTCGGGTTCGGATTCGAGATGGGGAGGATGTTAAAAAAGTTTTGAATGATTTACTGCCCGAGGCTTTTGCAGTTGTGGTGAAGACTTGCGAATTAATTAAAGGAAAGCGTGTAAAGCTTGGAAAACAGGAATTTGTTTGGGATATGGTTCCGTATGATGTGCAGATTCTGGGAGGCGCGGTTCTTCATCAGGGCAATATTACAGAGATGAAGACGGGAGAAGGAAAAACACTTGTTTGTACCATGTCGATTTACCTCAATGCACTTACCGGAAAAGGAGTTCACGTGGTTACAGTTAACGATTACTTGGCAAAACGCGATGCGCTTTGGATGGGAATGCTTTACGAAGCACTTGGTTTAACAGTTGGAACCGTTCTTCACGAGAAAAACCATGAAGAGAGGCAAGAAGCGTACGGTTGTGATATAACTTATGGCACGAACAATGAGTATGGATTCGATTATCTGCGCGACAACATGGCAACGTCAGTTGAGCGACAGGTTCAACGCGGCTTAAACTTCGCAATTGTCGATGAGGTGGACTCAATTTTGGTTGATGAGGCGCGAACCCCGCTCATTATCAGCCAGCCTGCAGACGAATCAACATCAAAGTACATTCAGTACTCCACTCTTGTGGGACAACTAAAAGAAAATACGCACTACAACAAGGATGAAAAGCAAAAAACCGCTGCTCTTACAGAAGAGGGGATAAAACAGATGGAGCAATTGCTTGGAATTGACAATATTTATACTGAAAAAGGTTTCGAAGAAGTTCATCACATTGAACAGGCGCTTCGAGCGCATGCAATGTACGAGAAAGATGTGGATTACGTTGTTAAGGACAACGAGGTAATCATTGTTGATGAGTTCACAGGACGCTTGATGCCAGGCAGGCGTTATGGACATGGGCTTCATCAAGCTGTTGAGGCAAAAGAGAAGGTGGAGGTTCAGCGTGAAAGTAAAACTCTTGCGACAATTACTTTCCAAAACTACTTTCGTCTTTACAACAAGCTTGCAGGAATGACCGGTACTGCCAAAACAGAAGCGGAAGAGTTCGAATCCATCTACAAGCTCACAACAATTGTTGTTCCGACAAATAAACCACTGATTAGAAACGACAGACCAGACTCAATTTACAGAACAGTGGAAGCCAAGTTCAAGGCAGTTGCAAAGATCGCAAAAGAAAAGCATGAAAAAGGCCAACCTGTATTGGTTGGAACCACTTCGATAGAAAAATCAGAAGCTCTTGCAAAGCTTTTGGAAAGCGAGGGGGTTCCACACAGTGTCCTAAACGCAAAACACCACGAGAAGGAAGCGGATATTGTGGCTTTGGCTGGCCAAAAAGGTGCAATCACAATTGCAACAAATATGGCAGGGCGAGGTACGGATATTAAACTTGAGGAAGGAGTTACAGACCTTGGAGGACTTTGCATATTGGGTACAGAAAGACATGAGGCCAGACGAATCGACAACCAGCTTAGGGGACGAGCAGGACGACAGGGGGATCCCGGAGAAAGTGTCTTCTTTGTTTCTATGGAAGATGATCTTATGCGCTTGTTCGGGGGAGATCGACTCAAGTCGATGATGGAAAAGCTAAAAGTCCCCGATGATGTTCCGCTGGAAAATAAGATCGTATCTCGTTCCATAGAAAGTGCACAGAAAAAAGTTGAAGGCAGAAACTTCGACATTCGACGCCACGTTGTTCAATACGACGATGTGATGAATAGGCATCGTGAGATTATCTACGTTAGGAGACAGAAGATTTTGGATAAGATATTTGAAGAAGAGACAAAAGAGATAAAGGAGACAAAAGAAGTCTCAACTCTTCATGATGACATACTCAATGCGCTTGAGGGTGAGGCAAATGCGATAGTTGATGTTCATGCCCTGGAAAATGATTCGGAAAATTGGGAAATAAAAAAGATTTCGGGAAAACTAGACGCGCTCCATCCACAGTTAAATGAGTTTTTGCCCGAAGATAAGATCAAAGAAATTACGGATAGAGAGGAACTTCGAGCTACAATCAAAGATCTCCTTCTGAAATATTACGAAACAAAGTGCAAAGAGTTTGAGCCGGTTGCAGTTAGTCAAGCTGAGCGTGTTGTAACTCTTCGATCAATTGATACGCATTGGATGGATCACATTGATGAGATGTCGCACTTGCGCGAACAAGTTGCGTTCTCCGGTTATGCTCAGCGCGATCCTTTGATCGAATACAAAGACCAGGGCTTTAGAAAGTTCGAGCAATTACTTGTCGCTATAGATTCATCAATAGTCAGGACTCTTTTGCAGATCGACTTCATGCAATTTACGCCTCAAGCATTTCTTGATCGTGCTCAGGAAGAAATCGATGATATTCAAACCAATGTTGATGAGATTGAATCAGAACTTAGGGAAACAAGCGTTGGTAGCACTGTCAGACAGGGTGCAGGTGCAGGTGCAGGTTCGGGTTCGGGAATCGAAGATCAGGGATCTCCTAGGGCAATAACCTCACAAGAACCCAGAACAGTCCAAAAAGTGGGCAGAAACGACCCATGTCCGTGTGGGAGTGGAAAAAAGTATAAAAAGTGTTGTGGGGCCAATTAAAGGAAGCAGAGGAAACAGATGAAACAGAAGATTCAGAGGATTCTTTATTGATCTCTTCTGCTTCTTCTGTTTCTTCTTAATCTTATGTTTCCTTTGGTAAGATTCTCATTTGGGTAGTATTATGTTTGTCCATGCCCAAGACTTTGCCCCTTGTAGGCCATAAGCTTCAGCGTGAACAGCTCATTGGTGATATAGAAAATGACAACGTAGCCCATGCATACCTATTCTCCGGTCCGCGGCATTTAGGCAAGATGGCAGTTGCCAGATGGTTTGCAACTAACTTAATGTTGGAGGACAAAGATCCCGATTCCCAAGATGATGTAAGGGGTCAGATTGAGCGCATGGTTCATCCTGATTTGTTGGTGTTAGATCAGCTTTGGATGGAAAAAACTTGCGATGATTGGGATGTAATCGCGAAGACTTCGAATGTGCCTCAGCAACATCGTGCAAAGAATGGGGCAAAGACAGATACAATCAGTATTGACGACATCAGAGCTTTGCAAGAGCGCTTGTATGAAACAGGAGCAAGCAAATGGAGATGCTGTATTATCAGATCAGTTGAAAGAATGAAGGATGAATCTGCAAATGCATTCTTAAAAATACTTGAAGAACCTCCGCAAGGAGTTGTTTTTATTTTAACTACACAATCAAATACATCACTTCTTCCTACGGTAGTCTCCCGCACGCGATCTATTAGATTTAATAGGCTCACATTGCCGGAGCTTAGAGAACTTTTGGTGGATACAGAGGCAGATGATTCGCAATTTATACTTCATCTTTCACAAGGGGCGCCTGGGACTTTGGTTAAGCTTAAGGACAATCCGGATCTTTTGCGCGAACAGCGGCTTATGCATAGCAAGGCAATATCATTTTGGAAAGCTAAGTCCATCCGCGAAAGACTTGCCTTGATCGATCTCCTAAAAGATCGAGGCGAGCTAGCGAATCAGTTTATAATGCATCTTTCCATTGCGCTTCGTGAACAGGGAATAGATACCCAGTCGACCCAAGTAGATGCTCTTATGGATTTGGTTAAAGCACTAAAAACGAATGCTAATCGACAGTTAATGGCTCAGAAGTTCGTGCTGACAGTATCAAATAATTAATACTAGCTTTTAGCTTCATTAGCTTTTGCTGGTGTCACTCATAACACGCAAAATACGGAAGCTAACTAAGCTAAAAGTTATAAGCTCGTAAAGCAACGTTTACTATTGTGTCATCCTGATCTCAGTGATAGCCTCTTGACCTGTTGATCTACGCCTTGGTTTTCATCGGCTCTTTCCTAGTGATATTCGTCATCGTTGGCGGACGTACTGTGCTTAAAAACAGATCCGTGCGCAAATTTGTACGAAGTATAAAACAGCGGGTAAATTTGGCAGAGAAGCGAAATGCTGAGCTTGTAAAGGAATCTCCTGCTGATAAACCCGATACGAATAGCCGTTCAACTGCCATTCAGCTTCAAAAAGTCAGGACTCTTATTAATGCCGCTGAACGAGCAGAAGCAAGAGAAAAGCTAGAGGAAGCAGAAGGTTTTTATATTCAAGCTCTCACTGCATATCCGGATGCACACGAAGCTCACGCACAACTTGCAAAGCTTTACCTGAACATGGGCAGGGATCAAAAAGCAGAAGCGATGTATCGGGAGCTCTTGGCAAAGATTGATGATGCATCTTGCTACTCTAATCTCGGACTTGCTTATTACAGGCAAGGAAAATTTGATAGAGCGTGTGCTTCTTATCAAAAGGCGCTTGAACGCGATCCTCAGAGTCACAAGAGAATGGCAGCGTTTGGCAGAGCGCTTTTTGCTTCAGAAAGGTTCGGCGAAGCAATGTCGTACTTAGAAAAAGCAACTGCAAGGCTTAGCAGAGATACGGAGCTCCTCAGATTGTTTGCGGAGAGCTGTGAGAAGTCAGAGGATTCTGTAAAGGCGCTCGAGGTTTATCGGAAAATTAATAAGTTGGAGCCTTATGATGAGGAGGTGAAGGAGAAGTTGAGAACGCTAAATAGTATTGAATGAATTGAGGCCTAAATTGCTAAATTGTTAAATTGCTCGACAGAGCGTTACGCACGATTGATGCTTCTATAGTTTGTATCAAAGTAAATAGCTCGCTCTGCGAACAATTTAGCAATTTAACAATTTTTTATTTATTCCTCAGCCAGCTCCACCTCCACATCTCCCCCGACTGCCGCCTGACAACCCAAGCGATCAGGATCTTCGCTAACACCCATATTCTCCTCGCGGTCATTTCTTGCACTTAAATTCTCCGAACCCTTTTTTACCTTGCATCTACAAGTTGTGCAAAAACCATTACCTCCACAAGCGTGTTCCATTGGGACTCCTGCTTCAATCGCGGCTTCCAGCAAGGTTTGGCCCTCTTTAGCTTTTACTTCTGTAGTTTGGCCATCGTATGTGAATGTTACTTTTGGCACAAAATAAATTGAAAAGTTAAAAATGACGCTACAATGAGTGTCCATTATGAATCTTCAGTTGTCAATCAAAGGCTTAAAAGCATCTGTCGATGGACAAGAGATTCTTCATGGAGTTGATTTGGAAATTCCCCAAGGCGAAGTTCATGCTCTTATGGGTCCAAATGGTTCAGGCAAATCAACTTTATCAAATGTCCTTATGGGACATCCTGATTATGAGGTAACTTCAGGGGAAGTATCATTCAGAGGACAAGATCTATTCAAGAAGACTGCTGATGAGAGAGCCAAGGCAGGCGTATTTCTTGCGTTCCAATATCCTCGCACCATTTCCGGAGTTTCACTCAGAAGTTTTTTGCTTGCTGCATACAAAGCGCAGATGTCTGCCAGACACCCCCGTGCACCACAAGGGGTGCAGGGCAACGCGGAAGGTAGAGAGATTTCTCCAATAACTTTTCAGGCGCTTCTTCAGCAAAAAATGGATGAGATTGGTATGGATCACAGTTTCGCCGATAGGCCTGTAAACGAAGGATTTTCCGGAGGCGAAAAGAAGAAAGCAGAGATGCTTCAGATGGCTGTATTTGAACCATCATTTGCGATACTTGATGAAACCGACTCAGGGCTTGATATTGATGCACTCAAAACCGTCGCAAGTGGTATTGAAAAATTGCGCTCGCCAGAAAGATCATTTTTAATCATAACTCATTATGCGCGAATCCTTGATTACGTTAAGCCAGACCGCGTGCATATGATGATTGATGGGAGAATCGCTGATAGCGGGGGTCCGGAGTTGGCCTTAGAATTGGAGGAAAAGGGCTATAAAGTTAAAAGTGAATAGTGAATAGTGAATAGTGGCTTTTTATAACTCTTCACTTATACTTCGTCCCTATCATTACCCCTCACACATATGGACTCATGCAACTCAGGTTCAGGAAAGTTTATTGCAATGATTCTTGTAGCTGTAATTCTTGGCGGATCTTTTGTACTTGGAAAGAAAATTGAAACTCGCAATTTAGATCAGTTTACAATTACTGTTAGCGGCGAAGGAAAAGTGATGACAACCCCGGATATCGCAGAACTTAGCTTCGGCGTTAAAACCGGACGCGTAAAAACATCGGAAGAAGCGATGGAAATACTTGGAGAGAAAATGACAGCGGTTGTCGATGCGATCAAAGCACAGGGAGTTGAAGAGAAAGACATTAAGACTCAGAATTTGAATTTGAATCCTGCTTACGACTGGAACGAAGGTAAAAGAATCGATCGCGGATTCGAAGCTAATCAGAATGTGCGCGTAAAGATCAGAAATACGGATGACACGAGCAAGGTGCTTTCAGCCGCTACGTCTGCGGGCGCAAATCAAGCCGGTAGCGTCAATTTCACAATTGATGAGCCTGAACAACTCCGAGAGCAGGCGCGTACCAAAGCCATCGAGAACGGACAGAAAAAAGCTGCAGACTTAGCCAAGCAGCTTGGCAAAAATCTTGGTAAGCTAAAAGGCTTCAACGAAGGTGGGGGAGGAATGCCGTACGCAAGAATGGAGAAAACAATGGCTTATGGCATGGGAGGAGGAGACATAGATGAAGCGAATATGCCGCCTGTGCCCACAGGAGAGCAGGAAATTAGAGTAAATGTAAATCTGACGTATGAGTTGAAGTAATTAGATCAGTAATATAAAGAGTCTGGAGTAATCCAGGCTCTTTTATATCGTTGTTGTTAGTAAACTAGTTGCGCAACTAGTTTACTAAGGGGCTTCTCAAAGATGTATTAAACATATAACTAATTAATCAATTAGTTAATTACTATAGATATTGAACTCAATTCATATCCAACAAATATAGCCCAGTCGTTTCATCAACCTCTCTCTTCAGTTCAACATCAAGCTCCTGAATCACAATCTCGCAAGTGGGTCCAACGTGTGCAGATTTCAAGTGTCCTCCAATACATGCATAATCGTTGGTCCCCAAGACAATATGCAGGTGTGCGAATGGGGAGCCTTCCTTAATTGAAATATTTCCGATCAGAGAAAGGATTTCAAGTTCCTCTGGAAAACTTTTCTCCTCATATTCTTTTGTTTCCATATTATAAAAATTCAATACGACATCAGTCGCAGCACCGATTCCGGAGATTGATCCTGCAGTAATATTATTCTTCACCAAATACTTAGTCAGGCTTTCCACAATCTCTTCGCCGGTTTTTAGAACTAATACGTAAGAAGAGTTAGGCATGGAATTAGTATACCTCAGCGAGGTAGCACTTCTCACAGAATACTTTTTCAGGTCTTTCGGGCGAATACACGGTTTCCATTTCTTTGTTGCATTTAGCACACTGCCTTTTCCATAGTGTTCTAGGATTTGCATCAATGAATGTCTGCATGCGTTCGGCTGGCGAATTTAGTGGCAGAGGTATTCCATATTTCTTATGAAATTCTACTTCTGATGCGGTTATCTTAAACTTTATATCGCTTTCATTGCTCTTATAAACTAGTTTCGCAATATCCTCAGGGGCATCCGACAGATCAGACGGAATATCTTCACCTTTCATGCCCTGATATTGATCCTCAGCATCTTTCCATCTGAATCCTTGCTTCAAGGCTTCATCTTTTTCCAATGGAAAATAAGAATCTGCCATTGTTTGGTTATATCCAAGGGGGCTTAATTCAATCGGAAAGAATTCGCCCCATTCTCCAGTCTTCTGCATGTGTTCAATAATTCTTCCGGTGAGTTTTTCATATTCTTCTTCCGAGTACTTCTTATTAAATACGCAGTATTCCTGATTTTTTAGTCCTGAACATCCAAATACGCATCTGCAACTAATCATTTGGCTGCAATACAGAGTGTTATGGCAAAACCAAGCTAAATGAGAAAAGAGCTGATTGTATCCCTTGGGACCTGTGTGCAGACTTTCGTACATTACGTCTCCTTCGTAGATATGCACGTCGTATGAGTCATTTGAATAGTGAATATCTGTGCAATATCTGCAGTCACGGCAATTATCAATATTAAAACTATCAGTACATCTTTGGCTATCTGCTATCTGCTATCTGGTCTCCCGTACAATCTTCTGTATTAATTTGAATAACTGCAGGTACAGGATGAGATTTTAGAAATTCAGCATACTTAGCTTTGCACTCTTCAAGGATTTCATCAGATCCGGAAAAAACATGTGTCCATGCTTTCTCAAATTCTTCTTTTGATACTCGTTTATTAAAAATATGATAATCAGCTTCCCTCAAATTCGTGCAAAACAAACAGTGATTACAGTTTCTGCAGTTGCGTACAAATGCACAATTCGATGAATGGTAAATGTTGTGTCCGAAGAAAACTTCATAACAGTTATCAACCTGCGATACTTCGTAACAAAACTGAGACTTTCTTGCATAAAAACCTTTTATTACACTTTCACAGTGTTGGATGTTATATCCGTAATAACAATCCCTACTTACATCAATTTCATCTACCAAATAACAACTCTTATTCCTGTGAGCATTAATTATGTAGTCGCAGTTTTCGTTGTTATACGCATTTGCTATTTGCTTTGGAGTTGAATACCAAAATTCGAAGAACTGTTCAAAGAACGGCCTGTTAAAATCAAAGTCTCTACCAAACTCAAGGCCGGTCCAGTCAGACGCATAAAAAGCGTCAGCAGAGTATGCAACCATTTCTTCGTCAGGCGGGTAAATAGAAATACATTGCTTGCCTGTCTTTGAACACGGTCGAAAGAAATAATCTTTTCCTCTCCATGCCATTCTTCTTTTTTGTCGGCACTCAGAACAATAGGTTGGAGGGGGAATCTGATATTTCTTCCCATTAAAAATAGGTGATACTTTGTCATAAAACTTCAGATCATCGTCAGTAACCTCAAATGCCGTGCCACATTGTTTACAATCAGCCATATACCTCTTTATGATAGCCCTCCTTCGCCCTTCGGGCTACGGCGGACAGGCATGCTTTTATACGTAAACTTCTTTGTGGTAGCAGTCTTCACAGTACACAATTTCGGGCCTTTCGGGGCTATAAGTGGTCTTTATGTCTTTCCCGCATTTGTCGCACTTTCGTTCAAAGAGTTTGCGAGGATTCCTTTTGTTGAATCTTTCCAGTTGTCTTTGTTGCCAGTTGCGGCGGGGAAGAGGAACACGCATTTGTCTATAAAGTCGCAACTCTTGTTGAGTAATTATAAATGGCTTACCT
Organism: Candidatus Peribacteraceae bacterium; assembly: GCA_030750465.1. Taxonomy (GTDB): domain Bacteria; phylum Patescibacteriota; class Gracilibacteria; order Peribacterales; family Peribacteraceae; genus UBA2144. Next base: position 14,306 of record JASMHZ010000019.1, read on the forward strand.
GTTACCTCGCATGTGATAGCCCAGTTAAGTACATCATCAGGAATATCATCAATATTGTCTGGAAGTCTATCGGCTGGGATTACTTTCTCTACTTTTGGAGGTGGTGGTTCATAATCTGACCATCTGGCTCCACATATTTGAGCCTCTTCTTTTGCGAGTGGATAGTAAAGACTTGCAGTTGTGTGGTTGTAACCGAAGAATGAATTTTTCATTGGGAAATGTTCTCCCCACTCTCCTGTCTTTTGCATATGCTCAATAATTTTAGGTACAAGTTCTTCATATTCTTCTTTTGTATATTGTTTGTTAAAGATGCAATAGCGTTGGTGATGCATGAATGTACATCCGAAACAATCTTTACACGATTCCATATACCAACAATATGAAAGATCGGTGCTATCTACGTGTCCTCCAAAGCAAAATAAGATGTGGTATCCATTATCTCCACAGATACAGCTTTCAAGGGATTCCTGCAGGTTGGTTCCATACTGATACGTATCATATATGTTCTTTGAACTCAGTACCATTTGGTAACAGTATTTTCCATCTTCAACATCTTCGCAATCAAAGCTTTCGAAAGTGTTTTTGCAGTTGTATAGGTGATTTCCGGAGCAGTTTTGTAAATTGTGTCCTTGGTATTCTTTAAATGTGTGCTTGAGTTCCAGATCCTGGAGTTTTTCTTTAAGTCTTTGATACGTTTTGTAAGATCCTAAATCCATTTCCTTTTTTCTCGCCATGTAATCCTCTTTGGAATATTGCTGATTCTCTATGCAATATTCTTTATCACGAAGTCCTGTACAAAGAATACAGTTCTTACATCCTATACAGTCGCGCAGAAACCAGCTTGAGCTGCAGTTTACACATTCCTGTGAACCAATTAATTCATAGCACTTATGGGCATCGATACATTCATAACAAAGTTCACTGTGTAGATTATAAAAACCGTCAACACATGCGATATTTTTCTTGAAGCCATATCCATAAAGGCAATCCTCACAAAAATCAGCATGCATTATCAGATAGCAGTTCTTGGAGAATCCAGCAAAGTGGATGTATTCACAGTTAATAACAGTACCTTGTACATCACGTCCTTGCGCTGGCACGGACTTTTGTAATTCTGCGAATTGTTCGAAAAAAGGACGGGAGAAATCAAAATCTTTTCCACATTCCTTGGGATCCCATTCATCACTATGCCAACAGTCACGACAGTAGACAGGAAAGGTTTGATTGGGCTGGAATTGTGAAATCATTTCTTTCTTACATAGGTCGCAGGTTGAATTATAAAGGTTTTGTTCATTGCACATTGCAAGCCTTCTTTGTTGTCGGCAGTCCGGACAATATTTAGGAGGAGGAATTAGATACTTCTTTCCACTGAAGACCGGTGACACTTGTTCATAAAACTTCAGATCCTCATCAGCGATCTCAAACGCGGTGCCGCATTGCTTACAAATTGTCTGAACCATGATTCACAAGATTAAAGGATTAGCTTGATTACAGAGAATTATCTTAATGTATTTATAAATAACCAACAAACAATCCAATTTCTTTAATCCTGTCTATCTATTAATCCTTCTAATCAAGGGGGGCATCATCCATAAACTTCTTTGTGATAGCACGTCTCACAGTACACAATTTCGGGCCTTTCGGGCGCATAGGCGGTCATTATCTCGGTTCCACAATTATCGCAACTTCGTTTCCAAAGCTTTCTTGGATTTCTGAGGTTCTTCCTATCCAAATGCCTTTCGTAGTAATGGATCCTGGGAATTGGCAGACGCATTTGTTTATAAAATGCCAACTCTTGTTTTGTAATCCGGAAGTTTTTACCTGTTCTCTCACATGCCAGTACTTCATCACAAATTGATTCAGTGACTTGATCGATATCATATGGAATGTCATTCCAAGAAACGGTTTCTTTCCCAGTTGTTGTTGGCAGATTATCCTGCCACTTTAGGCCACGATTTATAACTTCCTCTTTGTTTAGTGGAAAGTATTCAAGTGCGGATGTTTCATTGTATGCATGGGGTGAAATAGATGCCGGGAAAAATTCTCCCCACTCACCTGTCTTTTTCATGTGTTCAATTATCTTTGGAACTAGCTTTTCATATTCTTCCTTTGAGTATTGTTTATTCAGAATGCAGTACTCGCCTCTGTGCACTGCGACACATCCAAAACAGTTGTTTGTTCCCAATGTGCACTGGAAGCAATACGTAAGATTGTGCACACCCTCCCAGCATTTCACGCAAAACCTAAGTGAGTGAGGGTGATATCCACAAGTTAGACATTCATAGATGCGATCACCGCCCATCCCCCAAACGTAGTAATCCATACAGTCATTTACTTCCATTAGCATATGGCAATACTTGCAATCGCGGCATTGTCGAATGTCATAGCAGTCAAAGCATTCCTTACTTTCATTGATGTATTCTCCAGAAACATTATCGTTTTGCTCCCCTGTAATTGCTTTTCGGGGATGTGCACGTTTAAGTTCCTCAAATCTGGCCATTACTGTTTGTACGTGCTCGGGATTGCATAAATCTAATGATGCTTCCCGTGTTTTGTACTCTTCTTCCGTAAGTTGTTCGTTGAAGATGCAGAATTGTTTTTTTCGAAGGCCAACGCATCCAAAACAATTTTGACATCCTCTGCAGTCAAAGAGGAATGTACTGTCACGGCATTGTTCGCAGAGCTGGCCGTAAAGAAGTTTATTGCATGTGACGCAGTCGGTGCATTCGTAACACCATTCAGAATCCTTAACAAATATACAGTCGACGCAGCTTGTTGCTCCTAATATTCGATATGAATATAACGAATCTTGGTTCCCGTCAGATTCAACTATCAAGTAACAGTTTTTCAAATGCCCAGCTTCATTTACGTAGTCGCTATTTTGTAGAAAATCAACGGACAAACTCTGCAGGGGAGCCCTGTGAAGAACTTCGTTGAATTGTTCAAAGAAAGGACGATTGAAATCGAAGTCTTGGCCGAAATCCAATGCATTTGCTTTGTTGTTGTACCACTCCTCATGATGGCAAATTGTGTAAGGTGCATCTGGTGGAAATATTGAAAGGATATCTTTGCCAGATATATCACACTTTCTTATATAGAGAGTCCACGTCACTCTCCAAGCAAGCCTGCGTTGCAATCTGCAGTCTGGACAGTGTGTTGGAGGAGGTACTTTCATCTTTTCGTAGAACTCTTCATCACGAGTAGTGATCTCGAACTCAACGCCGCATTTTGTACATGTATTCTGCATTATTCAAGAGATTGCTGATAGCAAGTCTCGCAGTATATCTTCTCTGGTCTTGTGGGTACATAACTAGTCTGAATATCTACTCCGCATTTATCACACTTGCGATCATGTAAAACTCTCGGGTTGCGCATAGCGAGATGCTTCTTGTAGCGCTGGAAGAAGTCAATTCGAGGCAACGGCACATGTAATTGCTTATAGAATTTAAATTCGTGGGGAATAATCTTATATTGTCGGCTAGTTTCTTCGCACGTGAGAATCTTATCGCAGATATCCTCAGTCACGTCATTTATGTTGTCTGGTAATTCTACCTTTGATCCGGCTGCCTTCTTCTTCCCCAGGTCATTTACCCATTTCCATCCTCGTGTTTTGGTTTCTTCTTCGGTTAAAGGATAGTAATCTTGTGCGAGTGATTCGTTGTATCCGTATGTAGATATTGTTACTGGGAAGAACTCGCCCCATTCTTTGGTACTCTTCATATGATCTACAATCTTGGGAACCAATTCTTCATATTCTTTCTGCGTGTATTGTTTATTAAGAATACAATGTTCTTTTCGTTGTATGCCTACGCATCCAAAGCAGTTTTTTGAATGATTACATAATGTGCAGTAAATCATGTCGTTCATGTGTGCAAGCGTATGATTGCTAAACAAACAACTGTGAATGCCGTATCCTGCAACCGAGCTTTCATACAATCGCTCGCCATCGCCGCATTCATGAATATCCATGCAATTCTTAAGCGGCATAAAGCCCTGAGTAACATGTCTGCAGTCCCACAAATCCTCCGAATCAAAGCATAAATGTGCATTTTTGCAGTTCACCAAATAATCGCCAGTGACATTCTCGTTCTGGATGCCGTGCAAATATTTTTGCGGATATTCCAGCTTAAGTTTTTCAAATCTCTGCTGGGCCGATTGCAATGCAGAGTAAGAACCAAGCATTGCACGGAATTTTTCAAATTCCTCTTTGCTAACTTGTTTATTCTCTACGCAATACTCCTTGTTTTTCATATTGCTGCACATCAGGCAATGTTTACATCCTGTGCAGCTTTTCAAAAACATAGAATCAGAGCAGTTGTCGCAATCCTGCAAGTATGTGCTTCCGTAGCACTTAACAGAATCTACACATTCGTAGCAGAGTTCAGATTTTCGAGTGCGGAAACAGTCAACACAGTTCTCGCACTGGTTCAAGCTGTAACTGTAATAGCAGTCTCTGTTTTCATCTGAATCAAAAATCAAATAACAGTTCTTGTTCTTTCCCGCATGATTTGTGTATTCACAGTTTTCATCATATTGATATCCTGTGAACAAATTAGGCCGCGGAGTATTGGTAAGTACTTCCTGCCATTGCTCAAAGAACGGACGATTAAAATCAAATTCTTTACCGTAATCCAACGAATTCCATTTGTCACTGTACCAATCTTCTTGTCTGTAAACTTTGTACGGAGAATCCGGTCGAATATTCGAGAGGATGTTTTCTCCGGTTAGATCACATTTGCGCTCATACAAATTGAGCTGGTTTACGTGCGCCATTCTACGTTGCGATCGGCAGTCTGGACATTTGGTTGGAGGCGGAAGATCCAGTTTGATTCCACCAATAGTGTGGCTTAGCTGATCTAGCATTTCTAAATCACCATCAGTTATCTCGAACTCTTGGCCGCATTGAGTGCAGGAGGACATCAGTATTAGTATACATCTGTCTGAACCTTGATTCACATGATTACAGGATTAACTTGATTATAGCAACACGTGCTTAATTATTAGCTGTATGTACAATGTACATACAACGATTTAGCCTTTCATAATCCTGTCTATCCTAAAATCCTTTAATCATGGTTCAGACAGGGGGTTTCAATAAACTTCTTTCAAATAACATTCCTCGCAAAATACCTTCTCGGGCCTCTCCGGCGCATATGTGGTCTGCATCTCTTTTTTGCACTTATCGCAGGTTCTGGCCCATAATTTGCGAGGATTCCTTTTATTCAATCTGGCTTTGTGGCGCTCATCGGGGTGTAATTTAGGAATCGGAAGCTTGAATCTCCTGTAAAAATCCAGCTCCTGTTTTATTATCCTAAAAGGTCTGCCGGAAACTGAACATTTAACCGCCCAGTTCAAAATATCATCCGGCACTTCATCAACATCATCCGGCAATTGATCAGCGGGAATAATT